>PHAD01000067.1 GCA_002841595.1 Firmicutes bacterium HGW-Firmicutes-12
CATCCGGTGATGATGACCAAGCTCATCGTCTATGCCTATGCTGACAAAACCTATTCCAGTCGCCGAATTGAAAAGGCAGACAGAGAGAATATCATGTACATTTGGTTATGCGGCGGAAACAATCCAGACTTCAAGACCATTAATACATTTCGTAGTGAACGTATGAAAGACATAATTCTTGATATTTTCAGCAAAGTAGTTGAGTTGCTGCATAAAGAAGGTTACATCAAACTCGAAAACTACTTCATGGATGGAACAAAGATTGTGGATGTATTTCTTTCTCAACAAAGTTCTATCCGTTGGGTCAAGGATCCGGCTTATCTTGAACATCTCTTTTTGGTCCGGGATAATCGAAAGGTTAAGCATGACGGTACTATTTCGATTAAAAATCGTTTGTATGAGGTTCCTGCTCAGTTTATCGGTCAACGCATTGAAGTGCGCTTTAATGCTTCGGATATTTTTATTTATCAAAACGGACAGCCTGTCACTAAGGCTGTTCCGGTTAATCTTCCTGATAATGCTTTTGTTAAAAGGGAACGTAAGGTTTCGTTTGCTGGAATTGAAGGTGATGCTTGATGTTCAAACCTTTTTATTCTCTTTCCAAGACTCCTTTTTCAAAGGATATTAGCCCCAATGAGGTTTTCCCTTCTGCTTCTCATGCAGAGGCCTTAGCACGGCTTGATTTCCTCAGAAAGACAAAGGGAATTGGTTTGTTCACCGGTGAGGCGGGGGCTGGGAAAACTCTAACTCTACGTTCTTTCGTAGTCACTCTTAATCCCTCATTGTTCAAACCCATTTATTTGCCTTTGGCTTCGTTGACGGTCATGGATACTTATCGTTCTATTGCCATGGCCTTGGGGTTAATGCTACTTTTCGCAAGATTGACCTTTTTCACCAAATTCAACATGCTGTCTCTGATTTATCTAAAACTAGGGGCATTACTCCGGTTTTTATTTTTGATGAAATGCAGTTGTCTAGAGATGCCTTCCTTTCAGATATTGCCTTGCTTTTTAATTTTTCTATGGATTCGGACAATCCTTATATCCTCATCTTAGCAGGACTAACTCATTTAAATGCTAAGCTTTATTTAGCTCAACACAGGCCTCTTAATCAACGCATTCTCACTCGCTACAATTTTGAGCCTCTTTCTTCGGAGGAGACTTTTACCTATGTTAAGCACCATCCTTCTTATGCCGGGGCTACTCATAAAAATATTCTCCGAAGCTGCTATTCGCGCTATTTATTCTTTGTCTTCGGGATGGCCCAGGGTCATCAATCAACTCGCTAATCATGCCCTTATTTCTGGCTATCAATTTAAGAAAAATGTGGTTGATGAGGATTGTGTCCGGGCTGCCGCTATTGAGGCTGGGCTTTAATTATTTTTTAGCTCTCTTTAAAAGAGAACTATTCCTTTTTTATTTTGATTTTTTCGTTCTTCACTATCCGTTTTATTATGAAATTTTCTCGCTCTTTTTCCTTTTTCAGGTTCTTTTTATCTTGATATTTCGTACCTGTTTTATTCTGCTAATTTACACAAATGTATACCTGTTGGTATGAAACGCCATATCGCTCTACGGCTTTCCCATAGTCCTTGCCGTTGGAATGCAGTAGCTTACGATTACTATCCGTTCGTCTAATGTTGTCTCCCATCCCTTTGCCATGAAGATTTCACTCCCACTGTTCGGTGATCGAAATTCTTCACAGCCATTATACTTCTTAATCCATTTCCGGACAATCTGTGCATGCGTGATATCATATTTTCTGCATAGTCCCTTAAGAGATATCCCGCCCGCTACATATTCCCTGACAACCGTTTCTTTCAGTTCAGAAGAATATTTCCGCCCCTTTGCTGTTGGCGTTAGTCCCTCTACACCCCGCATCTCATACAGTCTTATCCATAGTCTTAGTGTCGACTTACCAATCCCCTTTGTTTCGTGTGTTGATCGGAATCCTATCTTTCCGGCAAGGTAATCTTCGACAATCCTTACTTTCTCTTCTATTGGCAATCGTCCCTTTTGCGGCATGAAAATGCTCCCTTCAAAGTTTTCAGATGTTTTTTATTTCATCTGTCTACTTTGAAGGGAGCATATCACTTCAACACAGCCCCATTAATTGTATTGTTTCAAATCTTCATATTCCGGTTTTTCCACCAACCATAAGTCATCTTGACTGAATTCATCGATGATCGAATAATGGGATTATCCATAGGATTGGCACCCAGCAGATAAACCTTTAAACGTAGTTTGCGCAAGCTATCTTCATATTGTTGTGCAGTTTTCATTCATTTAAACGTTCCATCTTAAATCTATTGACTTTATAGTTTAAAATTTAATATTAATTTGCCAATTGTTTATACTTAGCCAAGCGCTCCATTGCATCAATTTCAGCTTGCTCAATCTTCGATTGAGCGCTATCAGGAAATTGACGCAATAGCGCTGAGTAGCGCACTTCACTTCTTACAAATTCTTGAAAACTGGCTGTGGGCTCTTTAGAGTCCAACTGGAATGGGTTTTTACCTAGAGCTTTCAGTTGAGGATTGTATCGGTATAATGACCAATAACCGGCCTCTACGGCACGTTTTGCCTGTGCCTGGCTTTTCCCCATACCAGCACTTATTCCATGATTTACACATGGAGCATACGCGATGATTAATGACGGTCCCGGATAGGCTTCCGCTTCGGCAATTACCTTGATAGTCTGGTTTTTATCAGCTCCCATGGCAATCTGCGCGACATATACATAACCATAGGATATGGCCATCAACCCCAAATCTTTTTTTCTCACTTTCTTTCCGCCGGCAGCAAACTGCGCAATGGCAGCTGTTGGAGTCGCTTTCGACGACTGCCCGCCTGTGTTGGAATAAACTTCGGTATCAAACACCAGAACATTGACGTCTTCGCGCGAAGCCAAGACATGATCCAGACCGCCAAATCCGATATCATAGGCCCAGCCATCACCGCCAAATATCCAATGAGAACGCTTAACTAGGAAATCTCGACGATGATAAATGTTTTGTAAAATTCCGTTCGTACTTTTCTCTGACTCTATAGCAATAATCAAGCTGTCGGCTCGTTCACGAGTTCCTGTTCCCTCATTTTTATGATCCAGCCAATCTTGGAGACATACTTTTAACGTATCACTGATATCTTCACGAATCGCCTTTTCTACAGCGCTAGCTAGCGTCTGCCTAATTTGCTCTGTTCCCAGGTACATTCCAAAACCGTATTCCGCATTGTCTTCAAATAACGAGAAACCCCAAGCCGGACCATGACCACGCGAATTAACTGTATATGACACCGCCGGTGCGCTTGCCCCCCAAACTGTCGAGCAACCTGCCGCATTAGCAATCATCATGCGGTCGCCAAACAACTGAGTAACCAGTTTGGCATAAGGTGTTTCACCACAACCGGCGCAAGCGCCAGAAAATTCAATAAATGGTTGTAAAAACTGACTACCCTTAACTGTACGCTTCTCCTTTTCGGACAACACTCTTAGTGGTAACCCTTTAATAAAGTTCCAACTTGCCTCAGCTTGAAGCAGTTGCTCAGACAATGGCTTCATAACTAAGGCTTTTGTTTTTGCCGGGCAGACATCAACACAACTACCGCACCCCGTGCAATCTTCTACCGATATTGCCATGTGAAAGTGAAGCCCTCCCATTCCGGCAGCAGGCTTGCTTAAAAATTGCGCCGACGCATTGCTAAGTTCAGCTTTTGTTACCAATACTGGCCGAATGACAGAATGGGGACAAACAAAAGAACAATGATTGCATTGGATACACTGTTCCACTTGCCATTCAGGTACTCGAATCGCAATTCTGCGTTTTTCCCAAGCTGTAGATCCGAGCGGATAACTACCATCCTCACTACCAATAAGATTACTGACAGGAATTTTATCGCCCTCCTGCCGATTCATAGGAATCAGCATTTTTTTGATAAAATCGGGCATTTCCTTTTCAGTATTTTTTTCTGTTTGGACAGCATCAGCCCAGTTCATAGGAACTACCACCTGAGTAATTTCTTCAAACCCTTTCTCAATAGCCGTATAGTTCTTCTCAACTACATGACTGCCTTGTTTCCCATAAGCATCGGCAACAAACTCCCGAAGATATGATGCAGCTTCTTCTTTATGAATAACCTGTGATAACTTGAAGAATGCTGCTTGCATGATCATGTTTATCCTTCCGCCTAGCCCTAAGTCGGCAGCAATTTTGACTGCGTTGACTGTGTAAAAGTTAATATTGTTTTTCGCTAGATATTGTTTCATAGCAGCCGGCAACCGTTCTTCAAGTTCGGCTTGTGTCCAGATACAGTTCAGTAAAAAGATCCCGCCTGGTTTTAAGCCATCCAGCAAATTGTATTGATGTACATAAGACTGATTGTGGCAAGCAATAAAATCAGCTTTTGTAATCAAATATGTGGACTTAATAGGTTGTTGGCCAAAACGCAGATGGGAAACGGTTAGCCCACCCGACTTTTTGGAATCATAAGCAAAATAGCCTTGAACATACATTTCTGTATTATCACCTATTATCTTGATCGCACTCTTGTTAGCCCCAACTGTTCCATCCGCTCCCAGTCCCCAGAACTTACAGGCCTTGGTATCAGTCGGCGTAGGATCAATTTCGGGGGTATACTCGGGTAACGAGGTGAAGGTGACGTCGTCATTTATACTAACAGTAAACTGATTCTTTGGTGTATCCTGTTTAAGATTTTCAAATACTACTGCAATATGAGCAGGCGTAAAGTCCTTCGAGCCCAAACCGTAGCGGCCACCTACTATTATTGGCCTATCTGTGCTGGAATAGAATGCGTTCCGAACATCCAAATACAAAGGATCACCCGCAGCACCTGGTTCCTTTGTTCGATCTAATACTGCTATCTTCCTTACACTCCCCGGTACACTTGCCAAGAATCGGTCGACCAAAAATGGACGATATACATGAACCTTAACCAGACCCACTTTTTCACCTTTACTGTTTAGATAATTCACTGTTTCCTCAATAGCCTCACAACCTGAACCCATTGCAACAATGATTCTCTCGGCCTCTGGATCACCTAGGTATGTAAAGAACTGATAGTTCCTTCCTGTCAATTTGTTAATTTCCTGCAGATACTTATCAATTATACAAGGCAGCTCGTTATAAAACTTATTAACGGACTCACGGGTCTGAAAATAAATATCAGGATTTTGAGTTGTACCCCGAGCAACGGGATGATCAGGATTTAACGCACGATTTCTAAACTCGCGGAGTGCGTCTTGATCAACCAGTTGTGCAAGATCCTTATAGTCAAGAACATCGATCTTCTGAATCTCATGAGAAGTTCGAAAACCATCAAAGAAATGCAAAAAAGGAATCCTTCCTTTAATCGCCGCTAAATGAGCTACCGCCGCCAAGTCCATAGCCTCTTGCACACTGCTAGAAGCCAAAATCGCAAAGCCTGTTTGCCTGGTAGCCATCACATCCTGATGATCTCCAAATATACTTAGGGCATTGGCCGCTAATGCTCGGGCGCTGACATGAAAAACCCCTGGCAATAGCTCCCCTGCGATTTTGTACATGTTTGGAATCATTAGTAGTAATCCTTGAGATGCCGTATAAGTGGTAGCTAATGCACCTGCCTGGAGCACACCATGTATCGCGCCAGCAGCACCGCCTTCAGATTGCATCTGCTCCACGCGGACAGGCTCGCCAAAGATGTTTTTTTTACCGTGACTAGACCATTCATCGATCAGTTCAGCCATTTGTGATGAAGGGGTAATGGGATAAATTGCAGCAACTTCTGTAAATGCGTAAGAAACATAAGCCGCTGCGGTATTGCCATCCATTGTTTTCTGTATACATTTTACCATGAATACTTTCCTCCCGTTTTAATTATTTGCCGAACGTAGTTTCAATGTCCGTTCCCTCATATATAGAAGTTAGAATATAACACATATCGTCAGCCGAAACATGAACCGGATTAACACGTGTAGAACCTTTTAAAGCGTTTTGAACTAAAAGATCTAAATTCTCACTGAAATCGGCTTTATTCAAACCCATATCTTTGAAAGAGCGGGGTATATTAAGAACTTCATTTAACTCTTTGATACCCTCAATTAAATCTTTACCAATCCGCTGCGACAGATAGCCGACTTTTACTCTGACAGCTACTTCTCGTACGTTAAACTGCAACACATATGGTAAAGCTATAGCAATAAGCAAACCATGCCCATAATTAAATTTACCACCAAGAGCATGAGCGATTCCGTGATCCATACCAGTTCCCACATTAGCAAAAGCACTGCCAGCTATGCATTGATAGTTATGTACTTTTTCCCTAGACTTTAGAGAGCTTGTTATATAAGATTCAGGCAGATACTTGAATAGTCCCTCAATCGCACCAGCAGCCAAAACTTCGGTAAAATCGTCAAGATTAGGATTTGTATAGCACTCAACCGCATGAGCTAATGCATCCATACCAGTTTCCGCTACTACATTACGCGGCATAGACACCGTTAGTTCAGCATCTAATATGGCAATATCTGCAATTAACCCATTAGATCTGGCACCCATCTTAATATCAGAGTTCCGGTTAGTAAGAACCGAAAACCGTGTCACTTCACTCCCCGTTCCAGATGTAGTGGGAATAGCAATTAGTTGTGTTCTACGCGTTTGCGGAAAAATACCGCTATTATAAGACTCGGAGATGTCAATATCTAGGTGGTCATAATAAAGTGCCATTATCTTCGCTGCATCAATCACCGAGCCACCACCCAAGCCAATTACCGTATCAGGCTGGAATTCACGCATATTCTCTATACCTTCCAATACGGTTTCAATCGGGGGATCCTTAGGTACATTAGAAAAGATACAGACTTCACATCCTTTTTCTTCTAAAATCGCTTTAACATTACCATATGTCCCATTAATAAAAACCGAATTACCACCAATAACAAAAAAAACTCGCTTACAATCAATTGTTTGTAAATACTGAATAGATCCGCTTCCAGTAACTATCACTTTCCCATGAAACCTTAATTCCTTCATATTGAACTACCTCACTGTTTATAATATTGTTATATTTCCCGACCATGCAAGATAACGAAGAAGTATTTGCTATGTTACGCAAATCATTTTAAAAAGGGAAGAAAGTCTAGCCTTTCTTAACAAATCTCTCGTCGGTGCCGCTGTATTTTAGTAAATACAGACCAATATGGGCTAGTCCATAGTTCACATTATTTACCAGTTCAAAAGCTTCATGAATGCTATCTGCTTTTATCAGCGCAAGTACTGGCCCAAAAATTTCTTCCTGAAACATATGCTCAGTTAGATGCCTGGCAGGATGTAAGTCTGGCCATGTGCCCCACCAGCGGAATCTCTAGTTTTTTTGCAATGTATCGGGCGACATCTATGATGTTTGCATAATCTATTCCCGTGGCTATGCCCATTTTATGCATCATATTTACCAAGTCCTCTGTAGCAATGTTCCCTGCTGCTCCTGGAGCATATGGACAGCCACCTAAACCGGCGGCAGCCGTTTCAAACCGATTTATACCGAAGTCGAGGGCTGTTAAAACATTAGCCAATCCCATTCCCTGCGTATCATGTATATGAAGGATAAAGGGAACCTTCGGGAATCTGAATATCAAAATGCTTAACAATGCTTCGATTTGCACTGGGTTCGCAGTACCAGTAGTATCGGCTAACACAACTTCGTCAGCCCCAACTGCCAATCCAGCCTCAACTAACTGTACCACCCTGCTGGGGTCAATAGTACCTGCAAAAGGGCATTCTAGTGCGGTAGCTATGCTGAAACGAACCTTAACGTTTTCTTTTATCTTACAAACTTGTATGAATTCATTTATCGACTGATCAATTGTTCTTCTGGTATTCTCAAAATTATGTTTTTCACTGGCTGAAACCACATAAGTTATTGCATCTGCACCGGCTTCAATAGCTCGCTGTGCACCAATCAAATTAAGGGCTAGGGCAATAAAACCCACTTTATCAGCATGTTTTTCCTTTGCATTTTTAAGCACTTCGGCGGCATCAGCCATTTGTGGAATGGCCTTGGGGTTGATAAAAGAAGTCGCTTCAATCCAATTAAAGCCACAGTCAACTAATTTATTGATAATTTCTATTTTTGTCTCCGTGGAAATCGGGGTTTTAATATTCTGAAACCCGTCTCGGGGACAGACCTCAATGATCTCCACCTTTTTAGGAAGCTTCAATATTATCACCACCTACCCAATTAAATTACACCGTCCGTTTTTAATGCAGTCAAATACTCTTCATCCATACCCAATAAATTCTTGTAAACATCTATATTGTCCTGGCCGAGCGATGGTGCTGGAGTCCGGACGTTGGTTGGCGTTACCGATAGTTTAATTGGATTTCCTGTAACGATTACATTTCCCGCTTTGGGATGCTTTTGCTCGACAAACATTTCTCTATCTTTAGCAATGTGCTCATCATTAACAACTTGAGCTACATTATAGATAGGCGCTGCGGGTACACCAGCTGCCAGCAATTTCTCTACTACTTCTTGAGTAGTTTTCGTACCCGTCCAGGACTCTACGATTTTTTTAACTGCTCTATGATTTTGCACCCGTTTTAAATTTGAATCAAATTCCGTCTGATGTATCAACTCCGGCATTTCCATGACCTTACACATTTTTTCCCACAAGTACTCATTTCCGGCACCGATAACGCAACTGCCATCAACACAATCAAAGGAATCATACGGATATGATGCCGAATATCTATTTCCTTGACGTTTCGGAATATTGCCTTCTGCAAGATAGAACATATTAATATTACCCATTGCTGATACTGCTGCATCTACCAATGAAATATCAACCTTTTGACCTAAGCCTGTTCTATTGCGATAGTGCAGTGCACTCAGTACGCCAATCGCCATTAATAAACCACCTAATACATCACCCATAGCGGTTCCCGTCCGTGTAGGTGGTGTATCGGGCCAACCCGTAGTAGACATTAAACCGCTCATCGCTTGGGCAATAATATCATATCCAGGGCGTTCTTTATAACGTCCATAGTGTCCAAAGCCTGATATACAGCCATAGATGATACTCGGATTTATCTCTTTAAGCACATCGTATCCGAGTCCCAGCTTTTCCATAACTCCTGGGCGATAGTTTTCAACCACCATGTCAGCCTTCTTGACCAGTTCTTTGAATATTTCTTTACCCTTAGAATTTTTTAAGTTTAACGTAATCCCTTTTTTATTGCGATTATTGGTAATATAATAAACGCTTTCTCCATTCTGAAAAGGACTAAATTGACGTGTATCGTCACCTTTACAGGGTTCTTCTATTTTAATAACATTTGCTCCCATATCAGACAACAACATCGTACTGTAAGGGCCTGCTAATACTCTTGTCAAATCCAATACTGTAATTCCTTGTAAAGCTCCTTGTTGTATAAACATATTTCAAATCCCCCAACTGATTTTCTTTTTGAATAGATTCTTTATTTAGAGAGAGAGGAAATTTATTCCTCTCTCTAAATTGCTAAATTTTGTCCCATTCTGCATGTATAAGACTAACCTATAACTCACCATTTATTTGAAATATATACTATCCGGATGAGTGTCTGTATGGCTAGAAAAACCATTTTAGAAATGGTAATACTAAAAATATAGTTATTACGACTCTTATTATATAAATTATCGTAATATCTCTTATACCTAGAGGTATACTTGAACCCAAAATAATGGGAACAGGCTGAGCAATGTAGAGAACACCACTTGTAGCTACAATAATGCTAAAGAATTTGGCCGCATCGGTTACAAATGCACTACCTACAACAGCTGCCAGTGTTTGATCTACATAACCGATAGTAATGGCCGAAGCAGCACCTTGGGCCTCAGGGATGCCAACAATATTACATATCCAATAAAATGGAAGAGAAATAGCCTGTAGAATTGATGTATACTCATAAACTATTAGAGCTATTGTCCCAAAAGCGAGAACTGTAGGAACGACACTAAGGCACAACCCTAGACCACCCTGTATTCCATTAATTGCAGCTTCTTTAACTGATCCCTTTTGGGCCTTGCGGACTGCTGCGGTAACAGCATCCGAAAAAAGTGATGTGCTGCCATTTAGTTCCTCTGTCCTGTCTATTCTTTCGTTTCGAATATTTGTATCCGGATATCTGTTCAAGGGCCAGATTCGCGGCATAATAACTGCGAGAACAAAACATATAGAGTATGCTGCAAAAATAAATTCATACGTTCTATTCCCCAAATTGACCATCTCAACCATTGTGTAAAGGTATGGTAAACTTACCAACGAGAAAGTAGTGGCGATAACTGCTGCTTCTCTGTCTGTATAGATGCCATCCTTGTGCAATTGCGATGTATAATACATGGCTAATCCAGACGAACCAATCCAAGATACTACACAATCAATAGCTGCCATACCTGGTATTCTAAATAGTTTTAGCATTACTTTTTTTAATAGTGTCCCTACAAACTCCAATGCTCCAAAATTTGTTATGAATGGTAGAATTGATCCCCCAATAATGAAGGTTACAATAATCGAGGCACTCATAGATCCCATAGTTCTGCCAGTATTCTTATGCCAAATCATTTCCGGACCAATTTTAAAACATATCATAGTAATGATTATGGCACCAAGTATTCTTGCAAACATCCAAAAATGACTAGTCTTCATGTATTTTTCTAAGAATTTGCTTTTAGTATTAGTATAGTTGGCTAAGATTGTTAGAACCGCAGCTATATTTACAACGAATAAAGTTAGAATTACCCTATTATCTTTTGATATCAGCCCTCTGACCGAATCTATAAAGTAACTTAAAACCGTAGTGATATGTCCTTTATAAGTAACCGGTCCAAGAAAGATTATTAAGGCAATTACTGATGGTATGATAAATTTCATATAATCAGAGAAAGAATACTCGTTAGATATTGATTTTTCACTCTTTAAATTACTCATGATTAACCTCCTTATTATTAACGAAAAACCCAATTCCCGTTTTTGAGTTTATTCACCCATTAAAACTATGCCACAGATTTAAATAGATAGTTGCGAAGCAGGCGAAGCAAGTAATATGCTGATATACGTTCACTTCTTCCAGAGGGATCCAAGTCTGGTGCTACTTCAACAATATCAATCCCACCTATTGGAGCATTTGCATAAATGTCCATTATCTCGCAAAGCTGTCTTGGAGCTACTCTACTTTGAACAATAGAACCGGTTCCAGGCAAGAAACCTGCATCGGTAGCATCGATATCTATAGACAGATAAATACTCTCACAGTCTCTGGTGGCATGTTTTAATGCTAATTCCGCAACTTTTTTTGCACCAATTCGGTGTATGTCTTCAGATGTAAAAACTTTTCCTCCCATTTCTTCAATCATGGCTATGTCACCACAATCCACCCATCCTGTAATACCAATCCATACCATATTTGATTTCACAATATTGGGGAGTTCCGATATTCGTCGACCATTTGTCGCATGATTGAATTCCCCCCATGCTCCAAGTCGGTCAGAAAAATCAAGATGACCATCAATTTGTATATAGCCGAATTTAAATTCTGGATTGATATCTGCAAGCCCACGAGAAAAGCCGAGACAAGCTGGATAGCTGTTGTAGTGGTCACCCCCAAGTGATAGGGGTATTGCACCCCTGCTTCGAATAACCCTTGTAATCTCAGCTATTGATTCAGTGGTGCTTTCCGGTGATTCTGGGTAAATTGGGGCGTTACCACAATCAATGAGTAATGGGTTTTCTCGGCGCAACAAAATCTCTTGTGTTGCAGCATCAATAATCCGTGTTTCACAGTCTTCAAAAATCGTCTTAACTAACTCTGTAGAAGCCCTTCTCAGTGCTGCAGGTCCCAGTCTGGAACCGATGCGGCTTGAGTGAGTCCAGTCTGAAGGCATTCCTACAACACCTATAGTATTACTATTGATGGTTTGCGGGTTTCCTCTTAGGGCATTAAATAGAGTTGGTGAAGGCGACATCATTGGAAAATGCTGTATCATACTATCACCTCATCAATTTTTTGTGAGTCCAAGTCTTGCATAGATATATTTCAGTAATGCAGTCACCAGCAACCTTTGCCCGATTTTTACAATGCCAAGACCATTGATAGTCGGATTTAGGCCTGTGATAATTAATGCTGCCAGTGGTATTTGACCCAATGCGATAAGTATCTCCTGAATTTCTCGTAAAGATAATCCATTAAAGTTTGGAACCTCTACCATTCCATGAATACTGGAATCCAAGGCAGAAAGGTCCATGTGCGCAACTACAATATCGACTCTAGAGATGTTTTGATAGAACATATTACTATAATTACTATAAGAATTACGCATCTCAGATGAGGAAATAATTATACCACCACCATTTTTGAACTCAGAAACAAACTCTTTTGTATGGAACATAACTGGTGAGACGAATATCGTATTAGATGGGTTCAGAATACCTTCAAGAAACAGTCGCCTCATAGATTTTTCCGAAAAAGTGCTGGACCCTATTTGAATGAAACCAATCCTATTATTGTGAGACATCCCTTTAACAGTAGGGAAAACAATGGTCTCATCTCCACCTAAAATGATACATGGGCATTCTTGTTTCTGTAACATCTGTAATGTCCTGCATATTCTCTCTTCAGCATTAATCTTTTGGAGTCCGGCTATCGGTATATCCCCTATATCTACTAATCGATTATTGATAGATGAAGTATCAATTTGAGTACGGGTAACAACATCAACGGGAGAACTCTTAAATTGTGGGTTATTAAACCAGCCGTAATAAACAGAAGTCTCTCGTAGGGCGAGAGGACCATACCGACACCCAGTATTTTCTCCGCAGTTTTTTTCAAGAGGTATACCCAGAACCGACAAGTTGTCAGCGGTGAGTTCTAATATATCCGCAGTCCTTGACCGCATGAAGGTGAGTTTTCCCGCCATTCTAGGCAAAGGAGCAGTTAATAATTGTTCTTTTTCTAGCTGCATTTCTTTTCACCTCCGCGCAATGCTTTAACAACACTAAAGGCAATCTCCTCTGCGATAACTGCCCCTGTCCGCCCTGTTATATCAATATCCGGAAGAAAACCTGTGAAATCGGCTGCTAAAATAGGTAATCCGCTGATCTTATTGATTAAACTCAATAGACATTCCAAAGAAACGCCTGTATAAGCTTTTAGAAAGGCCGTATCTATGGGCCCAGGTTCGAGTACATCGGCATCAATGCTGAGGTAGAATCCATTAAACTGTTTTCCCCACTTAATACAGATTTCATCAATAACAATTGCCATTTCCGAAACTAATCGAGTCGCTGGAATTATAAAAGCGCTGCAGTTATCCGATATCTCTTCAACGGGAACAAAACTGGAAACTCCAATTAATGCAATAATTTTATTCCCTGAAGAAAAAGATTCTGCAATCTTATCCGTCGTTCGACAGCGAGATGGACTAACGCCCAACAAGCCCTCCTTTGACGATAAATCTAACCTTCTTGAAACTCGGATAACCCCTAATGATAATCCAGGCAATGCAGTCAGAACACCATCTATCAAAGCAGGAGTAATACTGTAGTCTCCTCCGATACTAAGTAGTCGTGCTCCAGTACTCATTATTTTTATACTCTGCTCTTTTAGGATACTGTAATTACGTTCAGGTTCCAGTGGAAATACATTTAAATCGCCGATATCCACCACTTGCATTTCTGAATCCCTTTTATGAAAAATTGACTCTTCAGGCCAGTTAGAGTAACGTATCTGGCGAGGAGCAAACCTTGAACCAGGAGTACCTCCACCATAATGGTCACAGTATACACCTGCAACAGCGACGGTACTTTCTGACAAATCTTTCAAATTTCCAAATGGAGCATTAAAAAATGA
>PHAD01000068.1 GCA_002841595.1 Firmicutes bacterium HGW-Firmicutes-12
ATATGGCCCAAAGTTTCCGTATGCTCCGTCTACTGCTTTTCCTCCCTGATGCAGACTATAGTTGTTGCGTACTGCTTGTATAGCTAGTCCGTCTATGGGAACAGCCGCAAATACCTTCCCATGGTTTTCTTGAAAATATGCACTTGATAACGGAAATATTACTGTAACCAGCATAACTATTAGCATTAATTTAGCTAAGAGTCTGTGATTATTTTGTTTCTTTAAAATATTCATTTACTATACCCTCCTACTTCCCTACTTTAAGATTGCTTGTGCTTCCTACCCTACCTAACTCTAAATCTAGTTAATAAACCTCAGTTCGATTTGCATAATAACTAAGGCCAGGCTTTAACCCATATGTTGGACATAAGCGCTCCCCCTCTCCCGCGAAGGCAATTTGCACCAGCAACAGGCAGGTTTTCTGACTATGGATCATCGAGCTTTTCACCTTCCCAGAAATAGTATCCAGTGGTTGTTGAAAAGTCTCCCCTTTTACAGCGGCGCGGCCGTCCGGGATTCTCACCCGGTTCCCTATTATCTCATCATTGATAAGCACCTGTTGCATATTAAGTTGTGATTTACTATCGTATAAGAAAGGCGCGCCTTAATCGGTTCCCTTGTCGCGCGTCTTTCAGTACTATATACCGCAGCACTTTGCCAGTATGGCAAAGTTATACTTGTATATAGTATAAAAAAAGTCCCCTAGCAATTGCTAAGAGACTTCTCCCATCATGAAAGTCACTGCTCGGATATTAATTCCCCTTCATCCTTTTAAATAAGTGTAAGGCAGGTCTCCTGGCTTACGGGTCATTCTCATCTCCGCCTTCCCATGCTTAAAACACAGTGGCACATTTAATTCAAATGTTCTTTGGAGATTTGTCGCCGTTTACAGTGGTGGGTCCGCACCGGATTAGAGCCTCAAGGCCTCACCGGTTTTTCCTATTCTCCCTTTGCAGGGCACCTTATACTTAAGTTATTCAGTTTTTTTACAATCTTTTCGCCGAGCCATTCCGAGGAACTTAGCGGCGATTAGCTATCAGATAGATTGATTTTATATCTTGTGGTGCAAAGTCTTTAGCTCACGGATAAATGACAGTCTGTGGAATGCTTTTCCAAGGAAAGGTTCTGGCCCTTCCTTCATCTCATCATAATCTGCACATACCTCTAAGGTCAAGTACCTTTTGTAGGTATTAAAAGCGTATTTTTTCAATAACCTTTCCCAACTAATTATCCCATTGCCTGGCAACCAATGTCTATCCTTAATTCCATCATTATCGGATAAATGTGTCGCTATTAGTCTATTCCCAAAATTCTTTAACAAGTATTCGCCTTTATCATGATACAAATTGGCATGAGAACTATCATAGCAATATCCCAAGTGTTCTGATTGAATTTCGGAAAGTAAATAATCTATATTATCTTCCCTTCTAGTATTCTCGATTGCTATCTTAACTCCCACGTCCTCAGCAAATCTAACAAGACAACTCATGGTTTCAATTCCATATTTGTTCGGTTCCGGTGTACTATCCCCTTCTGTTAGATGCATAACCATTAAAGGGATATTATGTATTGCACAATCCTCAAGCCAATTCAGATGCCTTTCAACAACCCTTTTTCTGATTAATTTATGATCACTCCATAGGTCATTCGAATTATTAAAGGGAGCATGTATGTTTTCTACAATTAGTCCGGAATCTATGACTAGTTTTGTGAAATCCCCTTTTCTTAAGGAAATTCCTTGCCCAATGGCCTGCTCATCTTCCCACCATAATGAAACGGCATCAAACCCTGCTTTTTTTATTAGTAGAAGTCTTTCCGGAAGCGGTAAAACAAAGCCAAACCATGAAAATATACCTAACTTAATATCTTCCTTCATACATTACACCCAAAATCCTAAGATTAACGAAATTTTCATTTTACATACGATTATTGCAGATTAGGATATCTATTGGTACTACCATTATGATATTAATATAATTACATCAAGCCTGTCAATAAAAATTAAATCAAACTGAATTGATAACTATAAAAAAATGAAGCTAAGCTTCTTTCAGAAGAAGCTGTAACTGCACCTTCATTCAAAGTATACAGCAGAATCCAGTAAATCTATATATTTTTTAAGAATAATAAAAAAAATATAGTACAAGAGGCCGTGTCCCCAAGAAGTAATTCTCCTATGGACTGGCTCACTGTACTATATACCTTTTGCACTTTTAAGGTAGTACTTTTGCATTTAAGCGATCTTTAATTTGGTTTCTTATACTGAGAATACATCTGCTTAACAATCAGCTTGTCCAAGCGTTTACTAACCTCATATACTTCCTTTGAACAAAGCATCTCCCTTTGCCCGTTAACCTGTTGATATAAGTTATGACGGAGATATTCTATCCTCTCAGAATTTTTCTTAAATGCCCCCATAATTACCTCCATATAGGTAAATTATAATTATTATTTCGACTTAATTAAGGTTTTTCCTGCTAAAATGAAATTATATTTGTAATATTTGTTAATATTTGTTTTCTTTATGTACTATTTGTCACTTTGCTTATTCAAAACTAGTAATTCAATTGCTTCAGCTACACCATCATCTTCATTACTGCGAGTCACATATTGAGCAACTTTCTTAACGTCGGCCATGGCGTTTTCCATAGCAACCCCTATTCCTGCGTACTCAAGCATGTCTAAATCATTCCAACTATCACCAATAGCCATCACTTGCGAAGAATCTAGCTCAAGACTCTTCGCCAACTCAGCCAAGGCTAGGCCCTTTGTTGCTTCCTTATTTGCTATCTCTAGGAAATATGGTTTTGACTTTGTGATATTAACCTGTCCACCAAAAGCACGTTGTAAATTAACTGCTAATTCATCAATCTCTGGTTCTTTAGCAATAATCAGGATTTTCGTTGGAGCATCACTTAAGGCTTGGTGAATATGCTCAACAAAATGAACTGGAACCTTAGCAATACCTGCATAATGGCGACCTTCCGGGGACTGTCTTTCCATGCATAACTCATCATTCACATATATATTAACGTGATATTTATAGGGAATAAGGAAATCCACCACTCTTTTAGCCAGTTCTATCGAAAGCGGCCTATGATATACAACCCGTCCATCTACGTACTTAACTAATGCCCCTTGATAGGTAATTAGCGGAAGATCAAGCTTTAAATCAAGAGCAAAAGGCAGCGCTGAAACAAACATCCTTCCTGTAGCAAAAGTAACCGCAACACCCGCTTCTGCTGCCTTGAGTATTGCACTTTTAGCCCTAGTTGAAATGGTTAGATCATTTCTTAGCAAAGTATCATCTAAATCAATTGCAATAAGTTTGATATCAACCACATTTAAGACCTCTTTTCATAATTATTCTTTTACTAACGAGGCCAGTAAAAAACTAACTAAGGATATGATTATCGAACCTAAGACTGCTGATAATATACCCTTAACAGCAAACCCTGGAACCACTGCAGCCGCAAAAAGCAGCATCAAACCATTTATTACAAATGTGAATAAACCCAAACTTAAAAGGTTTATGGGAAGTGTCAATAAAATAAATACCGGCTTGATAATTGTATTTACTATCCCCAAAACAAATGCTGCAATTAACGCGGCAAAAAACCCGCTAATATAGATCCCGTCAACAATATATGCCGCCGCACCAAGTGCCACTGCATTTAAAAACCACCGAAACAACAAATTCATACTTATCTCCTCCTAATTACACAATACCGTATTATCCTTTTCAGAAATAGTAACTATTTATCATTTTCCAACTCAACAGGATGAAAAAATTCCCATACCTTTTGTGCAATATCTGCATTAATACCCTCTACCTCAGCTATCTCATCGCAGGAAGCATTCATCATCTTTTTTAAGGACATTCCAAAATTTTTTAAAAGTACTTTTTTTCTTTTAGGACCAATACCGGGAATTTCATCTAGTACAGATGAAAGATTACGTTTTCCACGGAGCAAACGATGGTAGGTCAAAGCAAAACGGTGTGCTTCATCCCTAATTCTCTGCATTAGGCAAAGACCTTTTGAATTACGGGGAAGTATTAGAGGATCAGAGCATCCCTCAATAAAAAGCCATTCATTTTCCTTGGCCAAGCCCACTGTTGGAATATGACCATAACCTAGCCTAATCATGACCTCTCGAGCTGCCGAAAGTTGACCTTTTCCACCGTCAATAACCACTAAATTAGGCAACTCCCTAAACTTTTCATCGTCTTTAAGAGCATTCTGAAAACGACGCTCCATCACCTCTGCCATACTGGCAAAATCATCAGGTCCTATAACAGACTTTATTCTAAAACGTCGATACTTCGATGAATTAGCGCGTCCATCCTCAAATACAACCATAGACGCTACCGTTTCAGCCCCTTGGATATGTGAAATATCATAACACTCTATCCTTTGTGGCTCTTCATGCAAGTGTAAGGCTTCCGCAATCTGTTCAAGGGCCTCCCGACTTGTGTTCTCGCGTGTTGCGGCTGCACCAATCTCAAGCTGCAGGCTCTCCACCGCATTTCTTCCTACTAACTCTATTAAGGCACGTTTTTCCCCAAGCTTAGGAACCCTGATATGAACGCGGCCACCTCTTTTCCCCTCTAGCCAAGTTTTCAATACATTTTCATCTTCCAAGGTCTCGGGCAGTAAAATCTCCACCGGAGTATAATCTACCTGACTGTAATACTGCTTAATAAATGAGCTAAGAATTTCCTCTTCTGCGGTACCTTCCGTCCCCTCCAAGAAGAAACGATCTCTGCCTAAAACCTTTCCCTGACGAACAAAAAATATCTGGACGCAAGTCAGGTTAATACTGCGAGCATAGTTTATCACATCTATATCAACAAAATTTTTCGACACTATTTTTTGCTTGGCTATGACGTTTTGTATGGCCTGCAATTGATCGCGTATTTCTGCAGCCTTTTCAAATTCCAAAGCTTCCGCTGCTTTTCCCATACGAGTATTTAATTGTTTCAGTAAATTCTCTTGTTTTCCTTCTAAGAAGAGCAATATTTCGTTAATCATTTTATGATATTCTTCTTTTGTGATTTGACCACAACATGGAGCTGAACATCTAGCAATGTGGGCATTTAGGCACGGCCGTTCACGTTTCGTAAAATTCGACTGTTTACATGAACGTATGGGAAAAACCTTTTTCAAAATACGCAAAGTTTCATTAACTGCTCCCGTATTAGTGTACGGCCCAAAATAACGGGCTCCGTCCTTTTTGCGTGACCTCACTATTTCCATTCGTGGATAATCTTCTTGGATAGTTATTCGTATAAAAGGATAACTCTTATCATCGGTTAGGCGCACATTGTATTTAGGCTTATATTCCTTGATTAAATTGCTCTCTAAAATGAGCGCTTCTATCTCGCTGTCTGTAAGGATGTACTCCAAATCGTATATTTTCTTGACAAGGGCTTTAGTACGAGGTGAATCGGCATGCTGTGAAAGGAAATATGACTTAACCCTGCTTTTCAGGTTCAAAGCTTTGCCAACATAAATAATTGTACCCTGACTATCTTTCATCAGGTATACACCCGTACTAGCCGGCAAATTTTTCAGCTTTTCGTCCAGCAATTTTATCCACCTCCCGAGCAAGAAATAGCTGCATGGCTGCGGAGAGCTTGCTTCAGATATTGTCCGGTATAACTTCTTTCCATATTACCTATTTCCTCCGGAGTCCCGGTAGCGACAACCTCTCCTCCCCGATCTCCTCCTTCAGGTCCAAGATCAATTAAATAATCCGCGGTCTTTATTACATCAAGGTTATGCTCGATGACCAGGACGCTGTCACCTGCCTCTACCAGCTTATTAAGTACTTCCAACAACTTATGGATGTCAGCAATATGCAGTCCAGTGGTCGGCTCATCTAGTATATAGAAAGTCTTGCCATTCGAACGGCGGCTCAGTTCGGACGCCAATTTAATACGTTGAGCCTCCCCACCAGACAAAGTAGTTGCCGACTGACCAAGTTGAATATACCCAAGCCCTACCTCCTGCATGGTTTTTAATTTGCGATGGATTTTAGGATGATTCTGAAAAAACTCAGCTCCCTCATCGACCGTCATTTCTAGAACATTAGATATTGCTTTCCCTTTAAATTTTACCTCTAAGGTTTCTCTGTTATAACGTTTACCTTTACATACTTCACATGGTACGTAAACATCGGGTAAAAAGTGCATCTCTATTTTAATAATTCCATCTCCGCTACAAGCTTCACATCTTCCTCCTTTAACATTAAAGCTAAAGCGGCCAGGCTTATACCCCCGCACCCGTGCCTCCGGGGTTGACGCAAAGACCTCTCTAATCCCATCAAATAAACCTGTATAAGTAGCAGGATTAGAGCGCGGAGTCCGTCCTATCGGCGACTGGTCAATGTTAATTACTTTATCAAGATGTTCAAGGCCCTTTATGCTTTCGCAATCACCAGGTCTTGTTTTGGCTCTGTTCAACTTGTGGGCAAGATGTTTATAGAGAATTTCATTAACTAGAGTACTTTTTCCTGAGCCAGATACACCTGTAACACAGGTGAATAAATTCAGTGGAAACGCAACATTTATATCCTTCAGGTTGTTTTCTCTAGCTCCACTAACCTCAAGCCATTTTCCATTAGGCTTGCGTCTGATGGGGGGAATGGGAATAGCCAAACGTTCACTTAGATATGCACCGGTTATTGATTTCTCTTCATTCTTAATATCATCGACCTTCCCTTGGGCAACAATACTGCCACCATGCACACCCGCTCCAGGTCCAATATCTATGATATGATCAGCTGCGTAAATTGTATCTACATCATGTTCAACTACTAACACTGTGTTGCCTATATCCCGTAAAGATTTAAGCGTTTCTATAAGTCTATTATTATCACGCTGATGCAGACCTATCGAAGGTTCATCCAAAATATAAAGGACACCTACCAGGCTTGAGCCTATCTGCGTAGCCAAGCGGATGCGCTGGGCCTCACCACCTGAAAGGGAACCGGCCCCACGATGCAAGGTCAAGTATTCTAGACCAACATTAACGAGAAAGCCCAAACGTGCCGTTATTTCTTTTAGTATCTGCCGAGCGATGTGCTGCTCTCTCTTAGTAAGCATGATAGCACTAAAAAACTCCATAGTTTCACCCACAGATAAACGTGTTACTTCCGAAATATTCTTGCCATTTACTGTGACTGCCAAGACCTCTGGTTTCAAGCGAGCACCCAAACATTGTGGACATTCATTTCTGCTCATATAGGATTCTATATCCTGCCTAGAGTAATCGGACTGGGTTTCCTTATAGCGTCTTTCCAGGTTAGGTAATACACCCTCAAAAGTTGTATCAAATAACCTCAGTTCTCCCTGGGCATTATGATACCGAAAGCGTATCCTCTTATCTCCAGTACCGTATAAAATTACATTTTGTTGTTCCGGTGTCAATTCACTGTAGGAAGTATTCATCGAAAAACCATACTCCTGAGCAAGCGACTGCAGCATTCCCATATACCATGGGGAAAGCCCTTTGCTCCAGGGTTCAATTGCTCCTCGGGCTAAGCTCTTCTCCGGATCAGACACTACGAGATCAGGATCAATCTCCAGCTTAAAACCCAATCCACCACAAGACGCACATGCTCCATAAGGATTGTTAAATGAAAACATCCGCGGTGTGAGCTCCTCGAAGCTAATCCCACAATCAGCACAAGCAAAATTCTCACTAAACAGCAACTCTTCTTGATCCATAATATCAATTTTGACCAAGCCTTCCGCAAGTTTGAGGGCTGTCTCCAACGAATCTGCCAGTCTCTTCTCTATCCCCTGGCGAATAATAAGCCTGTCCACGACTGCCTCAATCGTGTGCTTTTTGTTTTTCTCCAGCTTAAATTCTTCCACCACTTCTCTTATTTCTCCATTGACTCGCACCCTGACAAATCCGTTTTTTCGGATATCTTCAAATACTTTCTGATGTTCTCCTTTTCTGCCTCTGACAAGTGGAGCCAAGATTTGCAAACGGGTGCCCTCTGAATAGAGCATCAGCCTGTCTACCATCTGTTCAATAGTTTGCTGGGTAATGGGTTTGCCGCATTTATAGCAGTGCACCTTCCCTACCCTAGCAAAGAGCAATCTTAGGTAATCATATATCTCAGTAACCGTTCCAACTGTGGAACGCGGATTCCTACTCGTTGTCTTCTGATCAATAGAAATCGCCGGTGACAAGCCTTCAATATAATCGACATCAGGCTTATCCATCTGTCCTAAAAACTGCCGAGCATAGGCCGAAAGCGATTCAACATAGCGTCTTTGTCCTTCAGCATATATCGTGTCGAAAGCTAATGACGATTTGCCTGAACCACTCAAGCCCGTTATGACTACCAGCTTATCTCTTGGTATTTCAACATCTATGTTTTTTAAATTATGGGAACGTGCTCCCTTAATAATGATTTTTTCTTTGGCCATGTGTCTGATCCTTTCTACAATTGAGCTTTCATTTCTATAATCAGGTCACGTATTTCCGCGGCCCGCTCAAAAGCAAGCCCCTTAGATGCTGTTCGCATTTCCTTTTCTAACCTGCTAATAATCTCTTTAAGCTCTTTTTTAGGTATTTTTTTGCCATCAATTCTGTACGCCTGACTAACCTCTGCTACAGCTGTGGCCTCAAGTACATCACGAACAGCCTTCTTAATTGTCTGCGGTGTAATATTATACCGACTGTTGAAATCCCTTTGCAGTATACGGCGACGGTTAGTTTCATCGATAGCCTTTTTCATGGAATCAGTTTCTTTATCTGCATACATGATAACCTGTCCATTTACATTACGTGCAGCCCTTCCAATAGTCTGGATTAGCGATCTCTCAGAACGCAAGAAGCCCTCCTTGTCAGCGTCCAAAATTACTACAAGCGAGACTTCCGGCAGATCAAGTCCTTCACGCAGAAGATTTATTCCTACCAGTACATCAAATTCACCAAGGCGCAAATCGCGAATTATCGACATTCTTTCCAAGGTTTTAATCTCAGAATGAAGATAACGAACCTTTACTCCAAGGTCTTCAAAATAATCCGTCAAATCCTCGGACATTTTTTTAGTTAAAGTCGCTACGAGTACCCGCTCATTACGACTTACCGTGACTTCAATTTCCGCTAACAGATCATCTATTTGCCCTTTTATTGGTCGAACAGATATTTCGGGATCAATCAAGCCCGTTGGCCGGATAATCTGTTCGATTACGGCTTGGCTGTGCTTTAACTCGTAAGGCCCCGGCGTAGCCGAAACAAAAACAGTCTGTCCAACACTCTTTTCAAACTCAGCAAAACGCAAAGGACGATTATCCAATGCCGAAGGAAGACGGAAACCGTGTTCGATTAACGTAGTTTTCCGAGATTTATCTCCTTCATACATTCCACCAATCTGTGGAATGGACTGATGAGACTCATCAATTATAGTAAGAAAACCTGCCGGAAAATAATCCAGAAGAGTAAATGGGGATTCCCCTTCGCGGCGTCCCGTCAAATGCCGAGAATAGTTTTCTATCCCAGAACAAAAACCTACTTCACGCATCATTTCCATATCATAATTTGTCCGCATTTCCAAGCGCTGCGCTTCGAGTAGTCTTCCCTGCTCCAGTAGATATTTTAATCTTGCTCCTAATTCAGACTCTATCTTCTCAAGAGCTATTTCCATCTTCTCTTTCCCCGTGACATAATGACTAGCCGGAAATATACTGATATGATGCCGTTTGGCAATAACCTCTCCTGTCAATGTATCAACTTCCATGATACGTTCAACGTCATCCCCGAACAATTCTACCCTTATAGCATTCTCGCCATAAGAAACAGGGATAATATCGATGACATCTCCGCGTACGCGGAAGGTACCCCTCGTAAGGTTGATATCATTGCGATCATATTGTATATCGGTGAGCCTACGCAAGATAGCCTCTCTTTCTATTTTCTGCCCGGTCCGAAGTGAAAGTGTCTGATTCATATACTCCTCAGGAGAACCTAGGCCATAAATACAAGATACACTAGCCACAACTATAACATCCCTGCGTTCTAAAAGGGCCGCAGTTGCTGAGTGGCGCAGCTTTTCAATTTCCTCATTAATAGAAGAATCCTTCTCTATAAAGGTATCTGTATGTGGTATATAAGCTTCTGGTTGATAATAGTCATAGTAACTGACAAAGTACTCAACTGCATTGTCGGGGAAAAACTCCTTAAACTCACTACACAGCTGGGCAGCCAGAGTTTTATTATGAGCAATTACCAGCACAGGCTTTTGCAGCTCTTGTATAACATTAGCCATGGTAAAAGTTTTCCCTGTACCGGTTGCTCCTAAAAGGGTAAGCATACTGTCCCCATTTTCTAGATTCTTTACCAGAGCTTTGATCGCCTTAGGCTGATCACCCTGAGGGCTGTATTCAGATTTTAATTCGAATTTTTTTTCCATGCTCTCTCCCTCAGCTTAGTTTTAGACCTATTTTATTATACCACAAAACGTTTGTTGGGAGAACATACGTTTGCTATTTATTGGTTCACAAAAACTTGCTAAGCCTAACTCTTATCTTATCCCACCAAGGCCGTAAGCGGCTTACTGACCCGGAAATCTCCATAAATGAATACTCATAGCCACCAGGAACCGCAATAAAGCCTGGGTGCTCCATTGTTCCCGTTTCAATAATTACCTTTTTTAGTACTCTTCTCTTACCAGAGAGATACTCAATTTCAATTAGACCTTGGGTTTCCAATAATATTCCTCGTAGCTCATACTGATTATTGACGCTATAACCATTGAGAGAAAGGATAATATCTCCGTTTCGAACCCTAGCCTTTTTCAGCGGGGATTTAGGTAGCGCATACAAAATCATGACTCCGTGTTTGGGCTGGACAAACATCGGTTCTCCCTGCAGCTCACGGCGCTGGTCTATATAAATTATAAATTCATGGCCTAAAGGACCAAAGAGTGCTGGAACAAACGCCAGTTCAGGAACATAGCTAGCTGTAATAGCTAACAGTAGCAGAATGAGACTATAGGCCGCTAGCTCAAGGGCTGCCATTCTAGTCTTATCTTGGGGTAAGGTGGTAATTGCGATATCTCCATACCCTAATGCTGCCACCACCGGCATTAATACATACATCGGTTCCCCAGTTCCTTGAAGAAGCTCCGGTTTAATCAAAGGCCACCACTTTGGCATTGCCACGGCGCTTTTAAGTATTTCTTGTTCTGGCATCATTAGGGCCATCAATGCGATGAGAGGGAGCGGCCAAAACTTCTGCAGGTTGTAACCTCCCACTACCTGTCCTTGCTTAGTACGGATATATATAGGAAAAGCCTCCAAGTGACCACTAAACAGAATTAATACTGATTCTACCATATGCAAAATAGCCACAAGCCCCATAAGCTGAGCAACTGACACATCAGGAAAACCAAATATTAAACTTGAAAGCGATAGTACTCCCCCAGCATAGGCAAAGCATAGAAACCTCTGACGTATCAGCATCAGAATAATAGCTGTTATCCATAAATAGCCGATTCCAAGTTCTAGGATAGATATACCCACAATAATAAGCAGGATACTACCAAAAAGACCTCCTGCAAGACCAAAAAATACAGCCAGCAGCGCAGGCCGCCAGCTTGTAATATCAGGCAATTTAAAAAGATACTGTGATGATCGGGCTATTCGTTGATACTGCATAGCTACCAAGATAACTATCAACCAGAATATCCAATCTGTAATAAGGGAAAGAAACGTTTCTATCATCATCGGTATAAGCACAGAAAACGAGAACACACTACCAACCCCCTTATTTTAGCTGGTTTCTCAAATAGTCTAGAGCCTGATTGAGTTGGATATCCTCCTTATCATTTTCTGCCGTTACAACTATATCAGGGTTGATACCAACCTCGTGAATATCAGTTTTATTCGGTGTAAGGTATTTTGAAGTAGTTATTTTGAGACCTTCTCCGCCCTCGAGATTGAAAACCCCTTGGACTATTCCTTTTCCAAAGCTCTTCTCGCCAATCAAAACGCCGGTTTCATAGTCTTTGATCGCTCCTGATAATACCTCCGAGGCGCTCGCACTTCCGCCGTTTATGAGCACAACGAGAGGCAAACCAAATTTGTTTGGGTCAGCCATCGCATAAGAATGTGTTTCTCCCGTTTTATTAACTATGTAGACAATCGGACCATCTGTAACAAAGTAGTTAGCAATATTAACAGCGGAATCCAAATCTCCACCTGGGTTATCGCGCAAATCCAGTACCAGCGCCTTTATTCCTTGAGTGTTTAAATCCTGCAGTTGTTCCCAAACGGCCTCATCGGTATTGCTGGAAAATAGTTTCAAACGCATATAGCCAATTCCATTATCTAACACAGAGCTTTCTACCGTAGGAATATCTATTATTTCTCTGGTTAAATTAAACTCTAATAGATTGGATACACCCTCGCGCATTATCCCGATATTTACGTCTGTCCCAGGTTCACCTCTCATGCGTGCAATAGATTCATCGTATTCCAAATCACTAGTAAAAGTTTCACCTATTTTAATAATCACGTCACCGGGTTTGACACCAGCTTTGTGAGCAGGGGTCCCTTCAATAGGTGAAGATACTATTAACTTTTTATCCTTAGTAATCTCTACGTATATTCCTATCCCACCAAAACTACCGTGGATATAATTCTGCAAATCTTGATACTCTTTGGCATCCATAAAAACTGAATAAGGATCTTCCAAGGACTCCACCATGCCTCGCACGGCTCCCTTGAGCATTTGTTTAATAGTAGCATTATGCAGGTATTGAGTTTTAACAACCATGCCCACATCGTAGATCCGATTAATTTCCTTATAATATGCAAAATAAAAGAAACCTACACCTGCCGTAACTATATAACAAAAGATAGTAAGAATCGAAATAATTCTTTTCAACAATTTTCTTTCCTGCAATACCTTCACCCACCTGACTCTAGAATATATCGTATAAAGCGAAGCTTAGCGCCTATCGGATAAAAAATACGGTGTTTTTCCACCGTTTATTCTATCACCTAAGCTATGTATATGTAAGTAAATATTACTATATTAATGAAATAATATGCAAGTACAACAAAAAGAAAATAGTGGAACAAGCTATTGCTTAGTCCCACACATAAACGCAATTATAAGTGAAACTTGATTTCACACCTTAAGGAAACGGCGCAAACTAATCGCACTACCAATCGCTCCAAGACCAGTACCCATTAACAATAAATTTTTAAAAATACTGTATAAGACATCTTTGTCGGTCACTATCGGAAGAAAGCTTACTGTTAACGCTATATTTTTTGTTAACTGAGTATAGAAAAGATTAATAACTCCTACGGCAATCAGTGCCCCAACAAACCCAATAAGCATACCTTCCAAGAAAAACGGCCAGCGAATATACCAGTTAGTAGCACCTACCAGTTTCATTATGCCAACCTCACGGCGACGTGCAAAAACAGTTACGCGAATGGTAGTGGCAATTAAGAATATTGCCGCTAAAGCAATTGCAAATATTATAACAACGCCTGCTGTTCTCAACCACTGCGTAAGCGCTAGAAGCTTTTCTACCAAGCCTTGACCATAGCGAACATTTTCCACTCTTTCCAACCCAAGAGCCAGCTTGGCAATTTCAGGCACACTAGTAGCTTCTGCTGCTTTAATTCGATAGATATCTGGCAGTGGATTCTTATCACCGAGGGCCTCAAGCAAATCAGTAGTTTCACTGAATTGGTCTTCAAGT
>PHAD01000069.1 GCA_002841595.1 Firmicutes bacterium HGW-Firmicutes-12
CTGTTCCAGACATTCCCCCCTGTAGGACATCTTCTTGCCAGCCAATATTTTGAACGTGGGTCTGATAGGAAATGATTGGTCCTTGAGTATTTTCACCTGCTTCCAGATCAGCAATTCTTTTTTCCAATTCTTTCAATATATCTAGGTTATTAACTAAAGTTTTTTGCACGGCCGTTAATTTATTATAGGCTGTTCGCGCTTCGGTTACAGCCACTTTATCGGTCAATTTTATGCTACCCACAGCCGGTAGTATATTGATTTGATCATGCACTGCTTTGGCTATTTGGTCATCTTTAATAACCGAAAACTGTATACCTTGTTCATTTGCATAAGTTTCTGCATAAGAGCCGTCAAGACCATAAATAACAAAACTTTCATTGTGTTCCTTAAATACAAGACCGCTAATAGAAGTAACGCTCTCCGGGATTATTATACTATTCAGCCCCGTGCAGTATGAAAAAGCGGCCCACTCAATGGAAGTAACGCCATTGGGGATTGTGATGCTAGTTAGCCCGCTACACTGCGTAAATGTATAAGAACTAATAGACGTTATACCTTCCGGAAGTGTAATGCTGGTCAATTTGTCGCAATGATCAAACGCACATTCATCAATAAATGTTACTCCTTCAGGTATTTTTAATTCTGTTAATCTGCGACACTTTAAAAAAGCTTCCTCGCCAATAGAAACTATACTGTCAGGCATCACAATGCTTGTTAAATCATCGCGATATGAAAACGCTGAATCGCCAATAGCTATAACTTTTCTCCCGCCCAATATATCTGGGATCACTACATCTTTACTGTAGCCAGAGTATTCAGTAACAGAAACACCGCCACCAACAATTTCATATGTAAAATTATTATCGGTATGATAGGCCATAACACCAGGCGATGCTATCCCAAACAGTATAGACAATACCGCCAACATATAAAAACATTTTCGAATACTTTCCCTCACAATTTCATCCTCCTTCACATTTATATCTTATGATAACGATTATACGCCTATTGATGAATAAAATTCAACAGTAAATATTATTCAAATAGATTGATTATCGCCTAAAAAAGTGCTTTAATTACCTAAACAGCATAAGATAAAATGTTTTATAAATGATTTAAAGGAGTATATTATGGAAGAAAACCTATCAAAAATAACTGCAGTTATTGGGTCGATGGAATTAAGCCCCTCGGAAGTTGGAACTGTATTATGGTTGTCTGAACAGGATTCTAGCCGGGTTGATGATCTATGTCGGATTATGGAATATTTAAAAGCCTATCAAGATATCTAAAACTACTTAAAAAGCCCAGGCTAAACACCTGGGCTTTTCGCTTCCACAAACCACCTTGGTTCTTCATAAAATAACAGCCGTTCCCTGCCTGCGATCTTACAAGTATACTTTATCCCGAGCCCACCAGCCGGTATTGATGCGCCGGGTCGGACGTCAATAACTCGATCAATTTCAAAACTCCGGCCATCTGGCCAGATAACACGCAACGGGGTTATGCCGTCTTCATCAAATTTTGCCACAACTGAGACAAATTTTTTTAATACTTTCATTTTACCACCTCAGAGAACGTTTGTTTTATGGTACACCCGTTCTTGGTTGAGGTCAATGTAAAATTATGAATAAAAAAAGACCAGCCCGGTTTGGCTGGTTCATATTATTTATGAAACTCATGGTTAGGATCAATGCGAATTATTTTAAATCTATTGCCAAGGAAAAACCCATGTATTCTAAACTTCTCATTGATTTTGTAATGGTGGACATGCTGCCCTTCAAAAGTATCCTGCTTGTCGTCTTTGCATGGTTGAACCGTGCTTTGAAAATATTTCACAGACTTTCCGGAATATCTTCTTAAAAAGTTATTAAAGTCTTTCTCATTTCTATGACTTTTAAGTTTATCGAGGCCCCAATTCCCAAAATTTAAGTGTTTTAAACTAAACGATATTTCGTCAATAAATTCTGTTGCCGCTGTAATATTGATCGAGTCAGTTGATTTCGCCATCGTTCTTAATGAATTTCCTATAATATTTTTTCATATCCTCAACCCCTATTACTTCAGACGATGATTCCAGCTCCCCATAACCCCTTCTTTTCTTCTGCCAAGGGTCTTCGGTATGCGTTAAAGTTTCAAGTTGATTTGCTGTAAATTCTCCATAATTTTCCCAAACAAAATCCAATATCTCAAGCTCATCATTTTTATATTTACTGAAATCAGGTTCTGTTTTTATCTTAGGTATATTATTAAATTTAAAACCTTTGTATTTGCTGTATAAATTTCTTGATACCGGACCGTGCACCCACGCTTCAAAAGGTAAATCAACTCCAGCAAACGGTTTATCAAAAAGCGCATAATGCCAAGCAACAGAATAATAAGCAAGTTTTTGCAATTTCTTTTGAGACATTGATTGTTTGCATAAAAAATATCGAGTTATTTTACTGATTCCTAATTCAATTTTTTTAAATTCGTCGAGTTTTAGCCCATTTATGTCTATTGATGATTTTCTCATTTTAAAGCCCCCTATCGCATTATCAAATGAACCAACATTGTGAGATAATGTCAGAAACAAAACAGAGGAGTTGACATTGTCATTCCCCCTGATTGAGTGCATTTGCTTTAATTCTCTTTAATTATACTACATGCGATAGGTAATATTATGTTATAAAAAGGTAATATATTGTTTACAAAAGACAATATATTGCCATTAATACAGATAAAATAATAAAGGCCACCGCCCAATCAAGAGATGGCCCTCTTTTTTTATTGAATTATCCGTTTCCGGTACTCTGCTTTCACACTCTCGTTATCCAGTGCCGCATATATCTGAGTCGTCCCGGGGTTTGAATGTCCCATCAGTTCCTGCAGCACGTTGAGCGGCATTCCCGCCTTATGACCCAGGGTGGCGAATGTGTGTCTGAGTAAATGCGGAAATACAACCTTATCGAATCCGGCCTGTACAGCAATCTTCCCAATCTCTTTTTCTACAGCTCGATTCCCTAACCGTCCATACGGCTTTTTCTGGGATACGAACAGCGCATCGTCCACGATCGGGAATGTTTTCCGCTCATTGAAATATTTCTGCAAATAAATCTTGGCTTTTGGAGAAAAGAAGATCGTTCTTTCTTTATTCCCTTTTCCGATGATATTCACTGATCTCTCATGCCAGTTGATGTCCTGGATATTGACTTGGGTGATTTCTGACAGCCGGCCACCGGTACTGAAGGTAAATTCCAGTAACGCCCGTTGCCGGTTTGTGCTGCAGGCATCCCGCATCAATTCCAGTTCCTCAGCAGACAATGATTTCCTAACCCGCTTCTCCACCTTTGTCGACTTGATCTTTCGGGTAGGACTCTTGACGATATAATCCTCATTTTCCAACCAAACAAAGAAGCTCTTGAGAATTGATTTCTCATTTTCCAATGTCGAGTTTTTCAGATTTTTATACTTAATCAGATCCGCCAGAAACATCCGGATATCCATGGCCGTAATGTCAGCCACGTTCTTTTGAAAATAATTTGAGAATCGTCTTAAATGCAGAGCATAATTTTTAAGGGTCTTGTCGCTCAGGCCGTCCAGCTTCTTTGTGGCCAGGTACAGCATAATCATTTCATTCATGTCCGACTGAACCACCAGGGCCGTGGACTTTGGCTGGATCTCGTACTGGTATAGCTCTCTTTCGATAATATCCCTTAAAACATTTCCATCCACCTCTGGGAACCGGTCTGTGACCTCTGCAATAATCTTGATAGTAATTTCGTTTTCGTGCATAAAAATAACACCTCCGATAGTATTTTCTCCGAATTAATGTTACTGCAAGAAGTAAGGTTCGGAAGCCCTACTTGTCGCAAAGGGTAATTAAGCCTTTGCTATCTTGCCCATATATTCTAACATAATTGCCAGAATATCACAATCGATAATGAAAAAAGGCATAAAAAAAAGACCACCCGGAGGTGGCCAATTTCAGTATATAAACTTCCCTGTTTCCTGGTTATACACTCCCCCAAGACCTGATAACTCCAAATGAGCAAACTCCTGTGATGGGTATACTCTAACCGCAATGCCAAATACCTGCCAAGCGATCCTCGCAAATTCGATGATATCCATTCCTGGGCAATAACAGTCTACGGCTTCCCCCAGCATGTGGAGTGAATCCCAGACGCCACCCCAGAATGCATTGTTCTCCGGGCAACGGATACCGCATGTTATGACAATTGCCCCGACATAGTCCCGGAGCTGCTGCAGTTTATCAATTAGCTGCTGCGCTATGATCTGTCCATAATTTGTTTCGGGATATCCGTTGCAACCGCTTGTCGGATCTCCCTTAATGCATCCACAAGCCAACTCGTACCAACTAAAATTTTTTGAAGCCATTCCTTCAGGTAAAGTAACTACTGGTGCCGTTACTGCGACCGGTGCATTCGTGATCGCGAACAACGCCGTAAATGTGTTTGTTCCGATAATGCCATCAATTGTCAGACTTCTGTCCTTTTGGAAGCTTAATACTCGATCCGTTGTTTGAGTACCGACATCTCCAAGGCGACCATCAATATCACATACATAACCTAATTCATTTAGCCTGGCCTGCACTGACATGAGCTGTCCTCTTAAACATCGTTCCAGTTCTATTCCTGCTTCTCCATTTTCAGCTAGTCCATAACCTCTTCTTGCATTATTTCTGGCGGATCTTGTCAAATCACCGGCCTGGCCATCCGCTTCAATGTCTCCATAATTTAAAAGTCTTAAAACTCTTTGCTCTTCAACAATAGAAAACACCTGGACACTTAATGGATCCACTGGCGCAATGATTTCCTGTGACGGATTTGATGGCTGAGTAACGACCACTTCAACCGCTTTTGTTGGAAACGGGTTATCGATATTGACATAATCCTGATAGCAGATATCTAAATCAACATTCCCGCTAATCCCGTCAACGGATCCTTTGTCTGAATACTGCCAAATACTTGGTAAAAATTCTGGCTTATCGACATCCCATTGAGCCAACCACGTGAACCATTTCCCTTTGTTTGTGTCATTAACTCTATTCTGATACCAATCTAATGAAGTATAAGTAATGACTTTATACCCGGAATTATGGATTTCTGTGCAAAATGCATCAATGATTGGATTAATATCGATGTTTCCCTGATACTGCTGATCCTCAATATCAAATGCGATTGGATAGGCAAAGGTAGAACGCGGATATCGGGATAAGATGGTTTTAATAAAATTTGCTTCCATCCTTGCTTCATCTGCGGTTTGAGCATATGAGTATATAAAAGGCAGCGGTGAGATACCATTAGCAATGCAACCATCCAAATTTACCAGGGCTTTTGCATCAAGCTCCCCGCCCGATGCATTCCTGGCTTCACCCCATCCAATCCGGACGCCTGAAAACTTCTTATTTGTATTCTTTACGCGTGGCCATTGGATATCGCCTTGGTGCTGGGAAACGTCAATTCCTTCGATTTGCAGCATATTGCTACCTCCGTTCTTACTCGGTTTTACTATCTTCAGCTGGATAAGTTGGATTCGACCATTCTTCCTTAACCGATTGTGCTTTTAAGTCCTTAATAAATTGTTCAATTTGTTCCTTTGAGGCAAAACCCATTTTCATTAAATCCAAAACATTTTGAGCAGTTACCGCTTCCGGGGTGACGTTCCAGTTTTTCCATTTGTTATAGAATGGAACGATAATCACCAATGCGCCTGAAATGGCGATATACAGGAAATCCTCGGACACCGAAATCGGGTTAACCCCGAATATGGTTAGTGCTCCATTGATCACAACAAGCGCCAAAACAATTATCTGAGCCCACTCCCGAACCGACATACAACTTAAACCATCAATAAAGCTAATTACTTTTTGTTTCATTTTATTTCTCCTTCTAAACTATCAATGCGCTTATGCGCTTGTTTTGCCGATGCTTCCACGTCACAGACCCGCTCCAATAATTCTATATGCTTGTCGGCCTGTTTTTCTAATTTCTTATCAATCCCATCAACACTTGACTTTATGTAACCCATATCGGATGTGATCGTCGCAATGCTAGCACCTTCGGCCTTATCATCTTTTGTTTTAGTTCTTCCGAACATTAACCACGCCACCACGAAACCTCCTATAGTGCAGATTAAACTTGCCACAACTGTAATATCTATGCTTCCATTCATTACCGGCCCCTTTCTGATTTTTCGCATTAAAAAAGACACCAGTTAAGGTGCCTCATGGCCATTTCTTCTAATCATTTTTAGTTCGCAATATCGTCCGATTCCCAATTAAAGCCTGCTTAAATCTTCCACAAATTCCCTCATTGCGGGAACGTAAGTTTCTTCTAATCCTATACTCGACGGATGATTTACGCCATTTCCCCCATATGGTTTTTTAGTTGCATAGTCTAAATTGACATGATCTCCAAACATTTCGGATTCCGTTAATGTTGGTAAAAATAGCCTGTATTCTCCTTTGTATAAAACAATGTTTTGAATTGTAATCAATCCAACGCTTCCTCCATTTTTATTCAATCTAATTTCAGATGGAGTATTGTTTATCTGTACTCGATCACGCAATATTCTTACCCCGTCAATAAATACGTCGATAATATCATCACGTTTTTCAAATGTTATCCGGCGATATGTGCCATCATTCCACGATATCCCAGGTAGATATGATTTTGTTGCAGTTGTATAATGCGCAGCATCGCCAATATTAGCAAAACTATCTACCGCAGCAACACCACCAGATAGCGGTTTTACCATCAGACAATTTCGGATGTACCCAGTTAAATAATTATAGTTGATTGATAAATTTTCAACACCATCAGGGAATCCACTGAATTTTAAATCAAACGCCACAACAAACGATTTTGAATTGATCGGTATTATTATTTCTGTATTAGCTGTTTGAATTGTATAGGTATAGCCAACTTTAGTATGGTTTCCCGTTATAAACGCATCGGTTGTTGCGTAATCTTCAGATATTGCTTTCATACGGGGATTTTCAAACATAAACCCTGTTCTTTTTTGATTTGAAATTTTATTTACATCAATGATATAACATCCTTTTTCTTCCCCGAATGTCCGGATTGTATGTGCCGACATATCAACCGCCTGCTGAATTTCTAATGCCCCCCACGTATCCTCAAGTGAATAACTTGGCCGCGGGGACGTTAACAATGCAATACTCGGAACTGGACTAAAATTTGCATTAATATACGTTAATACAGCGTTGAGATAATATTTAAACGCCTTGGCACTCGCAATTGTTGTTTGATTCATTCCCCACCCGATTATTAATAAATCGGGTGCTGTGTCTTTAACGTGCGCTACCCATGATTTCGTTACCGAATCAAATGTTTTATCTGACCCGTAATCTTGAATTACAGTGCCGCCGGATGATCGGTTGTAAAAATTAAATATATTATCCTTGAACTGCGATGTGATCATATCCATCAATCGTTGATAATACGAATCGCCTGTGGTTATTGAATTCGAGCCCTGTTCTAATGCGCCTGCATCGATTGTATTATAACCAACATTTAAGCAATCAGAACCGCCTGTCGATACACTATCTCCCCAAATCGTTATATTTATATTTCTACTTGATCCTAATGCCGTATTAAATTGAGAAAATTGATTTTTGCGCAACGGTGATTTATTGTATTTTCCGTTGTATTCAGTCAATGTTTGGCAAATATTAATAAAATAATTAGCAAGATTGCTACTTTCGATTTTTGCATTTCCTATCAAAATTAAGTCTCTCACACCGCTTAAAACCCCATTTACTTTATAGGTGTGTGGTTTATCAAAATACGCATATTTTAGCCCTTTTGCTTTTAATGATGCGAAATATGTATTTAGTAATGTTGTTGCATCTGACGTTCCTATTGTACTATCCACCCCATATTTACTCGCAACTCCTAAATATCCAATATCTGCCAATTGCGAATCAATTTCCCCTATCTTTTCGCCTAAAGTTACCTTTCCTTTTCTGGATTCGATGATCTCGGCCATATCGGTTGTGGCGCCAACCGCTGCAACGGTCGCGTCTTTATAGGCTAGTGTTTGTGTTTCAGCCAGTGCCGCCGCTTCTTCCGATGCCAGGGCCGCCGCCGCGCTGGATGATGATTCCCCGGCCTTGGTTGTGGCCACGCTTGCCGATCCGGACGCGGAGACCTTCGACGCATCGGCCGCTTCTTCTGATGCTTTGCTGTTAATTTCAGAGTCTTCAGCATATGCTTCTGATAATTCCGCCGCAATCTTTGCTGCATCCGCTGCCGCTCTTGCATTTTCAGCCGCCAGTTTTGCATCTGCAGCCTCAGTTGCTTTTGTTGTCGCAATCCCTGCTTGTGTGGTCGCTACAACCTCAGAATCAGCGGCATCGTCAGCTGATGCCGCTGCATCTGCTGCTTTTTGAGTAGCTGCTGTTACAGCCGGACCAACTGTTGCGATCTGTTCCCCGACCGCAATGCTTTGCTTTTGAACCTCAGATGCCACGCCCATGAGCGCGACCTTCATCGGCTCGCCTTTAGTGGCGGCTTTGACATCTGCAATATATTGCTCTAATGCTGTCATTTTAAATACCTCCTATTCGGTTTCGATCATGAACTCCAACATTTCGAACTGTTCTATTGTGAGATTGAAGTCTGATGATGTAAATATTGATTCTGGGATCGTGTACACATCAACCTCCATCTCAAGTTTTAACAATTCTAAAAGATCTGGATTGTCTTCTTTAAGGACTGGATATTTTGCCTTTAATTCTTTTAATGACTCATCATAGTCAGCGTATTCAGTCGCCAACTTACGATAGTTTTTCTTAATCGCATGTACCACTCGAACCGGTAATTCCACCTTTGATAACATCTGAATATTATTTAGATGGTTGACCATTTGACCATTTGTAATAATCATGCCTGTACCGCCTTTTCAGCAATCAGCTGATCTTGGAATGTATAGGCCGCGTCTTCAAATGCTGACTGTTCAGCCCCGATAGCTGCCCGGTTTGCCTTATATAGATCATATTTCACAACATAATGATTGAACGACATATCCTCTGGATTGGCGGTATTTATCGTGGCGCTAAACACCTTTGCTGCTACTTCCCCAATTTTTGCAGTTCCTGTGAACGTCGTTGTTTTTATTATTTCTAACATGGTAGTTCTCCTTTATGTTTTAATACCGCGACCTCATTTTCAAGGCGCATGACTTTTACGTTTAGTTCTTGTACTGCTTTTACTAATAATGGTATAAATGGATATTCTTTAATCTGATAGTTGTATGAACCGTCTTCCTGTTTTACTTTTAAGACAAACTCTGTGCCTAATATTTTTTCAATTTCTTGGGCTATAAAACCACATTTTTCTAAGCGGTAATCAGATAACCAGTTAAACTCTCGTGTGGAAACCATAGATAATTTACCAGTCGCATTCAACGTTGAGGTTTTGATATTTGTTTTTAACCGCCTGTCTGAATCCCAAACCGTAACACCTTTTGCCCCAGCGACCGTTCCTACCTGGACATATGCTCCTGATGATATCCACTTAATATCTGATACCTTCTCTGTACCACTAGTGGCTGTATATATAAGATTATTTGCTTTTAAACTATAAGTAACCGTTACATCACTTCCCGTCGTTGATAATTGGATGCCTCCAGAACCAGCATATAAAACTGCTCCATACGAATAATTGGCGTATACGCCTCCAAACTTGCCGCTAGGAGTATGCCTAAATGCCATACCAGCATATGTGGATGACGAATCTAAAACAATAGACCCCGTAGCGGTAATGTTGTCAAAATTTAACGTCCCACCAGATATATTCCCGCCATTTATAACAGTTTGTCCAGCTGTTGCCAGATTTGCAAATGTTACAACGCCGGTAATATTTACTTTGTCAGCGCTGATTTTAACTCCGCTTTCCCCACTTTCATTAATACTCGCTATGATTGACGCTTTACTTACTTTTCCGTCCAAACTTGTCTGTGTTGCCGACAGACCGGCGCTCAAGGCACTTATGTCTAAACCAGCCTGATTTATTTGTGTTCCCAAACTTGATACTGTTGTTTGTGTCGCTGTTAAACTAGCCCCGAATGCTGTCATTTCTAACACCGTTTCATTAACAGACGACTCCGTTGCCGTTGTCCTTGATTCCAATGCCGACAAGCTAATATGAAATGCGTCCATTTCCAGCTTTGTCTCATTGATCGTCGTTCCTTGTTCTTCTACTGTCTCAGCGGTGATTTTGATTAGGAATGATAATTCATTCGCCACATACTCCATGTTCTTAACACTGTTGGCCGTCGTCAAGGCGAACCCCATGATTCCACCACCCAGCGGCCCGGAGATCCGATCTGTCAGGGATTGGGTTACGCCGCCTAAAACAATCCGATCATTTCCGCGATTCAGTAAATCTCGTTCTTTTTTACTCACTGATAGGAATGTGTCCAGGTCATGCGGTTTCGATACACTCCTTGCCATATCGCCAACCTGAAACTTTTGGATGTCAATATTTACTTCGCTTAGGTCAATGGCGGTCAGTTCCAGGGACATTCCCTGCTTAATCCCACCGGCCAGTTTTAATTTCGCCGCATACATCAACGCCGAAGGACTGTCGATATCCGGCCACTCAAATTCTTTAAAGATCCAACCATATTCTGCAACTGCTAACTCATCGTAAATATAATCACAGTCGTTGTTTGCTGTTGCAATGGTTAATTTCTTCCCGTCGATTTCCTTGCCATACGGCACCAGGGCAGTATAGATCCCGCTTGCATCTGTAATCTTGGAATAATCCAGCAAATTCACGCCAAACTTAATAGGCTGTGAGTTTGTCGAACCGTAGTTTTCCAGGTAATTCAGAAACTTAATCCCGCCGATCCGTTCAATCACTATAACTCCGCCCAGAGTGTCCAGCATGGTTGTTTTGATTAATTCCAGCGTATTGACATATTCATTTTCCCGGAATAGTCCGTCTTTTAATTTTCCGTTGGTGCCATCGACCTTCGAGACAATAATAATGCTGATTGACTCAGCCCTCAGTGATTGGCCCGTTGTCCCGGCGGTTTCGCCATCCTGTTTCCAATCCTGCCAGCCTTCATTTTCGACATGAACCCGGTATTGGATTGAAAATAATCCAGCATCAGCGCCGGTCAGTTTGATTTCAACCGCTTGCATTTCAACGGCTAATCCAACCGTTCCCGCCGTGGCTCCATCAACTACCCACTCCTGCCACCCGGTATCTGCCAGATGTGCCCGGTAGGTCACACCAATATCCATGCTACCGATATTTTCCAGCGTTAGTTCCAGCGCCTCCATTCGCAATCCCGAACCGGTGGTGCCGCTGTCGTCGCCGTTTCTGACCCATGATAGCCAGGATAGGTTTTCGATGTGCGTTCGGTAATTCGTGGATATGTTAACCCCGCTACCGTCACCCAGAACTGTACAAATTCCCATATGAAGTCTTTTATCGGATGTTACCTGCATATTGTGGTTATCCAATACCTGCGTCAACCATTGTTCCGGTGTCACATTGATATACTGGGCAGGGCGTTGGATGCTGTCAAGTAAATATCCTAATTCTCCCTCACAGGTGACGACTCTTTTTTTGTAGATATCTTCGGTATCGCTAAGAATCCGCCCCTCAAATATTATGTCTTTTCGGGTATTTGAATAAATCTCATACACCAATATAGTCGTGTGCATTTTTCGCAATTTGCTATAGTGCGGGTGCGTGGGGTCAATCGTGAATGTCATCCCGCTGGATTTGTTAATCCCTTCGGACGTTTTTGCACTTAACAGCCGGTAGTCCGTTCGAATGTCGTGCAATAACACATCAGCCCGGGGAAAATCAGATGCCCAGATCTGGACGATTGGTGCCTTGTTTTTGATTTCGTTTGTGACAACTGCGTTCAGGTCTACGTTTTTTATCAGTACAATCGACACAGCTTCTAGCCTTATTTCTTCGCCTGTTGTGCCTAATGTTGCGCCGTTCTTACACCAGCTTGTCCAGCCAGAATTTTCAAGGTGTCCACGATATTGCACCGTGTATTTATCCGCATCAGTTCCAGTCAAAACAATTTCGACCGCTTCAATTCTCAGGCTTTGCCCGACCGTCCCGGAGGTTGCACCATCTGCAAACCACGGTTGCCAACCGATATTTTGAACGTGAACCCGGTATGAAACGCCAATGTCTAGGCCATCCAGCGATGAAAGATTTATTTCTAATGCTTCCATCCGAAGTCCTAAACCAGTTGTTCCGGACTTAGCGCCATTCTTTACCCATTGCGCCCATGCCAGATTTTGAATGTGTGAACGGTAATTGACCGCTATCAAAGGCGCATCGCCGGGGTTCCGGATAATGTTTTCGGATTTTAGAGTTATAATGATCTGGATCGCTTCGGCTCGTAATGATTGCCCCTCGGTTCCGGCAACATCGCCATCGCGACACCACTCTTGGAATCCTTCGTTTTGCACATGGACTCGGTACCAGATCGAATACTTGTCCGCATCGGTTCCGGTCAGGTGCATTTTAACGGCTTCTAACCTCAAACTCTGATCCGTTGTTCCTGCGGTTTGACCGTTTGCAACTTCGGGTTGCCATCCGATATTCTCTACGTGGGTTGAGTAGGCCACACCTAAATCTAACGCTCCAACATTAATTAATGCAATCCTGATTGCTTCTAATCGCAACGCCTGACCAATTCGACCAGACAACCGGCCATCGGTGACATCTGCACCCCATCCGTAATTTTCAACGTGAGTAGCGTAACTTGCACACAGGATTTTTTCGGGTGGTATCGCTGAGTTAGGATCTGTCAGGGGTACAATTATTTGTGTCGGATCGTCTGCGGGTGTATTAGGTACTACTACAACAACGTCCTCTGTGATGCGTTCCAGCATGATTTCAATTGCTTCTGCTCTTAATGCGACTCTTTCAGTTCCGGCAGTTTCGCCATCTACTTTCCAGTTTTGCCATCCGATATTCTCGACGTGAACTCTGTATTTAATTTTGTATTTTTTAGCATCGGCTCCGACTAACCGAATCCGTACCGCTTCAAGCCTTAGACTTTCGCCTACTGTCCCGATTATCTCGCCATCGGTTTTAAGCGGTTGCCAACCAACATTTTGTACGTGGGCCTGCGCTTCGATGGCGATATCTAAACCGCCTTTGTCTAACAATTCGATGATGAGGGCTTCAAGCCTTAATCCTTTGCCAGTGGTCCCAGACGTTTTACCGTCCTCGACCGCAATGTTCCAACCCTCGTTTTCAATGTGCGTTTTATAGCTGGCTTTCATAGGCTCCCCCCCCGATAATCGACATCAACGGTACCGGATCCCCCGAACGCCAGCAAGTGTTCACCTTCGCCCAGAAAAATATCAGGTACAATGTTTTCACCCATTGCCAGATTGTAGGTATTACCTAGATATGAAACCGTCATTGCTACACTGCAAATAAATTTCGGACAAACTCTTTTTCGACGTCCTGTTATGGTTAGGGTTCCAGGAACTGATATATCGTAATAATCCCTGATAATCCCGTCCTCGAATGAGAACGAATCCCAGAGCCACGGCTCCATGGATGATTGTGTTTCGTATTTATACGGATCAACGGTGGCAGATAGTNNNGTTCCGCCGTAAACTTCCCACTTGTAATCGTCCACCAAAATCCTGCCAAGGAAATAAAATCCAGAATCCTGCGAAAATACAATTTGCATCTTTCGGCCGTGTAAAAAATTTAATATTTTTGAATGCATCGCATGAAAGCTTTCTTTCGCTCCAACATATTCAAAAACAACTGTTAATTCTCTTTGGTCATACTCAATATCGCCGCTGATCGCTTCCGACATATCGACAACATCGCTTGTCCCGGTAACCGGTATTTGAATCAATTTTGGTTTAGGTGGCGAAATATTGACCGATAACATACGTATTTTAAACAATTCTACCAAAGACGTTGTATTGACAAGCACGTCAGCTCGACTCATATGACTCCACCCCTTCCCTTAATCCCGGCTATTGCGCCGAATTTTTTATCAATTATGCCCACAAGTTTGTCTCCATCAATCAATACATTACCGCCAGTGCCAGCAACAGTAATCAAGCGATTAAGTGCATCCAGGATCTCCCCGGAATTGTTATCTTGAGCATTGCCAACAGTAACAGAGGTTGATTCAATCGAAGCTTTCAGATTTGCTTTTGCAGCGCTATTATTCATCCATTTGTATGATTCTTCGGCCACCGCAGCCTGCATCTTCTCAGCGATACCAGCAAAGAAAGCGGGACCTCCGTTTATATACGGATTATACTTCTTCGGTATAACAGCCTCATCTTTATGAAGCAAATATGGTGCTGTTCGTGGAACCCGGTTAGTTCCAGTAGCTAAGCCAAATAAAGAAGAAGGGTCAATTGCTGCCCCGTCTTGATACACGCCGAAATGGAGATGGGGGCCGGTTGAGTTTCCGGTGTTCCCGGAAAGACCAATTGTCTGTAGTTGGGTAACCATTTGCCCGACGCTTACTAAAACTTCGGATAGATGCCCATATAATGTTTCTAGCCCATTCCCGTGGTCGATTGTTACGGAATTACCATATCCGTCATTCCATCCCGCTTGAGTTACTGTACCGGCTCCTGCTGCACCAACCGGTGTCCCTTCAGGTACTCCGATGTCAATTCCTGCATGGTCTTTCGTTCCAACGTCACCAACATCGTCCCTGTATCCGAACCCGGATGTGATCGCACCATCAACGGGAACGGTCAGTCCGCCGAAATCAGATCCGCCAATTCCAATTGATTTAAAAAACTCAGCTGCACCGGTACCGATAAAATCAATGGCCGCTTTGAGGTTGAAACTTCCGGACGAGAATTTATCTTTTAAATCCTGAATCATGCTGTTCACAAAAGCCATCAGGCTGTCGCCGTTTAATCCATTGATCAACCCCTGAATCATGTACTTCCCTATCTCGATAAGTTCCTTCGCCGGTGACGCAATTCCTAGCCCTTCTTTGAATTTTGTTAGGATGTCATTGACAAGACCCGTAACGGCATCATAAACATTAGAAGCAGTCTCCTGGATTCCTCTCGCAATCTCGGAAATCATATTCGTCGCCAGCGTGTAAAGTGCACCGGGTAGTCCTTGGATTATGCTGACAATATTTTCGAACACGTTGTTGCCGGCAGTGGTAGCATTTTCACCCATGTCAACAGCGAATTGAATCATATTAGCAACGGTTTCTGTCAACCAGTTCCAGATGTTTCCTGGCAACTGTGAAAACCATTCCCCAATAGCTGTGATAGCATCATCTGCTGCTTGTTGCATTTTTTGAGGTGTTTCAATGCACCAATCAATAATATTTCTGATGGCAACGCCAAGTGCAAAGGCAATATTTCCCGGTAATTCACTAAACCACTTACCAACCGCATTGACGGCGTTCATTGCCGCATTTTGCATATCAGTCTGGACTTGTAATCCCCATTTAGCAATTGATACGAGCGCATTATAAAGAAATGTACCTATTGTTTCTGGAAGCTGTGCGAACCACTCGCTAATCGCCTGCCAACCAGAAGCAAACGCATCCTGGATCATTAGCATTATGGTAAATCCTGCTTCAGCTAAAGCCGGCCCTGCTTCAATCAAACCAGTCACCAATGCCATGATTATTTCTGGCAACGCCGCAATCAGTTGTGGAATCGCCTTAACCAATCCAATAGCCATTTGAATAATCAGTTCTATCCCAGCAACAATTAGTTTTGGTGCATTTTTGACGATTGCATTAATTACTTTTTCAATAATTTCAGGTAGTTTGTCAATTATTATCGGGATCGCTGCAATTAACCCTTCCACCAATCCGCCGATCAGCGCAATGCCAGCATTGATTATTAAATCGATGTTATCAAGCAGTGTTGTGATTAGATTTAAAATAGTTTCAATAGCTACTGGTATCAGAGTTGGCAAAGCCTGAGCCAAACCAATGGCCAATTGAGCGATCATCTGTATGCCTAATTCCAAAATGGAAGGAAGCATACCTAATATACCAGTCAACAGACTTGTGATCACCGTAACGGCAGCCGTCATAATCGCTGGCATATTCGTAATAAGCCCATCAATAAGGGACTGTATGACTTTTACGCCCATATCTACCATACCCGGCAAATACTCAGCAACCATCTGAACTAGGTCGGCTAATACAGTGCCAATTTCAGACACAAGCCCATCAATACCACCAGAATTAAATGCATCATTGAGTTGTTGGCCCATTCCGGCAAGCTTTGTCATCGCTTCGGTTGCCATTGGAAGTAGTGCTGACCCTACCGAGCTGGCTAAATTCGTGACTTGTAGTTGAGCAATTCGAACCTGGTTCGCAAGGGAACCGGATGTTTTAGCAAAATCTCCCTGTGCATCAGCAGTAACCTGCATCAGATAGTTATATCGAAGCGTTGTCTTTTCAGCCTCTGACATGGCATCATAAGCTGTTGTAATGCCTTGACTCAACGCATAAGCTTCAAGATTGGCGACTGACATGTTGATTCCGAGTTGTTTTAGCGGCTCTGTTTCGCCTGATATACCTGATCTAATTTTGTCAAATGCTTCATCATGATCCAGATTGTAGAACGATGACATATCCCCAGTTAATCCCGCTAAACCTTGAGACATCTCAAGTGTCTGAGTGTCTGTCAACCCCATTGATTTAGTCATAGCGCCAAGTGTTGATGTGTATTTTTTAGCTTCCAGCTCTGAAAGTCCAAAAGCTGTTCCAGCATCTTTTGACCACTTATTTATTGTTTCTGTATTGGCACCAAAGGTTGTATCAACAACATTCTGAACTTCTGACAAGTCCGAAGCCATTTTTATAGCGTAACCGCCAGCAGCTGCCATAGCTGCCCCGGCCGCTGCTACCGCAGACGCAGCAATCGTCAGCCCTTTTGCTGCAATGCTGCCCATGGATGAAAGCTTCCCGCTTAGATTATCAGAATGTTTCCCTACGTCATCGAGGTCATCTTTTAATTTTTTCGATCCGCTTGAGCTTGCCCGGTCAATCTCAGACCACGCTTTTTTCATAGCCTCAGATTGATCCATTCCAGCTTTTCGGTATTCAGCAGCTAAAGACGCTGCTTGAGACTTTAAACTCTTAGTTCCTTTATCGATACCACTGGTATCAATACCGGTTTCAATAATAATTTTGCCATCAGCCAATGAGTTCTCACCACCTTTAGTTGTGATTCGTCATCGGCATCTCAGGCTCTACTTGACTTTTTCTATCTTAATTTCAAATTTTTTCTTACAATTACGCCCTTTGCAAACGACAAAAACACCTTTGCTTTCTGCGCATTCATCGTCATACGTTATGGGCATCTCGTACCCGCAATATGGGCACTTCACTTTCTTTTCAATATCCATCCCCTCCTAAAACAAAGCGTCCAGGCTGTTGGCAAATTCGCTTTCCTTTTCTTCTTCTGACCGAT
>PHAD01000070.1 GCA_002841595.1 Firmicutes bacterium HGW-Firmicutes-12
GGCTGCAAGAGTATAAAATTACTGCCGATGGCACCGGGATGTCGGATGTGACAAACAAATCATATAAGAAGGAAGACAACAAACAGTTTGATAGAATGATGGAGGATTTAGCAAAAGCATTAAATCCTCACCAAATCCAACGGGAGAAGGAAATTATAGAAGACGCTACGACTGATAAACAAATTATCGAAGAACCAAACGAGAATAGCTTTTGGACTGATGAGAATAAAGTAGCTGAGGAAACTGCTTCTGCTGTAGAGGATATAATAAACGAAAAAGCACAGGATTCTGAAGATGAAATTGCAATGGTAGATGGTATTTTACAGAAAATAGCAGCGGGAGAGGTCAATCCAAAACATAACAGCGATGATTATTTTGGAGCCAATGAAGATGTAATAAGTAATGTAATAAGTAATAACTCCGTAAGAGAAAGTCTTCCGCAACAAAAACAAGAAATAGAAAGACATGAAGATTCCATTTTAGGAAGTCCAGCAGTGGCAGCAGAGATTAATAATGTTCGGCATAAGTATATTACAGGAAAACTGGCTGGCCAGGACTTAACAGATAAAAATGGTAATATGATTATTGCCAAAGGTGAAGTAATTACTTCAGAAGTGGTTGCTAGAGTTGAGGCAGAAGGTAAGCTACCGGTTCTTATTGTAAATATGGTATTGCCTGGAATGGAAGAGTGATGTCATGGCTGTGGATTTTTCTCGCTCCAAAAAAGAGGGTAAATTTCATGAACTTATTATGGAGGTTTTTAAAAGACATGTTTATCCGGAAGATAAATACGAAATATTAGCCATTTTGGAGGCGAGTGGTTGGAACGATGAAAGAGCGGCCAAGGAATATGGCGTTGAAAGTATATTTGCTCTTGCTGAAGACGTCTGGGTGGTAATACAAGAGAAGATAACTAAACAATCCTTTGAAAGTGTTCCGAAAATGTCTGCTTTAGCTTATTTGGGCATGGTTATTCGGAGCTTTTTAAGAGGGATTATATTTGCCTTACCTATGGCAATTTCCGTACTGGCGATGCTGACGTTAAAGTTTTCACTATGGTCATATGTGAATCTATCTTTAGAACTGGCAACAGCAATAGCTATTGGTACGATTATGAGCTTCATGACAGTAGGCGGATTTACTCAGGCTATTGCTAGAAGGGGTTTTTTATATATAAGAATTGGGTATTATAACATGGCTCGCCGGATAACGTTCTACTTTGTCAGGTTAGGGTACATAGTTAGTACGATTGTATTTGTTTCCTATCTCTTATTTAATGCTTTTTTTGGTATATTTCCTTTGAGGATGACAGTTGTAATTCTCTTGTACTTTATTTTCTTGAGTGCAATCTGGCTATCAGTTACAATCATGTACATATTGCAAAGGGAATTGGCGTTTACCGGGTTAATAGTTGTCGGAATATTTGTGGTTTATATTTTGTTTATCATTTTAAAATTTGACATTATAATATCTCAGATTATTACTCTTTTTCTGGTAGCCACTTCTGGTGCTATACTTGCATTTTATTTTATGAAAATCGCTGAAGAAAAAATGGAAAAAGGAATTGCTCCAGCATTACCTAGAACCTCTATAACCATTTATACCGTACTACCATATTTTATTTATGGTTTTCTTTATTTTACCTTCCTTTTTACGGATCGGATTATAGCTTGGTCCACCAGTAATGTGTATATGCCCTATCTTATTTGGTTTAGGGGTCCGTACGAACTGGGGCTTGACTTCGCTCTAATTACATTAATACTACCGATGGGTTTCATTGAGGTAGTAGTAAATGAATTCATGGCTAATATGGAAAGTCATCAAAAAAACTATTTGGGTACAGAGTCTCCGGCTTTAGGAAGAAGGTACCTTAGGCTATATTTGCGGAGGATAGTAATAGTTACTATTTTCTCATCTATAACTGCTGTGCTGGTTTATCTTGTAATTAGGTATATTCACCTTACTTCCCTACTTCCAATTGAGTACAGTTTAATAAGCAATTATACAACACATTTTGTGTTTGTTGTAGCTCTTGCAGGTTATACCATCCTTTGTATAGGTCTTTTAAATGCCCTAATTTTGTTTTCTGTAGCTCAGCCAGAAATGGTAGGTAAATCTATTTTAATAGCGCTACTAACGAATATTTTTGTTGGCTTCCCATTAAGCCGCTGGTTTGACCATAGTTATGCTGTGTTTGGGCTTTTGGTGGGAACTATTGTATTTGCGATACTTTCATATCGATGGGTAATAAAGGTATTAAAAGATATAGATTATTACCTATATGCGGCTTCTTAAAGAGGTGAAATTGTGCCATATTCCTCAGTTTTAAATCATGTCTTACATGCTTCTCGTTACGCATTGGTATTTTCTATATTTTTTATCTTGCTACCTCGTATATTCTTTCGTAGTCATTCAGATTCCCTGTTAGAGGGATTTTTTAGAAATTATATAAAATCAGTATTTTTCTTTATAATATTGGGCTACTCATTAGTACTTTTGAAGCTGTATGAGTTACTAACTGTAGTTGCAATATTAATTTATCTGCTTTTGTATCTTTACCGTAAGAAACATAGTATTAGTAGCTGGGAAGAATTAGTTCATATACAGATGGTATGGGTTTATGACATTGCTGATGGCTTAATAAGACCGGGGCAAATTATCAAAGACTGGCTACTAAAAAAGAAAACAGAATTTAAACTATCAGCGCTTAAATATTTTGGTAGTTGGTCAGCTATGGGGTATAGAGTGCTTTTTTTAAGCGTATTCGTCTATACAGCTTACTTGCGTTTCTATGACGCATTAAAGCATGCTGCACCGGCTATGTCGGACTCGTATGTGGTAATAGCCTGGATTAAATACATTGACAGAAAAATGCTTTTTCGTGACGGTATATATCCTCAGGGATTTCATACATACCTTGATTTCTTGCATAAGTTTTCAGATCTTGATCCATTATATATAGTTAACTATTCTGGTCCTTTGCACGGTGTTTTAATCACTTTAAGCCTTTATTTTGTGGTCACTCGCTGGACTGGGCAAAGAGTACCTGGAGTCCTGGTTGCACTGATATATGGACTATTGGGTTCCTATTTACCGCTTGGATGGATGCGGCAAGCTGCTACTAATTCACAAGAATTTGCTTTTATTTTTATTATGCCGGCATTATACTTTTTTTCTAAATACATTGAGAAAGGCCGTAGGGATGATTTAATTACGGCTTCAGCAGCTTTGTTTCTCATTGGACTGGTACATTCCTTAGCCTTTGCCTGTGTCGGACTAGGCATGAGCTTATTGCTCTTGCTTTCGCTCTTAATAGGATGGCGGGATAATCTTTATAAAGCTTTGAGAATTTCTTTGGTGGGCATTTGCGGTGTAGTAGTGGCGATAATACCTGTAGGAATCGGTTTGTTAATGGGTAAAGAGTTTTATGGAGCCTCAGCCGAATTTTTATTGAGCCAAACACTACTACCCATCGCTCCGGAATTAGGTATTATTGATTTTTTAGCAGGATTTGCCTTTGTAATTCTTCTACTTTTCTTATTGATTAAGCGAAAGCAGAGTAAAGAGTTATTCGCAGTGGGATACACTATCTTATTTGGGATGGCTACTTTTTGTCTTTATTATTATGGAGGAGTTGTTACAAAGAACATTGTAATTTCTTCTCGTTCTGGTGAACTATGGGGCTTAATAGTGCCGGTTGTTCTGGGAATGGGTTGGTATGCGATTAGTCAGTTATTAGGACCTTTGAGGAATAAAGTCGTTCAATTTGTATTAGGTTTTTGTCTAATTTGTTATATATTCTTTTCAATTCGTCCTCAGCCAATCATACCGTATAAAATGGAATATGAGAGCGGAGTAGAGCAATACCTTCACATAAGTACGATGCTGAGGCCAACTGAATGGATGATCGTGTCTCAAGAGGAAGGGTATTCTCTTGTCTACGGGAAGGGCTATCATTTAATGCTAGAAAATTTTCTGGAATTATATAATCCCTATGTTAAAGAACTCAAAGGTTGTCCGGTGGATATTTTTATATATCACGAAAAAAAGGTATTTTGGCCTGACCTGGACAGTTCTATTATGGATTATTCAATATATGAGAACAGGGAGATTCAAAATCAAAAGATTAAAGAATGGTTAGATATTTATGAAAAGAACCATGACAATTTGAATACTTTTTATGAGGATGATAATCTTAAGATAGTTCGTATTCATCAAGCACCTAGCCTCGAAGAAAAAAATCAAACCATTTGGGGTATAAAATAGGTATAATTTCGATGATTGTGGAGGGATAGTATGATTAGTAACAGTTACACAATTGCAATGCTGATTAAAGTATTCTTTGTTTTCTGCTTCCTATATATTTTTATACCTTCACGGGTTATCAGTTTTGATAAGGATGCCGATAAATTCTGGGATAAGTTTTTTATTAGCCTTGTACATTCAACTATTATCACAATTCTAATAGTGCATGTGCTGGCCTTTTTGAAGTTGTATGATACTTTTTCACTTATATTCTCTTATCTAGTAGTTTATATTCTGGTAATTAAGACAAGAGGAAAATCGTGGTTTGCTGTATTAGATGGGTTAGGGTTGAAATTAGTTGTACATTTACTGAATATATCAGAAGGTCGCACAGGATTTATAGGAGAGTCACGGTGGCGTATTAAAGCATGGATAAGAAGGTTAAAAAATGACATAAGGGCACAGGTTAAAAAATCCTTTCAGGACCCTTTTTATGGAATTTTACCTATCGTTGTTGTTATGGGTGGAGTTTTTATAAGGTTTAGACATGCTATATTCAATGCAACTTTCACTGCTTCTGACACTTATGGTCACCTGGCCTGGTCAAAATTTATTGGGAATAATCAGATATACCAAGATGGAATTTATTCATATGGGCTACATTCTTGTATCTCTGCGTTAAATAAGATATTCTTCATTGATCCATACTGGTTATGCAGATTTATTGGACCTTTATCAGGAGTAATTATTTTTCTGAGTGTATACTATATATCTTTAAGATTTACTAAAAATCATGCAGCCAGTTTGATTGCAGCCGTTGTTTATGGGCTTGTGACTAATGGAGATTTCCCATCCGTTGTCTCTAGGCAAACTGCTTTACTATCGCAGGAATATGCTAGTATGTTTGTTTTGCCAGGATTATATTTTCTGTGGTTGTTTTTTTCATCAGGTAAGCGCAAGTATTTGTATCTTTTTGCTGAAGCTTTGGCTATAACATTTTTTGTACATCCTTATGCTACTGTTTTTCTAGGCTTATGGTCAGGTATCCTGATGATTGTAACAATCTTTATGTTTAGGGAATTTAAAAAGCGTTTAATAGTTGATTATATATTTTTTAGTTTTATAGCCTGTAGCATAGCATTATTGCCTTTTGGGGTAGGGTTACTGATGGGTAAAAAGTTTTTTGGTACTTCGGCAAGTTATATCAGGGAAAGCATTACTTTTGAAGCGGCATCTATTAATATCACGGACTATTTTCAGTTGATTATTACACAAAACTTTTTTATTTATGCGGCCATGCTGATTATAGCTTTTCTGGCTATATGCCTTATTTTTAAATTTATCAAAGGTTTGAATGTACCGATAGTAACAATTGCGTTGGCAACACTTTTTACAGTATTACAGTATCATGCCCCGCAACTCCAATTACCAGCATTAACAGACCCATTTAGAACAGGGATGTTTTTAGCATTACTATTACCCGTTGTGTATGCAAGTGGGTTCAATTGTATTTTTGGTATTATAACATCTTTTAAAAAGCTAGAATTCTTTAAGAATGCTTTATTTAAAACTGCGGTTATAATTGTATGTGTAGCACTAGTGTATGTGTACCCTCCTGGCAAGCTAACCGCAATGAGCATGGAGTACGAGGCAGCTGTTCTAAACTACTTGGTCATCGAGAGAGACTTTGAACCACTTGACTGGACTATAATAGCACCTACAGAGCAGTTTCAAGAAGCTTTAGGTGTCGGTTACCATTACGAAATCCTCCGCTTTGTTCAGGATTTAACACCTTACGAATTAGCAGATCCTGATTTCGAGCTACCGATACCGACGCATAATATCTTTTTATATACTGAAAAGGTACCATTTCATTTGAATAGAAGGATAACTGATGAAGATGCTGACCGCGAGCTCGAACCTGAAGGTAATAATCCCTTTGAACAATTCTATCATGGTGATGGTGAGCAGAGAGGAATTATACAGGCTAAAGCTGTACGATTAATAGAAGCATATAAAAGTACACATGATAATGTCGAAATATTCTATGAAGATGAAAATATGACAATATATCATATTTATCATGAACCTGATCTTGAAAAATTTAAATAAGATTATTAAATATAGGTTTTCCAGAGAGTTATTATGCATTTGAGAAGGTGTGGGATGAAAACATTTGTTTTGGTTACAGATGCACAACCCAGGATGACGCTAGCAGTGGTCCGCTCCTTGGGTCAAAAAGGAGTTAATGTACTAGCGGCAGAAAAAACAAGGTTTGCCCCAGCCCTTTTTTCGAAATACTGTAAGGTTGGGTTAGTTAATCCTGATCCCCAAAAGTACCCAGATGAGTTTATGCAATGGCTTATTGCTACTTTGGACAAGTATCCTTGTGAAATGTGTATTCCGGTAGATGATGCAACCTTAGACGTTATTATGAAGCATAGACATAAGTTAGAAAGACTTACTAGTTTTGTCCTTCCTCCATTAGAAGGGTACAAAGTTGCTTCTGACAAGGGGCTTTCAGTTCTAGCTGCACAGCAAGCAGATATCCTTTGCCCACATACCATAATACCGGATAACCTGAAGGAATTAGATGTTTGGATCAAAAATTTAGAATTTCCGGTAATTATCAAACCAAGGAAAAGTTCAGGGTCAAGGGGAATAAAGTATGTAGAAGATAAAGAGTATTTTAAAAAAGCTTATCTTCAAGTTCATAAAGAGTATCCATTTCCAATCGTTCAGAAGTATATTCAGCCTGTAGAAAAATATGGTGTATGCTTGTTATTTAATTCAGCATCTGAATTAAGAGCATCTTTTGTGCAAAGAGAGGTAAGACACTATCCAGTGAACATGGGCACAAGCGTAGTACAAGAAAGTGTCTATTATCCAAAACTAGTTGAAATCGGTTCAAAGCTTATGAAGAGTTTGAAATGGACGGGCATTGTTGAACTGGATTTTCTAGTGGATCAGCAGGGCAAAGCATATTTTATGGAAATAAACCCACGATTTTGGGGGTCTTTACAAATGGCTGTTCTAGCTGGTGTTGATTTTCCCTGGCTTTTGTATCGACTTGCTAAGGAAGGAGATATAGAAGAAGTTCATACTTATAAAACCGGTATCTTGTGCAGATGGCTCTTGCCTGGTGACATATTACACTTATTAACAAATAAAAACAGATTGAGCATGAACCCTTCTTTTTTAGCAGGAAAGAAAGACAATGTATATGATGATATATTATCATGGGATGATCCCTTGCCAACTTTGGGTTTTATTATGTCCTGTTTTAGATACTTATTTGATGGTCAAATGTGGAGGTTTGTTTTGAAGGGAGATCACTATGAGAAACATAATAACGGTTGATGTTGAAGACTGGTATCATGGCAACGATATTAATATTCCAATAAATGAATATAACTGTTATCAGGACAGGATTGTTGATAGTATTACTGTGGTTCTGGATCTTTTCAGTCAGTATAATGTTAAGGCTACTTTTTTCGTTCTGGGGTGTATTGCACAAAAACATCCGGAAATAGTCCGCAGGATGGTGGCAGATGGGCATGAAATTGGCTCCCATGGATTCTGGCATTCACTTGTATATCAACAGAAGGAGCAGGAGTTTAGAAGGCAGCTTTTGGACTCAAAACATATTCTAGAAGATATCACTGGCAGCAAAGTCCAATTTTACAGAGCCCCCTCCTGGTCAATTTCACGTGATTGCTTATGGGTACTAGAAATACTAGAGGAGGAGGGTTTTATATGCGACTCAAGTGTACATCCATTTAAAACACCCCTCTATGGTATTAAAGGGGCGCCGGCAGAACCATATCATCCGATTATAAACGGAAAAACGCTTGGTCTTTTGGAATATCCTCCAACAGTTATGAAAATAGGTAAGTGCATTTTTCCAATAGCGGGAGGATTGTATTTGCGGACATTTCCTTGCTGGTTTACTATTAAAGCCTTAGAGTTAGTAAATAAAGGTAGTACGGCCATGGTATATACACATCCATGGGAGATGGATACAAAACAGCCAGTTCTAAAAGTTTCTCCTTTGATAAAGCTAACCCATTATTATAATCTTCATACTACAAAAACAAAACTTGAAAAACTGCTGCAGACTTTTGAATTTGCACCATTAGGGGAAGTAATCAAGGATGGTAATTATCCGGCCTTAAAGATATAGAGAGGGAGGTATTATTTGATGTGGTATGCTTCTTCGGAATTAGATATCAGTGAAATGGCAAAGTTGGCAGAGACTCATTATGGTAAAGCTGAAATTTCAAACGAAGAGTATTTGCAATGGGAATATTCTAAAAACCCTCATGGCAACGTCATTGGCAATGTAGCCCGGAACAGTGCGGGAGAACTTGTGGCACAATACCTGATAATGCCTAAAGATGTATGGTATAATGGCCGTGTATATAAAGGCTCCCATTCCCTCAATACACTTACTCATCCTGATTATAATGGGCAGGGGATATTTACCTCATTAGCAAGAAAAACCTATCAAGATGGTATTAAACAAGGAGTCATTTTTACATATGCCACCCCAAATCCTAATTCATATTACGGATTCAGTAAGAAGCTGGAGTTTGTATCTCTCGGTAATCTCGACTTTTTTATTAAACCTGTTAAACTTTTCAGTTTTTTTCATTCCAAGTTTAGATCTAGAACTTTAGCAGAAACCTTGGCAACACTATGTTCACCCGTCAAATTTTTATTTAGACAGCGTATCAGAGTTAATAACACCATAGAAGTCAGAGAAATATCCAGTTTTGATTTTGATTATGAGACATTTTGGAATAGGTATAAAAATAACCATGTGATTATTGGCGACCGTTCATCAAAACTAATGAACTGGAGATATTTCCAGTCAAAGCAAAGAGAATACAGGGTTTTTATGGCCTATCAAGATAAGCTTGTTGTAGGATGCGTTGTCATTAGGATTACCACTATTAAAGGGTTGCGTGTCGGACTTGTGATAGATCTAATGATAGACAGAACCAAGGAAGGACAAGAAGCAAGCTATCAATTGTTGAAGATTGTTGAAAAGATATTTGAGCAAGAAGAGGTATTATTGGCTGGATGTTTGTTGAAAAAGAACACAAATGAAGCTATTGCCTTAAAGATGATGGGTTATAGAAAATGTCCTCGCTACTTTTTGCCGCAACCTTTTCCTGTTTTAGTTAAAATACATGCAGAGCAATTTCAGAACAATTTAAAGGAGTTATATAATTGGGATAATTGGTTTTTCACTTTAGGCGATTATGATATTTGTTAAACAAAATAGATAGGTGGTGTACCTTTATGAAAAAAGTACTATTACTAAATCCCCCAGGAGAGCGCCTGTATTTAAGAGACCAGCACTGTTCTTCTGTATCTAAGGCTAGTTATTATTGGCCCCCTATTGATTTACTAATGCTGAGCGGGATTCTGAATACGGAACATGAAACAATAGTTCTGGATGCTTTGATTGAAAGATTAGATGAAGATGAGGCTATGAAACAGATAGTAAATCAAAACCCCGACGTTATCATTTTTATTACTGGTATAGCCTCTTGGGTAGAAGATTTAATCTTTATGGAGAAGGTTAAACAGGAGACGGGGGCAGTATTGATTGTTTCTGGTGGCAACTTAAGAAATAATTGTCATACAATTATGAAGAGATTTTCTTTTCTTGATGCTGTATTGATGGATTATACATCTAGTTATATCCTTAATTATCTAAGGGGAGAGACGGAAATATTTGACATCTGTATACGAGACGGAGACGAAATCATCGAGAAACCTCTACAAGAGAATAAGGTATTTACAGTGCCTACACCATTGCATGAATTATTCCCATTAGAAAAGTATCGAATACCTCATGGTAAACATAGGCCCTTTACCAGTATGCTTACAAATTACGGATGTCCCTATCAATGTAGCTATTGTGTAGCTGAAAGAATTGATTTTAAATATCGTCCTTTAGAGAATATTCTTCCAGAGTTAGAGAAATTGGATAAATTGGGGATAAGGGAAATTTTCATTAAGGATTTTACATTTGGAATACCTGCTGATGTTGTTAAGGGCCTGTGTGAAGAAATGATTACTAAGTTTCCCAAATTATCGTGGATATGTTCCTCTAGGGTAAATGTATTGGATGAAGAGATGTTGAAATTGATGAAAAAGGCGGGCTGTCATACTATTCAGTTTGGGGTAGAGAGCGCATCGCAAAATATATTAGACAACAATAATAAAAAAATTAAAGTTGAAGAAATAATCAACATGTTTGATTTGTGTTCTCGGTTACGTATCAAAACTTTAGCTCACTTTATTCTTGGTTTGCCTGGCGAAACAGAAGAATCATTAATTAAAACGATTGAGTTAGCAAAAAGAATTAAATGTGATTATGCCTCTTTCAATGTGGCAGTACCAATTACAGGGACAACCCTGCGGGACCGCTGTGAGGAGAACAATTGGATAGTAGGCGAGGAGGAAGAACTTGATTCTTCCAGGGGTTATCCGGTAATTGAGACACCTTTTTTAACGAGAGAAAGACTTTGGGAACTAAGGAACTATGCAGTACGGAGTTTTTATTTACGCCCATCCTATGTTTTGAGAATGCTGTCATATGTTAGAAACCCTAAGGATTTTTTCAATTTGTGTAAACAAGGGCTTTCATTATTTAAATAGTCAGAACTATTTACAAAGCAATTGTGTCATTACAAAAAAGGATGAGATAAATGAAGGATACACTTATCATGATACCAGCTTATAATGAAGAAGATAGTATAGCCGAAGTCTTAGAGCAGGTTATGGATGCAGTACCTAATGCAGATATACTGGTTATTAATGATGGATCAATAGACCGGACCGGAGATATTGCTAGAAAAAAAGAGGTTCTGTTGTTAAATCTTCCCAATAATTTAGGAAATAGCGGAGCAAAACAGTCAGGCTACAAGTATTCTCTGAAATATAACTATAAATATATCGTTCAAATAGACGCAGATGGTCAACACAATCCTAATGAGATACGGGATTTATTGGTACCGCTTCAAGAGGGAACATATGATATTGTAATTGGCTCCAGATTTATTAATAATGAGGGGTTTACTTCTACGCCACTTCGACGATTGGGAATTAGATTCTTTTCTTTTTTAATTAAGTTATTGACTGGAACTAAGATAAGCGATCCTACCTCTGGATTCAGAGCTTGTAACAGTGTGGCAGCACGACATTTTGCTTACCATTATCCCACAGATAATTATTCGGACGTAGAAACAATTATTGATGCAATTAAGAATAGTATGCTGATTTGTGAAGTACCAGTAGTTATGAAAGACAGATATGCAGGCACCTCATCAATAAGTCAGAATAAGGCTATTTATTACATGATTGAGGTTAGCCTAGCAGTATTATTTAGTTATATCAAAAAGCCCAAAGGATCAACCCGAGGGGGACGGATGAACTCATGACAAAAATACAGATCATTTTAGCAGTTGGCTCATTGATGTTCACAATTACTGTTATAAACCTTATAAGAAAAGAATCACTTGATTTAAAGTACTCCTTGCTTTGGCTGTTTTCGGGGATATGTCTAATCCTATTAGCAATAAATCATCAGGTTTTAAGTTACTTGTCAAGCATATTAGATATTGTGGTACCCGTTAATTTACTTTTTCTGGTTGGTAATCTTTTTCTTATTGCTATTGTCTTTAGTTTAACTGTGGCATTGTCCAGGAATTCACGAAGAATAAGGAATTTGACCCAGGAAGTTGCATTATTAAAAAATGAAACTGAACAACTTGAAAAAAAAATTTCTAATATAGATACAACACTTTAGATTAGAGGTATTGCTTTGTTATTTAATACAAATGAAACTTTAGATAAAATCAAACAATATGCGAAAAGTGCAGTGGGTCCTGTCATAATTATCAATATAATTCTCAGTTTCGTAGCTGTCGCTAGGGACATGGCCCTAGCATCCTATTTAGGCACTACTGTACAAGCTGACGCGCTTCTTTTGGCTTTTTTTGTTCCGGATATGATTGGTGCAGGACTATTAAGTGTTTCAATTATAGCTTCTTGTGTACCAGTATATTCTAAAGTATATGTTCGGGATAAGCAGCTCTTAAGTTGGTATACCACGTATACAACACTTTTCATAACTTTGTTTTCAATAGTAGTATATTTAGTAGGTCTTGTTTTTAGTAAAAGCATGATAGGTTACCTTGGGAATGGTTTTACTAATGAAACCAGGATGTTATGTTTAGATTTATTTAGAATTATATTGCCAATTATCATGCTTTGGTCATTCGCCGCCGCTGGTAATAGCTTATTGCAAGCACACCAATTTTTTAAGCTTTCGGCTTTTGTTCCTGTTGTTAATAATAGCGTGTATTTATTAACTGTCTTAATTATTCCATTTTTGCATATACCCGTGAATGAAGGAGTTTATACAATCTCTCATTTCATAGTAGTAGCTGCTTTTTGTATGTCAATTTTGACATGGGGAGGTCTAATTAGGAATAAAATAAAAGCTTTTCAATTTCCCACAATACGAGGATTTCTTGATAACAGAATAGGAATATCTGAAGGATTACGACAGGTATTGCATACTTTTATTCCATATATATTAATGTTATTTTTTGCCCAAGGCGTACTATTCAATGAACGCTATTTAGCTACTCATTTGGGAGTAGGAGCAGTAGCAGGATTAAATTATGCATACAGGCTGGCTCAGTTTCCCATATGGGTTTTTGTAGCAGCAGTTGGTATGGTCATTCTTCCCTCGATGTCTAGGTCTACTGGACTAGGGAAAATCAAAGAATTTAAAGCTACATTTACAAATGCTTTTTGGTTAATTTTAATTATTTCACTACCCCTATCAATCATACTACATATACTGCGCGTACCTATCGTGTCTATTCTACTTCAACGAGGTGCTTTTGATAACAACTCCTTGTTGATTACTTCCGGTATCTTGGCTGGCTATTCTCTGGCAGTCGTGGGACTTGCCGCAGAATATATTTGTCACAGGGTGTGTTTGGCCATGGGTAAGATGGTACTGCCGCTTATAACCACAATTATAACTACGATGATAAGTATTACAGTGAATTTTTTACTGATCAAAAAGCTAGGTCTATCTGGATTGGGTTACGGATTGGCAGTCGGAGTAACTTTGAATGCTGGTATATTGGTTTTAATATTAAAAAAGATACTGGGTTTTTCATTTAAAAATAGCTATGGAAAGTTAATTAGA
>PHAD01000071.1 GCA_002841595.1 Firmicutes bacterium HGW-Firmicutes-12
CAGCAAGTTTATTCCTAAGGAATCACTCGCCATGTGACCGGCTATTATGACATTAATATGATTCTTTTCCGCTTCCTTACGGTGTTTTTCTCCAATATGCATACCTATAATAGTGCCAACTCCAGCCACTGCTAGTTTGGCGTAAGCATCCTCCGAACCGCCAGTACCACCAGTCATATCTACAAATATCTTTCCGATCCTGTTATTATCTTTTCCAACCACAATTTTGGGACCGGCTCCAATTCTTGCTGCTTCGTGATATTCAGGCAGTTCTTTTAGAGCCTTTACAATATCACCTAAGGTCTCTGGCTGTTTTTCATTAAATAAATTTGTCAAAAAGGTATTTACCATATTGTCAGCTGGAGTATGTACGCACATAAAAGGTAGCCCCAGTAGTCTAGCAGCATCAACAGTTCTGTTATGATTAAGTGGCATTAAAGCTCTTTCTACCTCATTAATTCGCGACGATAAAATACCTTCCGCTACATTAATGGGAACCCCCAGATCTGCTAACATATCTTCCTGCATATGCATGACACGATATAAACTAACCAACGCTCTTCCTTCTGGGTGATGGGCTATAACTAGATCCACTCTTTCACCCTTTTCTCGTAATCGATCTGCCATGAGCACTTCCGGTGTCTCCATATCTATACCTACCATAACCCTTTTTACTTCTATTTGTGGATCTCCATAAAGAATTCTTGTATCAAAATAGGGATTAGTAAGCCTTTCCGTGTCAAAATACTGTCTTTCTGCTTCTTTCATTTCTTCATACTGCTTTTTAATACTCTTAAAATATCGTTTTATCTCGATTTCCGGACGAGGATCATTTTCTTTACCCAACTGAATAAATAGATTATATATTTCTGCTAACTGCAAACCAAACCCTCCTGTGTTTTTATTCACTCTAGATACTCTTATCTTCGTCTAATAGCTTAATTAATTCATCATAGTCTTTTTGTAATTGAAACAATTCATAAGTAATATTCACAGCCGTAAGAACAGCGACTTTGCTTGGTATTAGATTAGGGCATTTGAGAGTTAAAAACCTCATTTTAGAATCCACATAAGCAGCCACTTTTTCAATATGCTTAATATCAGCATTTCCTCTGATTGTGTATTCTTCATTGAGAATTCTAACATTCACCCGATTGCATTGTATATCTTTTGGGTCCTTTTCTTTAACACCCATAAAAAGCCCTCCTTCTTGTGGGTATTATCCTAACCTTTTTTCTCCATATTAATGCAAAATCCTGTTATCAGCAATACTAATTTCTTTAGACTCTTAGCTTGGCCCCTACCTTTAAAGCCAAAACAACCAATATTTCTTTGTGTAAGAGGTTTACTTCCTCATCCGTAAGAGTCCTATCTTCTGCTTGCCAGGATAACGAAAATGCCAGGCTTTTAAATCCTTTTTCAATCTGTTTCCCCTTATACTGGTCAAATAGACTGATTTGCTTTAGCCATGGCTGGCCTTTTTCTTGTATCAGTTTCGTCACATCAACAACCTCTGTATTCTCCGGTACAATCACAGCAAGATCTCTTGTTACTGCCGGATACCTAGGTATAGACTGATATGCGATTCTTTCATTGGCCTCTTTGGTCAATAATTCAAGGTCTAATGTAAATATCGTTGTTTTCTGTTCAATCTCATAATTCTCTAAGACAAGAGGATGTATTTCCCCTATCCATCCTGCCTCTTGATCACGTATCATGATTTTAGCACTACGTCCTGGATGTAGGAATTGCATATCCTTACAAGCAAGAAAGGCTACTTCGTCTAAACGAATACCCAAACGAGAAAGAAGTTGCTCTAAAACACCTTTTAAATAATAATAATTATACTCAATCGCCGGGTAAGCCCAGTTCTTTTCACTGAAACCTGCTGCTGCGGCGGTCAATATGTATTTTTCTTTAGGTAAAGTTGTCTTATCAAGAAAACCTTCCTTAAAATATACTTTCCCCAATTCATATATTGCTAAGTCTTTATTTCTCTTATTAGAATTTTTCCTGACAACTTCTAAGAGGCCGGGCAAAACCGTAGTACGCATAACTCCCTGTTCCTCGGAAAGAGGATTAGAAACAGCTACGGCATCACGCAGTGGATGCTCTTCTGGTAACATTAACCAATCGAAATGTCGAGGATTAATGAAACTAAAGGTAATAACTTGATATAGTCCCTGCATGCTCAATAACGAGGCTGCTTCACTGCGTACTTTCTGTTCCCAAGTTCTTTTACCTTGAGTCGTCGCTCCCTGCGGCAATGTGGTCGGTATCTTATCATAGCCATACAAACGGGCAACCTCTTCAATTAGATCAATTTCACCTAGCAGATCCCGACGATGAGATGGCGTGGCTACTGTCCAGGTATTAGCTTCTTTATTAACAACTTTTATCTGTAATAATTCCAAGATATCTTCTACTATTATTGGAGTTAAATCAGTCCCCAGGATTTGATTAATCCGACTTAATCGCAAAACGATGCTTTCTCTTTTTTCAGGATTAGGAAAACAATCAACATTTCCCGTAATAGGAGTGCCTGCACCGATCTGGGCCATCAATTGCACAGCCCTATGGGCGGCCTGGCTCACTTTTTCTAAGTCTACTTCCTTTTCAAAGCGTTGGGAAGCCTCAGAACGAAGTCCTAATGCTTGGGAAGTTCTACGAACACTCGGTCCATTAAAAAAAGCTGCTTCAAGGAGGATTGTCTTAGTCTTTTGAGTTACCTCTGTCTCCAACCCACCCATGACTCCGGCAATCGCCACAGATTTCTTTGCATCAGCAATAATCAACATATCAGGATTCAAGGACCTTTTTTGTCCATCCAAAGTAACTAGTTCTTCTCCGGAAGTGCCTCTCCTCACTACTATTCTGTTTTCTGCCAACAAATCATAATCAAATGCGTGAAGAGGCTGACCCATCTCAAACATTACATAGTTAGTAACATCCACTATATTATTAATAGGTCTGACGCCCACTGACATTAGACGGTGACGTAACCAGAAAGGAGATGGGGCTACTTTTACATCTTTAATTACTTTAGCAACATATCTCTTACATAGGCTTGGCTCTTGTATCTCAATGCTAGTCATATCTGCACACTCGCCGTTTTGCTCCACATCATCAACTACCGGCAGCTTTAAGTTACCGCCGGTGAGTGCTGCGACTTCGCGGGCCACATTAACCATGCCCAGACAATCCGCTCGGTTAGGTGTAAGCCCTAGTTCTAGAATAAAATCATCCAAACCTAACAGACTTACGATATCCTGGCCCACTTCAAACTCTACAGGCAATATGTATATCCCGTCTCTTTCTTCACTAGAAAATTTATCAGCATCAAGACCCAACTCTTCCACTGAACAGAGCATTCCTTCTGATTCAATTCCCCTGAAATCAGTTTTTTCTATCTTCATCCCATTAGCCAAAACGGCTCCAACCTGAGCTAAGGGCACCTTTTGGCCTACTTCGAGGTTGGTGGCTCCCGATACTACTGTCACAACCCGATCGCCACCGGTCACAACTTGACAGACCTGCAGCCTATCTGCCTGCGGGTGCTTTTTAACAACTTGTACGAGTGCAACCGATATGCCTTCAATACCTCTTTTTAGACTTTTTATACTTTCTACCTCTATTCCGGACATCGTTAAAAGCTGTGCAATTTCATCCGGACTTTTATCTAGTTCAACTAGTTCCTTCAACCACTTCCAAGACACAAGCATAAATTAAACCTCCTAAAACTGATGTAAAAACCTAATGTCATTTTCGAATAGTAATCTCATATCATCAAGATCATATTTAAGCATAGTAATCCGCTCCACGCCCATTCCAAAAGCAAAGCCACTAACCTTTTCAGGATCGTATCCACCCATTTCCAATACACGAGGATGAACTATACCTGAACCTAAGATTTCCAGCCAGCCCGTATGTTTACAGGTCCTACAGCCTGCACCGCCACATACTCCGCAGGAAACATCTACTTCTGCACTTGGCTCTGTAAAGGGGAAGAAGCTCGGACGCAACCTGATGTTACGTTCTGATCCGAACATCTGTTGAGCAAAACTCAATAACGTTCCTTTTAAATCGCTAAAGCGAATGTTCTCGTCGATAACCAATCCTTCCACCTGGTGAAACATCGGTGAATGGGTAGCATCATCATCGCGACGATATACCTTTCCAGGTACAATTATCTTAATGGGCAAATTAGGTCTCATCTTTTCCATAGTCCTAGCCTGCACCGGAGATGTTTGTGTTCTTAACAATACGTCTTTGGTTATGTAAAAAGAATCTTGCATATCCCTGGCAGGATGATCTTTAGGAATGTTTAAGGCCTCAAAATTATAATAATCCAACTCTATCTCCGGGCCCTCTTCAATCGTATAACCCATCCCTACAAAGATTTCTTCTATTCTATTCAACACCAGTTCCAAAGGATGTCTCCTTCCAAGATTGGGAGCAACTCCAGGCATTGTTACATCAATACTCTCATGAGATAATCTTTGTTCAATTTCTTTGATTTTAACGTTCTGCAAGACCTTACTTAGACTAGCTTCCAAACTATCTCTAATTTCATTAGCTAACTGCCCAATAATAGGTCGTTCTTCAGAGGAAAGCTGCCCCATACCTCGAAGTATTTGAGTCAGTTCACCTTTTTTACCCATGTACTTTACTCGAAAATCATTCAGTACCTCCAGTGATGAACATCCTGTTAATTCTTCCTGAGCTCGCTTTTTCAACATTTCCAACTTCTCACGCATTATTGCCTTAACCTCCTGATAAACATAATAAGCTTTAATACTAATCTCAGCATGAACTTTATCATTTTTTTATATTTTTGAATACAAAAAGCTTTCGTCATGAAGGGACGAAAGCTAACTTCCGCGGTACCACCCTGATTAATCCTTTTTGTGGATTCGCTCTCATCCTTTAACGGAGGTGCCGGCCAAGTTTAATAAGCAGCAATCACTTTTCAACTTGACAACTCCTGGGTGAACAACATTGCATCGTCTTAGCCTGGCTCTCAATCAAGTCCCTGCTCTCTGTATAAGACAACTTCATGACTCCCAATCATCGTTTTTACTGTATACTTGTTTGTTTATAAAGAATGTAGAACATGATCGAACCCGTTGTTTCAAAAAGTCTCCATAAGAATTCACTGTCTAAATGCACGGCTCCCACCCTTTCAGGTGACATGTTTCTAGTGGGATTATATCATACTATTAGTCGCAATGACAAGGCTTCGAGCCTCTCTGTCTCACAATTTCATAAAGAAGAATTCCACCGGCCACGGAGGCATTCAACGACTCTACACCATTTAAAAGAGGTATCTTAACTTTATAATCCACTTGATCTGGGGACACACTCATTAGACCGTGCCCCTCATTTCCAATAATTAGAGCTACTTTTTGGGGGTAGTGGACTTTAGAGTATTCAAATTGTCCTGATATATCACCGGCTACTAAACTGTATTGCTGTTCATAGCACCAACGTTTTGTGTTTGTCCAACTTTCGTTAATTATTAAAGGGATTTGAAATATGCTACCCATTGTGGCACGAACAACTTTATTATTAAATGGTTCTACAGTTCCCGGCAAACAGATTACTGCTTGCGTTCCACAGGCCCAAGCAGTACGAAGAAGTGTTCCTAAATTCCCTGGATCCTGAATTCCATCAATTATTAAGAGCAAGCCTGTATCATTATTATACGCTAGAGAGGGGAGCTCGGTTATCCTTTGTATCGCTACGGCTACTATACCCTGCGGAGTTTCAGTTTCGGCAAGACCATTAAGGATAGAAGAAGTAACCTCATAACAGCCAGTATTATTTTCGGATTTGACTTTTTCCTTGATTTTATGTAACAGGTTACTTCCGCGCCCTGTCTTACATATTGTCTCATCATAAAAAAAGCTTTCTAGCACATCGTAGCGTAGACCTTCCTCTACCATTCGTATGCCTTCCACCAAATACTTCTTATTAAAATCTCTGTACTTTTTTTGCTGGAGTTTTTTCACCTCTTTAATCAAAGTATTTTGTGCTGACACGATTATTTCCACAGGTTCACCTGCTCTCTTTTGGACTCATCTGATTTTAATATCATAAAAGATGGCCTTATAGCCATCTTTTATGCGTGTATTTTATCCATTAATATTTAATCGTAATTTTAACGAGCTCACTGGTTCTCTTTGGCCACAGTAACAAGTTTGCTAAAAGCCATCATATCGTTAACAGCCATATCAGCTAGGATCTTACGATTGACCATAACGTCTGCTTTTTTTAATCCATTTATAAAACGGCTGTAGGACATCCCATTTATGCGTGTAGCTGCATTTATTCTGGCAATCCACAGTTTACGGAAGTCACCTTTTCTTTTTTTGCGGTGAGCATAAGCGTAGGCAAGTGATTTCATCACCTGTTCATGAGCTGGTCTATAAAGCTTGGACTTCGCACCTCTATATCCTTTGGCTAATTTCAATACTTTTTTATGTCTGCGATGGCTAGTAAAGCCACCTTTAACCCTTGGCATTTTAAACCCTCCTTAGCAAGTCTGCAATTTTACTTATATGGTATTAAGTTCATAACTCTTTTAGAATCGGCTGGACTCATTACGGCTGCTTTTCTGAGATTGCGCTTTCTCTTGGATGACTTCTTAGTCAGTATATGACTCATAAAAGCATGATTCCGTTTGATTTTTCCAGTGCCGGTTACCTTGAAGCGTTTTGCTGCTCCGCGATGTGTTTTCATTTTAGGCATTTAGATGGGCCTCCTCTCGTTGTGTTTAGTGCTGTTTCGGTGATAAGATCATGGTCATATTTTTTCCTTCGAGCTTAGGGTTCTTCTCCACTGTGGCCATTTCCTGAACTAATTCAGCAACACGGACCAGCAATTGTCTTCCCAATTCAGGATGAGAAAGCTCCCTACCCCTAAACATAATAGTAACCTTTACTTTATCTCCATCTTCGAGGAATCGGATTGCATTTTTAGCCTTTGTCTCAAAATCATGATCCTCTATATTAGGGCGAAGCTTAACTTCTTTTACGCTAATTATCCGTTGTTTTTTACGCGCTTCCCGTTCCCTTTTGCTTTGTTCATATTTATACTTGCCTATGTCCATGATTTTACAAACCGGCGGCTTGGCACTTGGAGCCACTTCGACTAAATCTAGTCCTTTAGTAAGCGCAAGATTAAGAGCATCTTTAGGATGCATAATTCCAAGTTGCTCTCCTGTTTCACTAACCAAACGCACCTCTTTAGTTCTAATCTCCTCATTCACTCGTAAATCATTTTTACTAATAATTGTCCACCTCCATAATTTCCTGTCATTTAAGACTCAGTTCATATTAGATTCAACTGAGGTATCCTTACTATCCTTAAATACTTATCACGTTGTTCAATTTACTATTTCTGATACGCACAAAAAAGCGGATGTTAGACATCCGCTAATAAGTAACAGCTAAATACAGCCATTATATTGACCTTACTGGCTATGCCGCAAGGTGAGAAGCGGACGGCTTCTACTTGAATACAATCTTATAGTAGTATATCAATATCACTATACTAATGTCAACTTTTTTCTTTGACTATTACAATTATATTACACTCTTTCCTTTATCTCGGCTAAAAGTTCACTCTTGAAGCTGTCAAATTCAATAGTTCCCTTATCGCCTTCTCCACGTTTACGCAGGGCTACGGCACCACTTTCCATTTCTTTGTCCCCAACTACCAACATATAGGGAACCTTCTCCAGCTGAGCTTCCCTGATCTTATAGCCAATTTTCTCACTGCGTGCATCTACCTCAACCCTAATTCCAGCTTCAAACAACTCTTGATACAGCTTCTTAGCATACTCTAATTGTCTTTCCGTAATTGGTAGAATTTTAACCTGTACGGGCGACAGCCAGGTCGGAAAGGCTCCGGCATAGTGCTCTGTCAGAATGCCAATAAAACGCTCGATACTGCCAAAGGCAACACGGTGTATCATCACAGGACGATGTTTTTGTCCGTCTTCACCAACATAGGTGCAATCAAACTTCTCAGGCATCTGGAAATCAAGCTGAATTGTTCCACATTGCCACGTTCTTCCTATAGTATCCCTTAAATGGAAATCTATCTTCGGTCCATAGAAAGCCCCGTCTCCAGGATTTATTTTATAGTCCATTCCTATAGCTTTGAGGGCCTCCTCCAAAGCATTGGTAGCCATTGCCCACTCTTCATCAGTACCCATGGAATCTTCGGGTTTAGTTGAAAGCTCGACATGATATTCAAAGCCAAAACGCTTATAAAGTCCGTCAACCAAGTCGATAACCCCAATTATCTCACTGGTTATTTGCGAAGGTAACATAAAGATATGGGCATCATCTTGTGTAAAGCTGCGCACACGCATTAACCCATGTAAAGCGCCGGATAGTTCATGACGATGAACCAAGCCCAACTCACCCATACGCATTGGTAAATCACGATAGCTATGCAGTTCTGTGTTGTATACTAGCATAGCACCGGGGCAATTCATCGGTTTGATGCAATAATCCTCTTCGTCAATAATAGTAGTATACATATTATTTTGATAGTGGTTCCAGTGTCCGGAGCGTTTCCACAACTCCTGGTTAAGTATTATTGGAGTTTTTATTTCTTCATAGCCCGCTTTGCGATGAATTTCACGCCAGTAATTCTCCAACTCATTGCGTAAGACCATGCCTTTCGGTAAAAAGAAGGGGAACCCTGGACCTTCATCCATGACCGTAAATAGTTTCAGTTCCTGTCCAAGCTTGCGATGATCTCGTTTCTTAGCTTCTTCAAGACGGTTTAGATAATCATCAAGATCAGCCTTTTTAGGGAATGAAGTACCATAGATCCTTTGCAGCATCTTATTTTTCTCGCTACCACGCCAGTACGCACCTGCTAAGTTCATCAGTTTAAGGGCCTTAACACGTCCTGTACTAGTCACATGGGGGCCAGCACATAAATCAACAAAGTCTCCCTGCTCGTAAAGCGATATCTTAACATCTTCCGGCAAATCTTCTATCAACTCAACCTTATACTTCTCACCTTTATCCTTGAAATACTGTATTGCGGCATCACGCTGCATCCCTTGTTTCTCCAGTGACAAGTCTTCTTTGATAATCTTCTCCATTTCCTTTTCTATCTTTTGCAGATCATCGGGAGTGAAAGTGTGTTCTGATTCAAAGTCATAATAGAAACCATCCGCAATAGCTGGCCCTATCCCCAGCTTAGTACCAGGGAAAAGTCTTAGCACTGCTTGGGCCAAAATGTGTGAAGAGGTATGACGAAAGGCGTTTTTCCCTTCTACATCATCAAAAGTTAAGATTTCCAAGGGTCCGTCCTCTTCAACCTTATACGACAAATCAACGACTTCGTTATTAAATTTTGCTACAATAGCATTCTTGGCCAGCCCTCTGCTGATATCGGCGGCAATTTCCATTATTGAAATTCCCTGTTGATATTCTCTTGTTGTTCCATCCTTCAATGAGATTGTAATCATATTAGAATTCCCTCCTAATTTTAATGATAAACAAAAATAAATAAACTCCGCCCCGCAAAGGGACGAAGTTATGTTATCCGTGGTTCCACCCTAATTAAAAGACCTTAAGCACTTTCTTGGTCTTTCATCTTAAATTCCGTTAACGCCGGTTAAACGTCTTTTCCTACTTTACATTATCAGAAAAGAAGCTCACGGGTGGTCTTTTTTAACATTCTTACCAGACGATGCTTTCAGCCAAGGCACTGTCTCTCTATATGGCGATTCTGCAAAAATGTATCCCGCTCAAAGCTATTGTAATGATTATTTTTGTATTTAGAAAAAATTATAGATAATAATTGAGCAGATGTCAACTATCTGCCGTGATTATATGTCCAAATAATAATACTCGGAAAATAACCTTGATAACCTTCCTCCATTTTATTGGTAATTATATTACCTGCTTCCGGATTTTATCATAGTCCGACTTAAAGAAGGTACATTCCTTTATGCAAACTGAACAACCCATGGATTTGGAAAATGGTATGGCACATTTTGTATAATCAATATGTTGATGACTGGAATCCGCGAGAAGCTTTGTTTCTTTATATATTGCCTGGGCGGGGCATTGCGAAACACAACGATTACATTTTTCGCAGAAGGATGGAATCCAATCGTAGTTGCTTGAATCTGTAAAAGGCAGGTTTTCAATATCGGTATAGACCACAGCTATTCTCTGACTAGGTCCATTCCCTTTTGAAATCAACATACCATGTTTTCCAATGTAGCCAAGTCCGGCCTTCTGTGCCAAAAGCGGGTAATTGGTTTCACCGCCAACGGCAGGACCCGCCTCTGCCTTATATCCTCTTTCCCTCATAAACCGAGCAATATGGTTAACAATACTACCCAGCTTGGCATAAGTTCTCCAGACTTCTTTTCCGGCATTGATGCTAGGGGCTTGGTTTGTTTTATCCTTGTTCATATTCATTGGTAAAACAATAGCATACTTAAACAATATTTTTTTATTCTTAAAGATATACTCCCGAGAAACTTCTGTATATCCAATGTTGGTACACCCTAGTTCCCTTGCATAGTTCTCAAGATTTTGAAAAAATACCTTATCTGCTTTTTTTTGCGCCTGTGCAGGGTTTTTCCTTAAACTCCGATAGCTTATCACTGCATTAAATATTGCCTTAATGAGATTAGGAAAAATATATGGCATTTTCTTTATATGCGTTTTTTTATTGCCATAGGTGAAAATGACCTCTGGGACACTTAATCCCATATGAGAATTTTCAGCAGGCTCAACAAATATTGTATCTTTCGGTACATAATTCTCTAAATTGGGTAAGGACGGTGCTTTCATTCTGTCTCCCCCTACATTATTTAACGTTATAAATGAAATTCATACTCCATTCTAATTAGGTGAACTATTGAGAGCATTTTCAATTACTTTTAATATTACCTTACTACTGTAGGTAGCACCAGTTCAATCGAAACTACAAGTTGTTATTAAACACACTTGGCCTTAAGAATGAATATGCTAAATAAAAAAGGGTGTAAAATATGTATAGGTTAGACCCTAATAAAGTAATTGTTGAGTTTCGAAATGTGAACCCTACCGTGCCAGTGCTAGGAAGAAAGTATACCCAAACACACTCAGATATTACGGCGGAATTGTATGTAACAATAGGGCTACAATTTGCCTATGACAAAATAAATCCTACAAGAGATGAGGTTTTAGCTGAATGGCAGCGAGATAATTATAATAATGTTTACTTATGGGCATATGTGTATGTAGGCGATTATGGCCCGGTAATGACTGAGAGCAGATACAATATATTTAGGCGCGAGCTGCCACTGGCTTTGGCAGCAATTAGAAATGCTGATAAGGAATTTTTTGTAGCACATCCTGAATTGGATTATGTACCTATCTACGTTTATTTTGATTCAACATATCCAAACTATAATGGTTATTATAACTATGGGACCCCTGCTCAATATGTGAATTACTATAGGTTATAATTAAATCATATTATCTCACATACTCACTAACACATGATCCACTGGATAAATAACTCATTTTAATGCTGTAATTATTTTGAAGCTTTGTTCTTTATTTGCCTCCAACTTTGAAGTTCAAGAATATTGCCTTCCGGATCTCTAGCATAAACGAATACCGCTTCCAGATTATTCGGATATTCCGCAGTAACCAACTCTCCTACGCTACTCCCACCTGCTTTAATGATTTCCGATAAAGTAGTTTCCACATCATCTACTTCAAAAGCTATATGTGCAATTCCAGGGCGGTTAATTTCTGCAGGTACGATTTCTTTTAGTATATCATAAGAAAATATTTCAAGCGTTGGGTGATCCTCTCCATAACCGGGCAGAAGCAGATGCTCGCCGATAATATGTGCTCCGTTCAAACCGGTAAGTCTGTCTATCCATTCTCCGCTCAGGTCGCGTTTCTCGTTAATACTCCTGCAATGAAGCACGGTCTTATAAAAATCTATTAGCTTACTTACATCCTTTGCAATAAGGTTTGTATGAACATATCGAAACATATCAAAAACTCCTTCTGCACTTCTGCGTGTAAATAGTAAAAATTTATAAGTCGTATTTTTTATTTTTTGTAATTTCTTTTTCTGGATAATACAAGATCTAAAGTTCCAATACATATCCACATTAAGCCTATTATTACATATAAAGTACTTTTACCTATGATTGCCGCAACAAAGAAACCTATAGCTGCAAGATAGCAAAGGATTGCAGCTATTATATAAAGTTTTGTTTTCATGAAGTTCCCTCTCTTAAACATTTTTAACACTTCCATTATTAGCCTAACCGGTATATGTATTAAGCGAATTTTGCTTTTTATTTAACCTAATAAAACTAACCACACTATCGCCATTGTCTTTTTCATTAATTAATTTTCTCCTATATAAGGCATTCTTCTAATCCTCTTTCACTAAATCTTTCAAAAAAATCTGTAGTTCAATGATATTCACGCTATTGCTAGTTGGCTTATTAGCCTAATATGGATAATGTGAAGTTCTTATTTGAAATGTTATAGTGCAATTTTGTCAATCTCTTTGATTAATATATTTCTTGTGTTTTCCAACATTTCAACAAGTTCCCACAACAATGTTGCACCAGTTGTTTCATCAATAATAGTCGTTAAGACATCCTTTTCATCATAGGTGGTTTCTGCAATATAATCTAAGAGAATGCAGGCTAATTCAACATCGGGATTGTCTACGTCGCTTATGTCAATTACCCCACAATCAATCGCCCCCCATGTTGTCCATGCCTCTTCATTAAGGTAAACCTTAGTCGTGTGGTAGTTATCTGGATCATCATTATGAATAAAGTGAATTGCTGTTAAATCATTAACTAATGATAGTGGAACTTTTTTAATAATTGCAAGTTTTAGCTTTAATATCGATATATCACTCATTGAAAATTGTACAAACATTGAACCGGGAATATTGGAAAAATTAATTATAGCTTTTTTTATGTAGCTCTTATACTTTATTAAACAGTTGCAACATTCTTTTTCAATAATATTTTCGAAATCGTCCAAACATGCTTTATACTTCTGCAAAGCAACACGGGACTTTTTAGATAGAAAAACTCTTTTTGCAGCATTTAAATATTCAAGTGGCTTCTTAAGCTCGTATGTCCATTTATCACAAGAATTGGCATCCTTATAGAAACCGTCCGAAGTATATATTTCCTTTGACGTTGCAATAGTTTCTTCTAAACAAGTGCAGTATGGAATGTAAGCGTCAAAGACATTCTGACGTGAGCTACATTAAGTCGGGCTCGTCTATTCCAAGAAGATCGCAAAGAGCATTGTT
>PHAD01000072.1 GCA_002841595.1 Firmicutes bacterium HGW-Firmicutes-12
AAAGTATTGAGAAACGATGGATAACCTCTTTTTGACAAAGAAAGGTACTGTTCTCTAAGATAAACTCCATGTTCAGTCAGTAAATAAGGTGTCTTATTTTGTATCTTAGCTAACACACTAGGAATACCGCAAAAAGCAGCTGCAGCAGAATGAGTTACATGTACTTTTGGTAGCGGTGTATTAAGAATAATCAAAAAGCGGTAAATCCATCCCAGACTCTGTATTAATGACCAAACACTAGGTTCATCCATCCTGTTGTGAGAATCAAAAGTATTAGCTAAGATGATTTTTTTATAAACCTTCCAGGTACTCTCTGCTTTGAAGCTCTTCTTGTAATCGTACTCTTGAAAATATCTATGTAATTCAGAAAGTATAAACCCTAACCTTTGACTATTTTTTTCTAGACTTATCACTTCCTCTATCAGTGCAACAAAAAGTGGAAGAAACTGTCTTTGAATTATCTCGTTCCCTGTTTGTCTTTTTGCTACATAGACATGAGAAAAAGGAGTTGTCAAGTGTTCGCTAGGTTCTTCAGTTCCCCATAGTGGTACTTGGATCAAACTAGAACTTTGAGGTAGCTCAAATTTCCTAGTCACAAAGGGGTTCATAATAATACTGTAAAGCACATATTCAACGTCTCGCAAATTATGGACAAGTTGGTCGCACCAAGTACTAACGCCACCTTGGTGAAAGGGATATGTTCCTTCTGTTGTAAGCATTACTTTTATTCTTCCATTCATAAAACAAACCCCTTATAAAATGATAAAATATGAAAACTACTATTCAAGTTCATGAATCTTTGTTCTATAATATTACTATAACAGTATGAAATTATAACCTATATAAAACTATAGATTATATCGACATTAAATATAATTTTCGACATAACCTATATAAATAACTATTATTCAAAAAAGGAAACCCTACATATGACCGACTTTTTACATTATTTCTATTATAACAATTTCTCAGTATTTTCACAAATATAATTTTGTATAAGTCCTGGCGATTATAAGTATAAGGAGAGAGATAAAATGAATGATATCGTAATTCTAACCGATTCATCCAGTGACCTTCCACGAAGCTTTATCGACACTAACATTGTCCCATATTTTAGCCTAATTTGCCACTTTAAAGGGCAAGAATTCCAAGATGATTTTGGTTTATCTATAAACTATAAGGAGTTCTATGACGCTATAAGGGAGAAAGAGATGCCTAGCACCTCGCAGGTTAACATCCAAACTTATTTAGATAAGTTTCGCTCCTATACTGATAAAGGGATTTCTGTAATTTATATCGGCTTTTCATCTGCACTCAGTGGCAGTCTGCAAAGTGCTCTGCTTGCAAAAAAGATGGTTATGGACGAAAACGAAGACGCAGATATTACAGTAATTGACAGCATGAGTGCCTCCTTAGGTCAGGGACTGCTCGTCTACTATGCTTACGAAATGCAGAAAAATAGAGCGACCAAGGATGAAATAGTTAGCTGGGTAGAAGATAACAAGCTTAAAATGAACCATTGGTTTACTGTTGATTCTCTTGATCATCTCAAAAGGGGTGGTAGGATTTCCAGTACAGCAGCTGCTGTCGGTAGTATTCTAAACATTAAACCAATACTAAAAATTGACAATGAAGGAAAACTACTACCGTTTACAAAAGTAAAAGGAAGAAAAAAATCTCTGCGTCTACTTGCCGACTTGCTTAAAGAAAGAATAGTTGCACCAGAAGAGCAAGTAATTGCAATAAGTCACAGCGACTGCCTGGATGAAGTCAATTACCTTTTAGAACTTCTGAACGATTATTCTTTTAAAGATATTATTATTAACCAAATCGGACAGGTCATAGGCTCACATGTCGGTCCGGGTACTATTGGGTTATACTTTATAGGAGAGAATAGATAAGAACATATTATTTAAACTCCCTAATGAACATACTTGCCTTCTCTCCTTCCAGGAGTTGATCAATTTCTTGTACACCAAGTGTTTTGAGAAGTTCAAGTACATATAGATTATCTGCAGGAGTAGCATGTTCTGCCTCTTGACCATAATCATTCACTTGCTTTTGCCCAAGTTCAGTTGCAATTATAGCCTGCGGCCCCCCTACACAACCGCCAATACAACCCATACCCTCATAAAAGTTAGCCGCTTCAATTTTTCCATCTAAGGCATCTTGCAATATCTTTTTGCATTCACGAACCCCATCAGCTTGGACAGCCTTTATTTTTATTCCTCTTTCAGGCCTTATTCTATTTAGAGTTTCAGCCACTGCTTTACTTACACCACCTGTACGTGCATAAATTCTCCCAGCCCGAGAAGAGTGCTCACTGAATTCCTCCTTTTGCAACTCTGGTTTTATACCCACTGCTTCAAAGATAATCCTAAGCTCCTTAAATGTTAATACCGCATCTACGGCATCTTTAACATCAGGCTCTTTCGCCTCCGTCTTTTTGGCTACACAAGGCCCAATAAAAACAACCTTCGCCCCCGGATGTAGCTTCTTTATACCCCTCCCACACGCGACCATTGGCGACACTGATGGCGAAACATATGGGATCAGCCTATTATATACCTTTTCAATCATAGCCACCCAAATAGGGCAACAGCAACTAGTTAAAACAAAATCCCCTTCCTTACGTACATGTATGTCAAATTCTAGGGCTTCTTTCAAAGTCAATATATCAGCAAAGAGGGCAACTTCTACCATCCCATAAAACCCTAGCCTCTTTAAGGCTAGTCTTAGTTTTCCTGGTGATACATCAGGACCAAATTGTCCAATAAAGGCTGGCGCAACTATGGCAAAAACGGGCATGTTTCTATCTTGTAATATGTTAATAAGCGGAATAAATTCCTTTTTATCCACCAAACAACCATAGTCACAGGCTTCAATACATTTTCCACAATCCGTACAGTAATCTTCTTTTATTACTATCTCACCAGACTCATTCCTAGATATTGCATGGAAAAGGCAGGCTACTTGGCAATTATCCTTTTCACATGCCCCAGGAGGCAAACAGTCCTTTACCTTGAATACAACCTTATTCTTTTTCCCTTGTCCAGACGCATATTTAATATATTGATTAAGATGACTCTCGCCTTTAGGATTGAGTTTTTTTGTGTTTTCTGCGAAATCCCCATGGTAAGAATTTTTTACCAATTCACCGAAAATATCGTCATAAGTTAAGTTTTCCATATTTATTCCTTACGTGCATCTTCAATACTTTCTACTGGTAGTTTGTGGAGTTTTTCTTCTTATATACCAAGTTTTTTGTTATTAACCGACAACAACAAGTATTAGCATATTCAAGTATACATTATATTTGACAAAACCCTCTTGGCAACTCACTATGAATCTGGTAACATAAATTCAAGTTAAAAATGCTTTGTAGGGCAATGGCGTCCTCAGGTTAAAACTGAGGACTTTTTGTATTTTTTATGTACAATGATGTACATATATTTAATTAGGCAATGACGCCTTTTGGTTTGAATTTAACCAAAAGGCGTTTTTTTGTATATTAATTTAGGTTTAGCTACTTTGAAAGGAGTGATAAATACCATTAATTATATAAATCATTTTTTATTTGATATTAGCTTAAACAAATCGTTTAAAAAAGGAGAGAGTAAAATGATAAAAAGACGTGCATTAATTATCCTTGTAATCTTACTTCTATTCAGCGTCACTGGAATAGCAGGAGCCTCCGACGCAGGCCCCACAGCCGAAAGTAATGCTGTGGCTATCGACACAGTTTGGACCCTATTAGCCGCGTTCCTAGTATTCTTTATGCAAGCCGGGTTTGCTATGGTTGAGGCTGGGTTCACTCGGGCAAAAAATGCAGCTAATATTATCATGAAGAACCTAATGGACTTTTCCGCAGGCTCGTTAATATACTGGTTATTCGGATTTGGCATCATGTTTGGAGTTGACAAGGCCGGGTTGTTTGGTACAACAGGTTTTGCGGTAATGGATAACTTCGAACACTTAGGCTTATCAATTCCCATCTGGGCATTCTTGATTTTCCAAACTGTCTTTGCTGCTACTGCGGCAACTATCGTTTCCGGTGCAATGGCAGAAAGAACAAAGTTCTTCTCGTATCTTCTCTATAGTATTGTTATTACTGCTATTATCTACCCTGTCGTTGGCCACTGGATTTGGGGAGGCGGCTGGCTTTCCGAAAGAGGCATGGTTGACTTCGCCGGTTCAACTGTAGTTCACTCCGTTGGTGGTTGGGCAGCTCTTGTCGGCGCTTACCTCCTCGGACCACGTATTGGTAAATATACTAAAGATGGAAAACCCAATGCCATTCCTGGTCATAACATTACTCTAGGCGCATTAGGTGTGTTCATTCTCTGGTTTGGCTGGTTCGGATTTAACCCCGGTAGTACCGTATCCGGGACCACTCCTGATATCGCCATGATTGCTGTAACCACAAATCTTGCAGCAGCAGCTGGTGCAGTCGCCACTATGGTAGTAAGTTGGCTAAAATATAAAAAACCTGATGTTTCGTTAACATTAAACGGTGCGTTAGCTGGGCTCGTCGCCATTACTGCAGGTTGTGCCTCCGTCAGCCCTGTCGGGGCAGCAATAATCGGGTTACTCGCAGGTATACTTGTTGTCTTTTCCGTTGAGTTCATAGATAAATTCCTGAAAGTCGACGATCCTGTCGGTGCAATTTCAGTACACGGTGTCTGCGGTGCCTTCGGAACTGCTATGGTTGGTTTGTTAGCTTTAGATGGCGGCTTATTCTACGGCGGTGGAATATCTCTTTTGACAACTCAAATCATTGGTATCGTTTCAGTATTTGCCTGGACCGGCGCTACTGCCTTCATCCTGTTTAGCATCATTAAAGCAACTATTGGTTTGCGAGTTAGCTCCGAAGAGGAAGAAAAAGGCTTGGACATTGGTGAACATGGCATGGAAGCATATTCGGGATTTGCTATGAAGAACCCATTATAATAATAGATAAAGGAGAAAGGCTTATGAAAAAGATTGAATGTATTATTCGTCCCACAAAACTGGAGAATGTAAAAGAAGCTTTAGGCAGGTTTGGTGTAAAGGGAATGACTATTACAAATGTCTTTGGCTGCGGCTTGCAGTTGGGACGAACCGAGGTTTATCGTGGTACTGAAGTAAACATAAACCTTTTGCCTAAGATTAAACTAGAATTAGTAATAATTGATGAAAACCTAGATAAAGTAATCTCTATTATTAAGGAAGAAGCCTATTCCGGTCAGATAGGCGACGGTAAAATCTTTATTTCATCCATAGATGATGCTGTCCGCATCCGAACGGGAGAAACTGGAGACAAAGCTATATAGCTCAAAAAAGGAGTAATCCAGGCAATACGCCGATGGATTACTCCTTTTTTTAATTAAATAGTTCCTTTAAGAGAACTCTTTTTATGTCAACAAAGCTCTCCCTTACTAATAAATCACGCGTACGTGGATGGGGCAGATCAACACCTATCTGCAATCTAATAGCAGCAGGCCGTGGAGTTAAAACATAAATCCGATCTGAAAGAAGTATAGCTTCCTCAATATCATGTGTAATGAAAAGTACCGTTGGCCTATATTTCTGGAAACTATCAGTAAGCCAATCGTGCATCTCACTTTTCGTATATGCATCCAAAGCTCCAAAGGGCTCATCCAAAAGCAATACTTCCTTACCCGCTAACATGGTCCGCACAAAAGAAACCCTCTGGCGCATACCCCCTGATAGCTGCGCAGGATAGTTAGCAGAGAAATCGCCCAAATTAAGCTCTCTCAACATATCCATAGCCTGCTGACGAGCTTTGCTTCGCGTAACATTCTGTAATTCCAGAGCCAGGATACAGTTATCTAATATGCTCCTCCACGGAAGAAGTAGGTCTTTTTGGAGCATATAGGCAACTTTCCCTCTTAATCCTGTAATATCACGTCCTTGCAAAAACACCTTACCAGCGTCAGGCTTCTCAAGCCCGCTAATAATATTGAATAGAGTGCTTTTCCCACAACCGCTTGGTCCGATGATACTTACAAACTCTCCGCGACTTACCTCAAGCGAAATGTTCTCTAATGTAGGTAACCGCTGATATGCATATCCTTGTTTTGATTTTATCATGTACTCTTTACTTAATTCTTCTATTCGTAAATGTACTTCACCAGACAATACAGACATAATCTGCTCCTTTTTGTTAACACTGTTTATCGTAAAGGTAAAAAATCATTGGTATACGCTTTTGGGATCTCAATCATCTTTGGTAACAGATCTTGATCCTTCATCCAACGAGCATAGCGTTCCCATACCTCTTTTTCCTGCCACCCCCACTGCGGTGCATCAGCCTGATACTGTTGAGCCAACCAATCCTGACTTTCAATAACTAAGTCTTTATTTAATTCCGGCGCATGTTTAATAAGTATTTCTGCAGCTTCTTTGGGGTGCTCAATAGCAAATTCATAGCCCTTACTGGTTGCCTCCATAAACTTTTTAACTAATTCGGGCTGTTCTTCAATTAGTTTTTCACTAGTAATAATTGTTGGAGTATAGTAATCCAGGAAATCCGCAAAATCTCTTAACATAATAATATTAAGCGGTATATTCTCTTGTTTAGCACGTATTCCATCCCAACCATAGAATATCCAAGTAAAATCTATCTGTTTACCTATAACAGAGAAAAAATCTGCTGCCCCAATGTCAATATAATTCACCTTTTCGGGGTCGGCACCATCCTTTTTCATAAGCGCATTAATAACCGCATGTTCCATCGGGGATCCCCATCCGCCATAACTTTTGTCTTGCAAATCTTTCGGGCGCTCTAGTTCATCCTCTTTGAGGGAGGCAAACCCGGAAGTGTTGTGTTGAATTACCGCCGCTATGGAAACTACGGGGATATCTGCAGCTCGAGCATTAGTAACCTGTTCCTGATAGCTGATGCCAAAATCCAGTTGTCCAGCCGCTATAAGCTGTGCTGGTCCTGGATCTCCCATCTCCAGAATTTCTACTTCTAGTCCCTGCTGTTCAAAATATCCTTTTTCTTTGGCTATATAAAGCCCTGTATGATTGGTATTAACAGTCCAATCCAACATCACAGCAGTTTTAATCAAAGGCTCTTTAGCACCTTCTTTATTTTCTTGTTTATTATTGCATCCAACCAAGGTCACAATAAAAGCTAACAATAATATTAAGCAAATGGTTTTCTTCACAAAAATCTCTCCTCATAATTAGATAGATTTGATTACTCTTTACAGTTAGTTATCTTAGGCTCCTCATTTCTGGTCTGCCACTGAATGTTTTTTATAATACCAAGGCATAAGCATTCTTCCCGCTCCTTCAACTAGAGCTACAAAAGCAAGGCTCAACCCAGAAATAACAATAATAACAGCAAAAACCTGTTCTGTTTGAAATGAATGCATTGAACGTGTCAAATAAATACCTAACCCTCGCGAAGCCCCCAGCCATTCTGCAATTACAGCGGCCATAATACTATACGTGGCCGAAATCTTTAAACCTGAAAACAGCGAGGGTAGTGCCGCCGGTAATTGTACCTTTATAAAAACCTGAAATTTGTTTGCACCCATAGCCTGTAAAAGCCTAATAACATCTGCATCAACTTTTTCTAGTCCCTCTACGAGGCTAACTGTAATAGGAAAAAAGCACACCAGTGCTACAACCATAACCTTCGGTAAGAGACCATAGCCGAACCAGATAATCAAAAGAGGTGCAACTGCCATAATAGGCACTGTCTGCGAAACAATAACCAAAGGGTATAGGGTTTTCTTAACCGCAGTAATCAAGGATATGATCATTGCTAAGACCATCCCTGCAAATACAGCAAGAGAAAATCCAATAAAGGCTTCCAAAGCTGTATATTTACTGTGCTCTAAAAGCAACAATGAACTATTGATTAATGCTTCGAATATAGCACTTGGGGGGGGGAGAATAAATTTATCTATTTGAAATGCTTTTACAATATACTCCCATAGCAATAAAAGAAAACTAAAAAAAATTAATGAAGGCATAAACTTTCTCATATGTCGTTTTTCTCAGTATGCCGGTATTTGTATATCTTTTCTTCCATCGTCACTCCCATTGGCTTATAATCTATTTTTATCACGGACATGACTCCTGTGGCCCCCGCCTTAATACAAGCTTCTTGAGCCTTTTTTACAATCTCTAACAGATGGTCCAATTCTCCTTCCATTGTAGTTTCCATTGGGCCCACCAGGTATTTAACTCCCGATTCCTTTATTACATTAATTGCTTCATCTACTACTTCATAAGTTCTTTCTTCCGTGACTTTCGGCAAGACTTGTAGGCTTAAATTTACAATCGTCATATCCTATACCCCCAAAATTGTAATAAAAAAAACGCTTCCAGATCGAAAGCGGTTAGAAAACAATTGCAGTATATCGCAATTTCTAGTTCCCTCCGCTAGCATTACCCAGTTCAGGTTAAAGGGTCGGCTTACTTAAGCCCTCTCAGCCAGCAATTAACTAGCTCCCCTACAAGATTATATATTCGATTGTGCTTATACTATTCTATTTCTTTGTTTATGTCAATATTCTTATCTATTACTGTGCTCTTCTATAATGGCCATTACAAAACGGGCGGTATCAACTAAATCATCTATACGAATTTCTTCTTTTGTAGTGTGAACATTATTCATCCCGGTAGCTAGATTTACAGTACTAATACCAACGGCATTAAAAAAATGAACATCACTTCCGCCACCTGTAGATTTGACCTGCACATTCAAACCTATTCTAGTGCCTGCAGCTATCGCTTCCTCAATCACAGACTCATGTTCCGCGACAAAATAAGCAGGATATGCATTTTCCCTTTTATACTCTAAATGTGCACCCATATCCTCACACGCTTTTTGCAGACAATCAACCATGTGTGCCATCTGTTTATCCAATTTTTGTTTAGAATGACTTCTAGCCTCACCTTCTAAAAAAACATTATCACTGACAATATTAGTAGCTTTTCCACCCGATATCACTCCAATATTGGCGGTTGTTTCTTCATCAATGCGTAAGAGTTTCATATTATTTATGGCCCTAGCAGCTACTTGAATAGAGCTAATACCATCCTCCGGATTAACTCCTGCATGAGCTGCCTTCCCGTGAATAACTGCTTTGATATTATCCTGAGCAGGGCCTTGGTTTATAATCTTTCCTGGAGTACCTCCACTGTCTAAGATATATCCCTTCCGTGCAGTTAATAAATCATAATTAAAAAAACGAGCCCCAAGGAGTCCTATTTCTTCGCCAATAGTAAATACAACCTCAATATCACCGTGCGTTACCTTAGTTTCTTTTATACAGCTTAAGGCCTCCAAAATAGCAGCTATCCCTGATTTATCATCTGCACCAAGGATTGTATCTCCACTACTATAAATAACACCTTCCTTAATCAGTGGCTTGATGTTATCACCCGGTGATACCGTATCCATATGTGCACCAAAGAATAGCGGTTCTATTCCCTCCTTATTCCCTTTCATTCTACCTATCAAATTCCCAGTGTTAGACCCAGCTTTTTTGGCTGAGCTTTTATCTATATGTACTTCTATTCCCATATCTTCCATTTTGGACTTAAGATAGATTGCGATGTTTTCCTCTTTTCTACTAAGGCTTTCTATTTTAACCATTTCAATAAAGCTATCAATCAGACGCTCTTTATTAATCATACTTTTTCTCCCTCCTAAATACTAAAAACAATATATCACGAGGTCTACGAAAAATCATCTTTTTATTTTATAAGTATTGACAAAGCTACCTACTACTTAATATAATAGTTATCAATTAAACACTAAAAAGTGATGCGGAAGAAAAGTAGATTGAAACTAAGTCCTCAGGGAAAGAGTGTCGAGACTGAAAGCACTCTTGGCTTTACTCAGTTGAAGTTCCCTTCCAAACTGCAAGGGTAAAAACTTTAGTTAATAGCCCGCGCCGGAAACTTCTACCGTTAAAAAGAAGAGGTATCGGATGATCCTGTGCCTTGCGTAGAGAGGGTATATGCAAAAGAATGTATATATCAACTAGGGTGGTAACGCGAAAGATAAACCTTTCGTCCCTTTGGGACGAAGGGTTTTGTTATTTTACAGGGCTCCTGTACCGAAAGAGAGGGTATATCTTGTTATAATTTGCATAATATATCAATAAGGGTGGTACCGCGGAAATCCATAGTTTTCGTCCCTACAAGGGATGTCTATGGGTTTTTTATATATTATTTTAATTTGAAGGAGGTCTTTTTAATGATTGTAGTATTTAGAAAAAGTACGGATGAGGAAAAATTACAAAATGTTGTTAGGTTATTAACCCAAAAGGGTTTTATTACTGAAATTGTTAGAGGTACGGAAAAAACCATTATTGGAGCTGTAGGCGACAAGTCCAGATTGCTAGATATATCTCTAGAGGCCTTAGACGGAGTAGAAAAAGTTATCCCAATCTTGGCACCATATAAACTGGCCAGTCGTGAATTTAAACCTATTGATACTATTGTACGCGTAGGTGACCTAGAAATTGGAGGCTCCGAAATTATTGTAATGGCTGGCCCCTGCGCCGTAGAAAGTAAGGAACAACTTATAGAAAGTGCAGTTTTGGTAAAAAGAGCCGGTGCCCAAATTCTGCGTGGTGGTGCCTTCAAACCCCGTTCATCACCCTACTCCTTCCAGGGATTAGAGAAAAAGGGGTTAGAATATTTAGCTCTTGCTAGAGAAAAGACAGGTATGCCCATTGTTACAGAAGTAATAGATGCTCGCAGTCTTGAGCAAGCAGTAAATTATACTGATATTTTACAAATTGGGGCCCGCAATATGCAAAATTTCTCTTTACTTCAAGAAGCAGCTGAAGTCGGTAAGCCCATCCTCCTTAAACGCGGTATCTCTGCTTCCTTAGAGGAGTGGATCCTAGCAGCTGAATATATTCTGAAAGCGGGCAACCCTCAAGTAATTCTATGTGAACGTGGTATACGTACTTTTGAGACTTATACACGTAATACTTTAGACCTTTCAGCAGTACCAGCAATAAAGCAGCTCACTCATCTACCGATAATCGTTGACCCCAGTCATTCAACAGGAAAGTGGCAATTAGTGCACCCTATGACTCTAGGTGCTGTTGCTTGTGGGGCTGATGGAATACTGATTGAAGTTCACCCCAACCCGACAGAAGCACTCTGTGACGGGCCACAATCCCTATCCCCTGAGAAATTTAAAAATCTTATGCAATCTCTCGCTCCTGTTGCTAAAGCAGTAAATAGGGAGTTGAATCTAAATGACCAGTAAGATAGGCTATCTTGGCCCGGAAGGAACATTCTCCCAACAAGCTGCAATTCATCAGTTGGAGTCACTTCCTAGTGATTCCAGCTGTCTTAGGGCTTACCCCACAATAGCTCTTCTCTTATCTGCCGTGGATTCAGAGGATGTTCAATATGGTGTTGTACCTGCAGAAAACTCGATCGAAGGTTCGGTAAATATAACCCTCGATATGTTGGCAAATGAACTTAATCTCTATATTCATAAAGAAATTGTGCTTGGTATAAAACACCATCTTCTAACCTATGCACCAACTTTAAACAAGATCCATACTGTAATGTCCCATCCTCATGCATTAGCTCAATGTCGTCTTTTTTTACAAAAAAAGCTCCCACATGCTAATTTAGTCGATACTAATAGTACTTCAGAAGCTGTACTTAAAGTTTCATCAAAAAGTATAGGAACTGCAGCAATCGCTTCAAAGAACTGTCATTTAGTCTACCAAGTACCTATTCTAGCCGAAAATATCGGGGACTTTTCTCATAACCAAACACGTTTTTGGGTGGTAGGAAAACAACCTAGTTTGTTGGAAAAGACTCTCAAAACGTCCCTTGTCTTAAGCATGGAAAAAGACCGCCCAGGCAGTCTTTACAATACTCTTGGTGAATTTGCAAAACACAATATCAACCTCACTCGAATTGAGTCTCGTCCCGCAAAAAAAGAATTAGGTAATTATATTTTCTTTATCGATTGTGAAGCAGGACAAGATAATCCTGGCTTAAAGCAAGTTCTCGATACTCTATGTAAAAAAACATCATTTCTTAAAATTCTTGGGTCTTACAATATTTCTCATTACTAGAGCTAAAGAAACAAGTAAATACTTTAATAATAATGGAGCACGTAACGATCTACCTTGGACTGATATAGATCCCTTCATACCTAACCATGATCTTTCGACCATGATCAAGCATTTCACAACCCATACCAATCGTTCGTTCGACCATACAGGATACCTTAATAACCTTATGCAATCTCTCGACTGCATAAAATCATCAGGTGCATAGCACTCGGCACCCTGTATGATCTTAGCTCGACCCTATATGACAGGTTGGGCTCGTATGATAATCAAATCAACAAAAGCAACAATTCGACTACAATACGAACTTTCCCAGCCATATAGGATCTTCCCGCCGGCTACATACAAGCCTTGTGACCTGTATGCAACCTTTGGCCGATCCATACACACCCCATTATAGAGCATGAATGGATCTGGGCTCAACCGTTACGTACCCCAATAATAATGTAACCTAAGTACAAAGATTATATACGCTTTACTTTTTATAATTATTTCCTAATAAATTAAACCCTCGATCTATAATACAGACCGGGGGTTTAAAAATTTCAGATGTTAACTTGCTTCTTCAAATTTTTGTAGTTCCTGATCAGAAAACAATCTTTTCAAACTCAACAATATCAACAGACGATCATTCATCTTCCCTATTCCTCTGATAGTTGCATTATTCTTTGTAATTACCGGAACGGGTTCTATATTTTCTTCATTTAAACGCAACACTTCTGTTACTTCATTTACAATTACGCCAATATTGTGTTCACCGGTCTCAATTATTATTACCTTTGGTTCGACCCCCAAAGTAAATGGTCGATCAAATCTACTCGCTAAGTTAATTACTGGGACAATACTTCCCCGTAGATTAATTATTCCTTCCATATAAAGCGGAGCATTAGGAATTTTCGTTAAACCGCTATAATTAATAATCTCCCTTACTTCAGAGATAGGGAGAGCGTACTCCTCTTGTCCCAATTTGAAAACAACTACTTGTTCCTCAGACATTATCAAAACCTCCTCCTTTTAAGCTAGCTATCCATTTGGAGAAATGCCAGATTTTTCTTTTCTTTATATAATTATAGCATTATTTTTTTGAAAAATATAGCTATTCTTCATTTTTGCTTATCCACTTAAACTCTAGTTCCACTCCCGCCGGAGGCAGATAGCAACCTTCTATACCCTCTTTTATAGCGACTACTCTTGTATAGTCATATAGTGGCAATACCGGCATCTCTATCATT
>PHAD01000073.1 GCA_002841595.1 Firmicutes bacterium HGW-Firmicutes-12
AATTGACTGTCCGCCTTCTTTAGGGTTGTTAACGTTAAATGCGATGACGGCTGCGGATAGCCTTCTTATCCCGATACAATGTGAATATTATGCACTAGAAGGATTAAGCCAGCTCATGAATACAGTTTCATTAGTTAGGAAACATCTAAATCCTGCATTGGATATAGTAGGGGTCGTACTAACTATGTATGATGCGCGCACAAACTTGTCGACGCAGGTTGTGGAGGAAGTAAGAGAATACTTTAAGGATAAAGTATTTAATTCCATTATCCAAAGAAATGTGCGATTAAGCGAAGCTCCTAGCCATGGCCAGCCTATTGTTCTCTATGATCCAAAATCAAAGGGGGCAGAAAATTATAACGAGTTAGCAAAGGAGGTTGTTGAGCGTGAGTAAGAATAGGCTTGGCAAAGGCCTTTCGGCACTTATCCCAACAGTTGCTGATGTGCTGACAAAGGTAGAACCTTCCATGGAAATTGAAATAAGTCAAATAAAGCCGAATGCATATCAACCTCGAAGAACTTTTGACGAGGAAAAACTACAGGAATTAGTGAAATCCATAAAAGAACATGGTGTTGTTCAGCCAATCATGGTAAGACCTCTACCAGACGGTGGGTATGAGCTAGTTGTTGGCGAAAGACGCTTAAGAGCCTGTCAACAACTTAAACTTGAGGGTATCCCTGCGGTTGTTAAAGAATTAACAGACCAGCAAATGATAGAAATTGCTTTAATAGAAAACATCCAGAGACATGACCTAAATCCAGTTGAAGAAGCAAGTGCTTATAAAAGACTGATGGAAGAGTTTAACTTAACCCAAGAGCAAGTGGCTGAAAGAGTGGGGAAAAGCCGCCCCCTTATTGCTAATATGATAAGATTATTAAACCTTCCGCAGGAAGTGCTAGACATCTTAGCTAGAGGAGATCTGTCTATAGGGCATGTTCGTCCATTACTTGCTCTTATGGGGAAGGAAAAACAGATAAATCTAGCTAGGCAGATGATTGAGAAAAACATGTCGGCTCGTAATGCAGAAAAATGTGTTCATGAGGAAATAAACAAGCAAACAATAGAAAGAGATGAAACCAAGAAGGTTAAAATAGAGGGTAAGCTACCACCAATAATTGCTGATCTTGAAGAAAGGATTAGGAGCATATGCGGAACAAAAGTAAAAGTAACATATGCAGAGGGTAGAGGTAAGATTGAGATTGATTATTATAATAATGATGATTTAGATAGGATATTTAGCATTTTTAGTAAAAATACATAAAAATAAAAACTTCGTAAAATATGTGCAAAATTGCACTAGCCTGTAGAAATAAAATGTAGTATAATTAATCCTATGTATAATGTGAATTGAATCACAACCTGCGCGGGGATGTGATTCAATTCACAATCGCATTATTCAAATGTTAACATGTTCTATATTATTCTTATATATAATAAGAAAGTAAAACATAAGGGGGATGAAAGAAAGATGAGTTGTCAATGTGAATGCGGCACCTGCAAATCACCGCAATTCGAGCTAATTGATCGTATTGTTGAGACTCACAAGGATGAACAAGGTGCCCTAATTCCTGTGTTGCATGCGGCTCAGGAAGCCTTGGGATACTTGCCGGAGGATGTTCAAGCTTATATTGCCGAGAAATTGAATGTTCCTTTAAGCGAGGTTTATGGGGTGGTTAGTTTCTACTCGTTATTCAGTATTGTTCCTAAAGGTAAGTACAAAATCAGTGTTTGTTTGGGAACGGCCTGTTATGTTAAAGGGGCTGGAGAAGTAATGGCTGAATTTGAAAAACAACTAGGAGTTAAGGTAGGACAAACAACTGAAGATGGACACTTTACCTTAGAAGGTTGTCGTTGTCTGGGTTGTTGTGGATTGGCACCAGTTCTGGTGGTGAATGATAACATTCATGGCCGACTAACGACTAACGATGTTAGTGACATTATTAACAAATATAAAGAAATTAAGCAGTGAAGGGAGGGATGTTAATGCGTTCTGTTGATGAATTAAAAGCATTGAAAGAAAAAGTTCTTAAGGAAATGTCAGGCAGAGTAGACAATAACATGCCTACTATAACGGTTCATATGGGTACATGTGGTATAGCCAACGGGGCAAAGGACGTTCTAACAGCTGTTGTTGACGAGATTAAAAACAAGAGTCTGACTAATGTTACTGTTGCGCAAACTGGATGCCCAGGTATATGTTATGAAGAACCCGTTGTTACAGTTGCCATCCCAGGTCAAATGCCTTTCTTCTATGGAAAGGTTTCGCCAGAAAAAGCAAAGAAAATTGTTACAGAACATTTCGTTAACAATAAATCGGTACAAGATTGGTTGCTCAATAGTGATGGCAATTCCACAAAAGAAATTAGTGCAATTAACTATTTCAAACCACAGAAAAAAGTTGCATTGACTAGTTGCGGTGCAATCAACCCGGAGATAATTGAAGAGTATATTGCCGTTGACGGATATTTTGCCCTTGCAAAAGCGTTAACTGAAATGACTCCTCTTCAAGTTATTGATACAATGAGTAAATCAGGTCTCCGTGGTCGTGGGGGCGGGGGTTTCCCGACCGGTAGAAAGTGGGAATTTGCATATAATTCAAAAGGTGACCAGAAATACGTAGTATGTAATGCTGACGAGGGTGACCCGGGGGCATTCATGGATCGTAGCGTATTAGAAGGAACTCCACATGCCGTAATCGAAGCAATGGCAATTGCGGGCTATGCTATTGGTGCAAATCAAGGTTATGTATATGTTCGTGCTGAATACCCAGTAGCGGTTGCTAACCTCAAAACGGCTATCAATCAAGCTCGCGAAATGGGTTTTTTAGGTAAAAATATATTTGGTAAGGGTTTTGATTTCGACTTAGATATTCGTTTGGGCGCAGGGGCATTTGTTTGCGGTGAGGAAACAGCACTTTTGGCATCTATTGAAGGTAAAAGGGGTGAACCTAGACCAAGGCCACCATTCCCTGCAGTATCTGGTTTATGGGGAAAGCCTACTATCATTAATAATGTTGAAACTCTTGCGAATGTTCCGCACATTATTAGAAACGGAGCGGAATGGTTTTCAGCCATGGGTACGGAAAAGAGCAAAGGAACTAAAGTGTTTGCTCTTGCCGGTAAAATAAATAACACAGGATTAATCGAAGTTCCAATGGGAACAACTCTACGTACTATTATCTACGATATAGGTGGAGGTATTCCTAATGGTAAGAAATTTAAAGCTGCTCAGACAGGTGGACCTTCCGGCGGCTGTATTCCTGCAGAATTCCTTGATATGGAAATTGATTATGATAACTTGATTGCTATGGGATCAATGATGGGATCTGGTGGTATGATAGTTATGGATGAAGATACCTGTATGGTAGATATTGCCCGCTTCTTCCTGGAGTTTACACAAGAAGAGTCCTGTGGAAAATGTCCTCCGTGCCGGATCGGAACAAAACGTATGTTAGAAATCCTGACTAAGATAACCGAAGGTAAAGGTACTCATGAAGATATAGAAAATCTTGAGATTTTAGCTAAAACAATTAAGAATACTGCTCTTTGCGGTTTGGGACAAACGTCACCTAACCCAGTATTGAGCACTTTAAAATATTTTAGACATGAATACGAAGCGCATATCTATGATAAGAAATGTCCATCAGGCGTCTGCAAAAAACTTGTAAATTACAGTATAATTGCTGAAAAGTGTATAGGTTGTGGATTATGTGCCCGTAATTGTCCTGTAGATGCTATTAGTGGTGAAGTGAAGAAACCGTATACTATCGATGCTGAAAAATGTATAAAATGCGGCGTTTGCATCGAAAAATGTAAGTTTGGGGCCGTCGTAAAGAAATAAAGGCCAATAATATTAATCAAGGAGAGTGAACGTGCATGGAAATGGTAACCTTAACAATCGACGGCCGGGAAGTGCAGGTACCTGCAGGTTCTTCAGTGCTGGAAGCTGCGCAAAGGGCCGGGATTGATATTCCGACATTATGTCATTTAAAAGAAATGAATAAAATTGGGGCCTGTCGAGTATGCTTAGTAGAAATTGAGAATGCGCGCGGTCTGCAAGCATCCTGCGTATATCCAGTTTCTGAAGGTCTGAAAGTTAAAACGAACACATTTCAAGTTAGGGAAGCTCGGAAGGCTGTTGTGGAATTAATTCTATCCAACCATCCTATGGAGTGCTTGACTTGTAATCGCAATACTAATTGCGAATTGCAGGCATTAGCTAAAAAGTTAGGTATTAAAGATATTCGCTTCCAAGGCGAAAACACTATTTTCCCTATGGATTCATCATCTCCAGCTATCGAAAGAATACCTGATAAATGTATACTCTGTCGCCGTTGTGTAGCTGCATGTAGTGAAGTACAGGGTATTGGTATTTTAGGGCTTAATGAAAGAGGCTTTGCTAGTATTGTTGCTCCAGCATTTGATCGTATGCTTAATGATGTTAACTGTGTCCTTTGTGGACAGTGCATTAATGTTTGTCCAGTTGGAGCTATAAGAGAAAAAGATGAAACACACAAGGTATGGGATGCTCTTAATGATCCAGAAAAAGTAGTTGTAGTTCAGACAGCTCCTGCTGTTCGTGCGGTTCTAGGTGAAGAATTTGGTCTTCCGGTTGGTACGCCAGTAACCAAAAAAATGGTTGCAGCCCTTAGAAGACTTGGCTTCACTAAAGTATTTGACACAGATTTTACAGCGGACCTGACCATTTTGGAAGAAGGCAACGAACTATTAGATAGAGTTAAAAATGGAGGGACACTTCCTCTGATTACTTCATGCAGCCCTGGCTGGATTAAGTACTGTGAACACCATTATCCTGAATTCTTGGATAACCTTTCTACTTGTAAATCACCACAGCAGATGTTTGGGGCTTTAGCTAAAACATATTTCCCTGAAAAAATAAAAGTTGATCCGGCTAAAGTATATTCAGTCTCGATTATGCCTTGTACCGCGAAAAAATACGAGTGCCAGAGGCCCGAGATGAAGGATAGTGGCTTCCAGGATGTTGACGTTGTCTTGACTACAAGGGAATTGGCTAAAATGATTAAAGAAGCAGGCATTGATTTTGTTAATCTTCCTGATGAAGAATACGATGCACCTATGGGTATCTCTACAGGTGCCGGTGTAATCTTCGGAGCAACCGGAGGTGTTATGGAAGCGGCTCTAAGGACTGTATATGAAGTTGTAACTGGCAAAACCTTAGAGAATGTCGATTTTACTGCTGTCCGTGGATTAGAAGGTATAAGGGAAGCAAGTGTTGATCTTCCACCTCTTGGAACAGTAAAGGTGGCCATTGCACATGGCTTGGGCAATGCAAAGATATTGCTTGAAAGAATTAAGGCGGGAGAAGCTGAGTATCACTTTATAGAAATAATGGCTTGCCCGGGTGGCTGCATTGGTGGCGGCGGACAGCCTATCGTAAGTGCTCCGGATCGTATGAAATTGCCGGAAGACTATAAGATGCTTAGATCAAAAGCCATCTATGACGAAGATAAAGGAATGGCTCTTCGTAAGTCGCATTTGAACCCAGCAGTTACAACACTGTATGAAGAATACTTAATTAAACCGCTTGGGGAAAAATCGCACCATCTTCTGCATACCCACTATCAGGCTAGACCAAAATATATAGCTCTTGCTTGTAATGACGAGAGCGAAAAATAATTTTTAAAAGAAGAAGCGGCAGGCGTTTGGAGCCTACGCTTCTTTTTTAATTATAGGAAAACATAAAAAAGCAGTATTTGTTCAAAAAACTATCTAGTAACATACTGTCTTAGCAATTATAATTAAGACAGGCTGAAGAAATTAGTTTAAGAATATCTAGTATTATAGGTAAAGTTGATAGATATATAATTTAAAGATAAAAAGGAGCAACATTATGGAAATTATCAGTATTATGGGAGCACAACATATAGATATTATTATTCTAATCTTGTCAATATCTTATTTGATAGGAATAATACTTCTTGCGGTAAATATAATACGTAATAAGAGGCTGTCCAGAATGTACAAAATCTTAACGACAGGAGCTGAAGCACAGAACCTTGAACAAATAATATGTAAACAAACTAAAGTTATGGAAGATTTAATAGAAAAAATAAAGATATATGACAAAAGGCTTATAGATGTGGAGCGACTTGCAAGAAAAAGCATACATAAGGTAGACTTACTACGCTTTAATGCCTTTAATGAAATGGGGGGAGACTTAAGCTTTGCCCTAGCGATGCTAAACCAACAAGGTGATGGTATTGTGCTTAGCAGCATATACGGACGAGAGGATGCAAGAACTTATGCTAAAGCAATTAAAAAAGGGCAAGCCAGTCAACAATTATCAATTGAAGAAGAAAAAGTAATTGCGAGTGCCCTGCAAAATAGGAGTAATTAATTCATAAACCTAATTTTTTGAGTAAAATATACCATCTCAGGGAAGGATTTATAGAGAATATGTAGAATTATATACCTTATGCTTTAGTCTTAATTGTGTTGATAAATTATTTTGAAGGCTGGTTATATATGAATAATTATCCTCTTGCTAGAAAAAAGAAAGATAAGAAGAAAGCATCACATTTAACCATGATGGTTATTCCACATTGCCAAGGAGCACATATTAAGAATTTCCGGATTCCTATATGGGTTTTTAAATCATTTATGGTTTTAAGTATTTCATGCATACTTATAGTGACCTATTTTACTTCTGGATATTTTTTGTTGAGGTACACTAAACAAGAAAACATAGTCCTAAAAGAAGTCAATATAGCTCAAGCAAAAGAGATTAATGAATTAAAAGGATTAGCTGGCACTATGAAGGAGAAACTTGAATATTTAATTCAACTAGACCAAGAGGTTAGACAAAAAGTTGGGCTGGCCCAAAGTAAAAAAGAGGATAATGTAACAGACATTAATACATTACGGAGTTCAAGAAGCAATAATGGCTATAAGTTGATAGCCATGGGATTAGGACCACTATCCATAGAGGAACCTATCTCAATCATGGAACAAATGGTGTCAAAACAAAAGGGTAATTCTGAACTAAGCGTTGCATCTGTTATGAATGTTACCCCCAATAGTGGGGATATGGAGCTTCCTATACCTGAAAACGAGATTGATACCTTGGATGATCTTAAGGAACAGCTAGCTTTGATGGACAGTATGATGACTCAACAAGAAGAAAATATGAATAAGCTTAATACAGATGTAGATAAGCAGTTAACATATCTACAAGCATTACCTGATGCATGGCCAATACAAGGACGTATTACATCTTGGTTTGGCTGGCGTTCGAATCCATATTCGCATAAGGGAAGAGAATTCCATGATGGGATAGATATTGCTTCTACATATGGCGCTCCTATTCGAGCCGCAGGTGATGGTGTAGTTACATATGCAGGTTATAAGGGGTCTTGGGGAAGACTAGTAGTTATTTCGCATGGTTACGGTTATGTGAGCCAATATGCACATAATTCTTCTATTCTGGTCAAAACAGGAGATAGAGTTAAAAAAGGAGATATTATTACTCGACTCGGAAATACAGGAAGGAGCACTGGTCCACACGTCCATTTTGGAGTTGCTAAAAACGGTACTTGGATTAATCCTATGAATTTAATTAACGAAGCAAAAGAGCGAGGTGAATAAATATTGTTTGGGAAAAAAAGTAATGCTGAACCCGTAAATTTTGAAAAGATTGATACATTGATCGGGAAAGAGACCGTTTTCCAGGGAAATATCTCAGCAATAGGAACTATACGCATTGATGGTGAATATAAAGGGGATCTAAAAGCTAAAGGTGACTTGGTTGTAGGAGATACAGGTAAGTTAGAATGCACTGTAGAAGCTCGTAATATCCTTGTAGCTGGTTTTGTGAAAGGGAACATACAAGCTACAGGACGGGTAGAGTTAGCCTCTTCAGCCAAGCTTTATGGGGATATAAAAGTTAAGAATTTGATAATCGAAGAAGGCGCTTTATTTAAAGGTAACTGCCAAATGGAAACTCAGACAGATACTACTAATTTACAAGCTAGTAATAACAAGGATGAAAAAGGAACAGTACCAGGAACAGTGACTTCTAATAATGAGAATAAAAAGTAGATAGAAAAAAGGATATAACATATAAAAACAGAAAAGCCGCTATGCGGCATTTCTGTTTTTATATGTTAGTTAATCAGGAGGGCGGTTCATGAGGATAAAGTTTATAATTAATCCTTTAGCCGGAAGAGGGCGAGCTTTAGAATTATGGAAACAAATCAAACATATCATGGGAGATGATAGCGAAGGCTATCAATTCGTATATACTCGAAGCCCAGGCGAGGCAACGTTACTAGCTAAAAAAGCAGTTAAAGAAAAGTACGATACACTAGCTGTAATAGGCGGAGATGGTACACTTAATGAAGTTGCTAATGGATTAGTTGGTAGTGAAACAGCACTTGCGGTTTTCCCTGGGGGTACAGGTAATGATTTTGCCAAAACATTAGGAATAACAAGAAATCCAAGTAAACTAATAGAGATTCTGAATAATGGCAAGAAAAAGTTAATTGACATAGTTAAGTGTAATGATGAATACTTTATAAATATGGCAGGAATTGGGTTTGATGCAGAGGTAGCAAAAAACGTCAACGGTATAAGATTTCTCAGAGGGGAAATTGCATACATTAGTGCGATACTAAAGACGCTATTAACATATAGACCAATAGAAGCAGAAATTGTTATTGATGGGTTAGTAAGAAAAGAAAAAGTTATCTTAGTAGCAGTAGGAAATGGAGAGTTCGTAGGCGGAGGCATTCATATACTTCCCAATGCCATTTTAGATGATGGATTAATAGATATATGTATTATAAAGGAAACTACTAAAACAGAAATATTACGTACTCTTCCTTCTGTTTACAAAGGAAGTCATACTTCCAATCCCAAGTGCCTATTCTTAAAGGGCCGTGAAGTAATAATAAATATACAACGAAGTGAGCGGCAAGTTTACGCTCAGCTTGATGGACAGGTATTTTATAATAAATCATTGCATATAAGTGTTATCCCACAGGCAATACAAGTTTTAATCCCCGTTTAACATCCCGGTTTTTTGTAAGGCTAAAAATATACTATTTGCTATTATATGGGACATTTTCATTACAATGCTTAGACGGGTGTTTTGCAAAACTTGAATTTCCATGAAACCACCTGTATTTACAATTCCAGAAATACTAATATCTCCTACTTCAGGGAGAATTTTTTTTACTCCAGAACCAGGTCGTAACGGTTTATGCTCAAGTAAGATCGTTTCGACGTTAGGAAATTGTCCTAGACAAGCATCAACTGCGATCATAGATCGATCGGTATTTGTTTCCCTGATATGAGAAAGAACGGAATGTATATTTTGAGCATGAACTGGTTGATCGATAGTTCCAAAAACAGAAACATTTTTACTATAAAGCAGTTTATGAAGTCGCCAGCCTGTTAATGGGCCAAGACTATCACCAGTAGACCTGTCTGTGCCAATACATAATATGACTGGAGGACTTTTCTTAATATCATTAGTAAGAAAGCAAGTCAATTCATTGGTTAAAGCAAAAACCGCACTAGGGTCATCAATATGTACACGGGTTTCTTGAACTTCGCTTTTTGGCCGTGAAACTATATCTAAGAGCTTTGATCGTATTATCACGCGATTGACCTCCAGGCTATATTTACCTAATAGTATGGGCAAACAAAGTATGATTTATCCTAAGAAAGTAGGATAAAAAAAAGATAACGGCATAAAGATAATTAGACTATTAGGTACTGTGAGGTTGCCAATTAATGCGTGGTAATTCAGTAATAGTGATTTTTCAATTTGCTTTTACCTTTGTTGGTACAGTAATTGGAGCAGGATTTGCTTCTGGTCAGGAAATAGTAAGATTTTTTGTTATCTTTGGTAAAAAAGGTGTGTTAGGAACGATTACTGCTGGCGTGATGTTTGCTATATTAGGCGCTATGATAGTCAAAGCGGTATCAGAAGAAAACATCGTAGATTACAAACAGTATATACACTATTTATTCAATGGAAGGTTCTTAGGTTTTTTTGATGTTTTATTAGCTATATTTCTAAGTTGTGGTCTTGTTGTAATGCTTGTTGCGAGCGGTAGTCTATTTACTAATATATTAAGTGTTCCATCCTGGGTAGGTTTCTATGTAACAGGCATCTTCGTTTATTTGACACTTCTAATGGGTGAAGAAGGGATCTTATGGTTAAATACAGCGTTAGTGCCGGGAATTGTAATATTAATCCTAATTGTAGGTGGTTGTGCATCTTTGGGTATTAATGAAACAAGTGGTATAATTCTTAAAGAAAAAGAAATTATTACCAATAGTTGGTTTTTCTCATCATTATTGTATGTTGCTTATAATCTCGTTTTAGGTATGGTAGTAGTAGCTTCTCTTGGCGGAAAGCCTGCGGACGTGAATTTATATGGGATTATTTTAGGCGGTATCTTTCTAGGTTTAATGGCAACGGTAATCTGCTATGCTTTATTAATACAAGGTAGTGAAATAATAGGGGAAGAAATACCTATGCTTGTCTTGGCGGGGAAAGTGAGTACCATTGCATTATGGATTTACTCCTTTGTTCTATGGGCAGCCATATTAACTTCGGCAGTTGGAAATGGTTTTGGACTAATAAAGCGTCTACAGTCTAGGTTCGCTTGGCCTAAGCCGTTACTAGCACTATTAGTATTATTGCCAAGCCTACCATTTGTAGGGTGGCAATTATCAAGTGCAGTAGGAACAATCTATCCATTGCTAGGATATAGCGGACTGATATTTCTTGCAGCTATAATTTATAAATTTATAGTAACGTGGTTTAAGGATAATGATTTTTAGATTTCGTCTCTTGTATACTTGGTAAGATGCAGGAGATAATAGAACTACTTTTTGATTAAGATGATAAATACCCGAAAGGAAGAGGAAGCTAGTTGCAAAAAATGAAGTTTTGGATAAGGGCAATTCGTCCTCATACGCTATCAGCCACAATAATACCGGTCACAATGGGAGCTGTTTTAGTCATAAAAGAAGGAGTTTTCCATTGGGGGTATTTGCTACTATCTCTAATTACGATGATACTGATACAATCCGCGGTTAACTTGATTAACGATCATGACGATTATATCAATAAAGTAGATACAAAAGAATCCCTTGGCTCGAGTAGAGTTGTTGCTGAGGAGAAGCTGACAGCTAAGGAGCTTTATATTGTAGGATCTATTTTGGTAGCAGTTGCATTTGTACTAGGTGTAATTATATCGGCTCAACGAGGCTGGTTCATTTTCGTGATAGGGTTATGTGGAATCGCTTTGGTATATTCATACACTGGAAAACCTTTAAGATTAAAGTATAGGGGGTTGGGTTTTATAATAATATTTATTGTTTTCGGTCCATTGGCTTTAATGGGCTCATATTATGTACAGGCACTTACCTTATCCAGAGAAGCGTTAATACTATCAATACCAATTGGAATGCTAACGACAGCTATACTACAAGCAAACGATTTGAGAGATATGCAGCATGATAAGTTAGCTGGTATAAAAACACTTTCAATAATAATTGGAAAAGAAAGAGGAGAAACAGTATACCGTGGGCTGATCCTATTGCCATATGCATTTCTTATAGCGATGATATTTTTCGATACATTGCCTAATTGGAGTGTTATGGTATTTTTAACTCTACCTAGTGCTAATAGCAACATAAAAACATTTAGTAATCCAGGAAAGATGACGTCAAATATAATCGAATTAGATAAAAAAACCGCACAACTACAAGCACAATTTGGGGTGCTTTTAATCGCATCGGTTCTTTTATAGATATATTCATATTGAGGATAGCTAGTTTCTAATCGGGTTAATCAGCTGATATTTAGAGGTAAATGTATTACAGCTTCTTACCGAAGGTATTGTTTTGCGGTATTAAATAGCCAATTAGGGCGAATACCGACAAGGCAATTATACTGTCTACAATATGATGGAGACCCGTTCCAATTCCAATGACTACACCAGCTTTATGCAGCGTAAAACCGAAAGGTAATACAATCAACGCCTCAGATATAGCATGAACCGGTAAAGTAGCAATAAGTGCAGTTCTAAAAGAATGACCACGTTTGATTAAGTATGCTCCAAATACAGCAAACACAATATGCATGGCTGCACGAGCCCCGATTACAGCCCCTAGCTTAAGGAAGAAACCCAATGCTGATCCGGCAGCAACCATAAGAGCAACCAATGGACTTATTAGCATGGCTAACATAACAGGAACATGCGAGGCTATAGTAGCACTAAATGGAGGTAACGTTATACCTAGAAAACCACCGAATGCAAGGGGGATCACAAGAGCCAAGGAAGTTAGAAGACCACCCCAAACAATTTCTCTTACGTTCATCATCATTCACCTCATCAGCTGTATTGACACCTGTCGTGTCATTTGAATTGTATAAATTTTTTTAGTACATGTCAAGTGTTAAATGAAGATATTTAGCGATTATCTATTAATGTAATAATATACCTGAATATAGAGCTTGCTACAGTGCGATATTTATGTTATTATTGTTTTTACACGATAATATCGCGGGATGGAGCAGCTGGCAGCTCGTCGGGCTCATAACCCGAAGGTCGAAGGTTCAAATCCTTCTCCCGCAACCAAAGCTAATAATTGAGTCGCTAATAAGTATATACTTATTAGCGACTCGTTTTATTTTCGGAATTAACTGGATGGGGAACATAGCATACTTAGGCTAGTCTGTGGAGAATTTAAATATATCATCTCTACAGGGGGGCTTTACATGACTTTGGATAAGGGGAAAAAGATCACCGCTTGGAAAGTAGCGGCAACTTACATTGGGACAGTGGTCGGAGCAGGTTTTGCCTCGGGACAAGAGGTACTACAGTACTTTGGTTATTTTGGCTATGGGGGTATCTTGGGCTTAGTTATTGCGGGGATCCTTTTTTATTATTTTGGAAAACAAATCCTTATTCTTGGTAAGAAATTAAAGGCAGAGTCACATGTACCGATTATCTATTATGCTGGTGGTAAAAGGATAGGTAAGCTACTGGATTATATTATTACTTTTTTTCTGTTCGGTGCTGTTACGACGATGGCAGCTGGTGCGGGTGCAATATTTCAAGAGCAGTTCAATTTACCTGTATTTTGG
>PHAD01000074.1 GCA_002841595.1 Firmicutes bacterium HGW-Firmicutes-12
TTTTTCTTTCCTCCAAAACGAATATTGTGTACGTTGTGTACATAAGCTATAATGGGAGGTGAGATATATGGTCTTCAAGAAGGAGGGTGTAATTATGCAGGGAGTTTTCAATGCCACAGATGTCAGGAGAGATTGGGGAAGTTTTATTGATAATGTTGTGCGTTTTAAGCCCTCTTTGGTAAAACGTAACAGAGACTACCTTGCAGCTATATCTTTGGAGCATTTAGAAGTTGTTTTAATACCGTATAGGTTTACTCTTGAATATGAAGAAGAAGCTGACGGCAGTTTTAGTGGTTCTCTGAAAGAGCTAGATATCTTAGCTAATGCCGCTAGTTTGGATGCGTTAAAAGCAAAGATTACCACAGAGCTGATTGAATATGCTCAAGAATATATGGATGAGTTTGAAAAGTATTATGGCGCTCCCAATAGAAAACTACATTTTCCTTATATTATGCGAGTGCTAATCCAGAAAAATGAGGATGCAGTGAGAGGTTTGCTTGATGCCTAGCTGGAGAGAATTAAAGCGATTCTGTGAACGGGATGGATGGGAGCTATACAAAGATACAGATCATTATTTTTATCGGAAAATAATGAATAATGGGAGCTTAAAACGTACAAAAGTCTCCAAGGGCACAGGTGAAATACCTTCGCGTTTATGGAAGGATATTCTAAAGAAGCAATTACAGGTGGATGAAGAATTATTCAATAAGATGATTTAAATATCCCAGCCAGTCTGGGTTTTTTCTTTGACATTGGCACATAATTATATGGATACAATTGTATGAAATCTGGAGTTGATTAGATGCAAGAATATAAATTTGTCGCATTAGGTGATTCTATTACATATGGCTATCCGTTTACCCCCCAAGAATCCTGGGTTGAGATTCTCCGCCAAAGGACAGGATTAGCGGATGTAAAAGAAATAGCCGCAGGGTTATATGCGGTTGCTTTAAAATATGATGGCATTGTAGAGCAGTGGGGATATACTGGTTCTAGTGGCTCCATCGTACCAGAAGGATTATCCTCCGTTCAGGACATCGCTGTAGGATATGCTTTCACAGTAGCCTTAAAGACGGATGGGTCTATAGTAGTATGGGGTGATGATGAGTATGGGCAATGCAGTAATGCACCTACAGGGTTAACGGGTATCAAAGCAATTGCAGCAGGAGAAAATCATGTTCTAGCCTTGAAGGAAGATGGTACTGTTGTGTCCTGGGGAGATAATAGGAACGGGCAGTGCGATATACCGGTAGGCTTGACAGAAGTAAAATCTATAGCTGCCGGGGGATTTTGTAGCATGGCTTTAACCAACGATGAATTCGTCGTTGCCTGGGGGAGTAATTATTCTTATCAATGTGATGTGCCAATATTTCTCCAACCTACACCTGTTGCAAGCCAAATTTTGACGAGCTGGAGTGCAAAGTCAAATATGACTACGTCAAGGAGCGGAGCGAGCGTGGCGGAGGTAGATGGTAAGATATACGTGATAGGGGGACAATTCACAGACTCCTATGAATTCACAAATATAGTGGAAGAGTTTGATCCTGTAACGGATACCTGGACACAGAAAGAAGGGATGCCAACAGTCAGAGCGGGTGTTGGTGCGATGGTCATAAATGAGAAGATCTATGCAATAGGTGGGATGAATGAAAGTGGATCCCTAAAAACTGTAGAGGTATTTGATCCTGCCGGTGGTCCTGACGGGCTATGGGAAACGAAGCCAGAAATGCCAAGTGCTTTGGCAGGGTACAGTGTGCCCACGGTCGTGCTTAATGGAAAGCTATACGCATTGGGTGAGAACCTAATTGAATATGATCCCGTTGCTAATACCTGCACAGATAAGGGAGTCATGCCGCAATTCAATATGGGGTCTACATCCCAGGCGGTCAATGACAAAATCTACGTACTAGGGCTAGACCCCAATCTAGGAAAAGGAGATACAGCTACTGAAACACTTTTAAAAGAATATGATCCTTCAACTTCTAGTTGGGTGGACAAGATACCCATGCCTTCGGTACGAAGTGGTTTTGAGATGGTGGAGGTTAATGGGAAAATATTTGTCTTGGGTGGAGAGACGCATACTGCAGGAGAAGATTGGAGAGACCGGGATACGGTTGAACTATATAATCCTGCTTCCGACAGTTGGACAGTATTGGAAAGTATGCCGACGGCAAGACACGGTTTTATCACGGTAGTCGTAAGCGGAAAAATTTATGCTATGGGCGGGATGAGTAATTACCAAAACATAACAACTGTTGAGGAATATGCAGTACATCCTGGCGAGTCATCTATTGCCGGCGGTGGGCCCATGCTGTTTATTTAAATGAGGACGGTACAATCACCACGTGGGGGAGTAATTGGGGAGAACAGCTCAATATACCAGCTGGACTGAACGATGTTACGGCTGTAGCAGCAGCCAATAATTATACAGCCGTATTAAAAAATGATGGTACGGTGGCTGTCTGGGGATACAATTCTTCTGGGGTAAGGGATGTGCCCAGCGGCTTGAAGTATGTCAGGAAAATTGCGGCCGGAGATTTCTTTGTCTTAGCTTTAATGGTTAATGGCAGTTTGGTTCAATGGGGAGCATCTAATGGCATCCCTGCCGGGTTAAAAAATGTTAAAGCAATAGCCGCAGGTACAATGCATGCGGTAGCAGTGCAAGAAGATGGGAATGTTGTGTCCTGGGGAGAAAATAATTATGGACAAGCTACTGTTCCTGACGGTTTAACCAATGTAAAAGCTGTGGCTGCAGGTATAGGTCATAGTGTTGCCTTAAGGGAAAATGGGACGGTGGTTGCTTGGGGAGATAATCAATACGGACAAAGTAGTGTACCGACTGAACTGACAAATGTCATAGCTATTGCTGCGGGACGGAATCATACTTTGGCCCTAAAAGAAGACGGAACCGTGGTTGCTTGGGGGAGAAAGGTAGATAATCAAGGAATTGTACCTGCCACCTTAAGGAATGTCAAAGCCATTGCGGCTGGAGATGATTTTAACATAGCCCTTAAAAATGATGGAAAAGTATTTGTATGGGGCAAAAATAATGAAAATCAATGTATAGTGCCAGAAAATTTGAGAGCATTAGACAATCCTGAGGTAGCCGTTACAGGTTGGCTATCAAAAAGTGATACGACTTCATTAAGGAGTTATTCTGCTGCTGCCATAGTAAATGGGAACATACTAGTAGTGGGAGGACGACTCGCCAACGGTCAGGTTACAAATATAGTAGAACAATATGATCTTGTACAGGATACTTGGACAACGGGGGTAAGTATCCCAACCGCGAGAGAACGTTTTGGGATTGCCGTCGTGGATCAGAAGATATATGCCATGGGTGGTTCTAATGGAATCAGTTCTTTGAATAGTGTAGAGGTCTTTGATCCCGTAAGTGCAACTTGGGTAGCAAAGGCAGTGATGCCTTTTATGCGAAAAGATTTTGCTATGGCAGTAGTGGAAGGCAAGATTTACGTGCTGGGAGGTTCTGATTCAGCTAATAACCCACTATCTAGTGTAGATATATATGATACTGCCGATAATACTTGGATATCTGTATTATCCTCAACCTTGCCTCAAAAACTATCGGCGGTAACAATAAACGGTAAAATAGTTGTTGCAGGGTCCTTTGAAAATACAGGGACACAGTTAAAAGAATATGACCCGCGGGAAAATACATGGGTGGACAAACTGTCCCTACCTTCAGGGAGAGTTGAATTTGGGATGAGCGCCACTGATGAAAGAATCTTTGTCGCAGGAGGGGCAAGTAGTTCCCAGGTAGACAGTAATCTGATGGAAGAGTACAATCCAGTCACGAACAGATGGATTACAAGAGAGAATATGCCCACAGCCAGACAAAATCTAGCAGTGGCAAGTGCGAATGGGAAAGTATATGTTATCGGTGGCCAACAAAATAATCAACTCGTAGCTACTGTGGAACAATATACGATACCGATGATCGAAGAGTCGGTTGCTGTGGGGGAAGGGCACGTGCTGTACCTACAAAGAGATGGAAGTATAAAAGCTTGGGGAACAAATCCTTATGGTGTTTGTAATATTCCTGAGAATTTACAAGGGCATATCTTGGCTGCTGATGCAGGCCAGGATCTAACAGCGGTAGTGAAAGATGACGAAACCGTTGCAGTTTGGGGAAGTGATATGTACTCCCGGCTTAATGTGCCGCTGGATTTGGGTAGTGTAAAAAGTGTAGCCGTTGGGAACTATTTTGTTCTCGCTTTAAAGAAAAACGGAACGGTTGTCAAGTGGGGAGTAGATGGAACGACTGATCAATATAATGTTCCTGTTGGATTAGAGAACGTTAAAGCCATTGCAGCGGGAAGCAACCATTTGGTGGCCTTAAAAGAGAATGGCACAGTTACAGCCTGGGGTGATAATTATCAAGGGCAATGCAATGTTCCCGAGGGACTTTCCAATGTACAGGCGATCGCTGCAGGTGTGGATTTTACGGTAGCTTTAAAAGAAGATGGAACTGTTGTGGTATGGGGAGATAACTCCAGAGGACAGCACAATGTGCCCAACGGACTGACCGATGTGAAAGCGATCGCCGCCGGCAACAAACATGTCGTGGCTTTGAAAAGTATAGGAACAGTGGTTGCTTGGGGTGACAATAGTGAAGGACAATGCGAAGAGCCTCTTGATCTTGGTTTGCTGGAAGTTACAGGAATAGGGGCTGGAGGAGATTGCAGCGTCGCAATTACTGCAGAAGGCGGTGTAAGCCCCTGGGGCTCAAATCAATACAATCAGTGTGATTATGTTCAGTGGCCACCGGCATCGACCGGGCCAGTGGAGCCGCCGGCACCTACGGAAACGATCCCGGTTGGCTTAGGAAGTTGGACAACGCTGCCTAATGCAATGGAAGGAAGAGTCGCTGCAAGTGTAGTTCAGTTGAATGGGAAAATGTATGTGATCGGTGGCGAAGATTTAAACACGACCTTCAGCAAAATGGAGGAGTATGACCCTGTCGACAATAATTGGCTGGCGAAAGCAGCTATGTACACGAAAAGGACTAATTTTAGTGCGGTGGAATTAAATGGACGTATTTATTGTATCGGTGGCTATAACCCAGAGGTGGGTGACTTAAATTCCGTTGAATTGCATGATCCAAATTTTTCATATTACGGTGATTGGCTTTTTACAGAGTCTATGCCGACAGCAAGGTCAGGAATTGGCGCAGTTGCTCTCAATGGAAAAATCTATGTTATTGGAGGACAGGGCCATACAGATGTAACCGGTAGGCCCTGGAATAACCTTTACTTGAACACTCTAGAAGTATATGATACCAATACGCTTTCCTGGGCAACAAAAGCGCCGATGCCAACAACAAGATCAGGCTTAGCCGTGGCAGCAGTAAACGGGAAAATATATGCCATTGGAGAAAATACTACTCATCCTGACTCACAGTATTTGCAATTAGTAAAAGATACAGTGGAAGAATATGATCCTGCGACTAATACATGGACAACAAAAACAAGCATGCCCACAGCAAGATCTCAATGCCGTGCTGCTGTAATAAACAATAAAATATATGTCATTGGGGGAGCGGATTTTAATTCTAGAAAAATGATCGTGGAAGAGTATGATCCTGCCACGAATACCTGGACAACAAAAGCCAATATGGAGCAGGATTTGTATGGTTTCGATGTAGCAGTTTATGATAATAAGATATATGTCTTTGGTGGTCGGCCTACGGCTGAACAAGAGTCGATATTTGTAGAAGTCTATGACCCTTTGACCAATGTGTGGAATTCAAGGATGGATCTTTCCGCTATGTCTTCCTGGTCCCAGGCTGGTGTTGCTGAAGAAAACGGAAAAATATATGTTGCCGGAGGAATGGGCACAAATATCCTCAATACACTGAAAGTCCTTGATCCGGCCTGGAACACACAAACATCGGTGGCCAACATGCCCACGTCTCGCAGGGCACTCGGATTGGTATCCTTGCAGGGTAACCTTTATGCGATAGGAGGAACAAATGGCAGTGCTTTAAAAACTGTTGAGAAATATAACCCCTTCACAAACAGCTGGTCCGCGCTGGCAGATATGAATATTGCCAGAGATGGCTTGGGTGTTGCCGTTGTAAACAAAAAAATCTATGCTTTAGGCGGGCGTAACAGCGGAGTTGTAAATACTGTTGAAGAGTACGATCCAGTCACAAATACCTGGTTCATGAGGGCGGCCATGTCTATCGAAAGAGAAAAAGCCGGCGTGACCGTGCTGGATGGGAAAATATTTGTGGCAGGTGGAAAAGCACAAGACGGAGCTTATTTAAACACTGTAGAAGTATTTGATCCCCTCGCCAATGAATGGATAAGCAAAGCAAATATGCCCACAGCCAGGAGTGGTCTTGTGTTAACCCCTCTTAATGGGAAACTATATGCAATGGGGGGAACAAATGGCAGCGCTATCTTAGACAAAGTGGAAGAGTATGATCCTTTGACGAATTCATGGAAAACCATGGCTGGTCTACCTGCGGTCAGGACAGATTTGGGAGCGGCAACATTGTCCGGGAAAATATATGCCTTAGGTGGTGTAGGAACCAGCACCTTAAGCACCATGGAAGAATATACCTCTGTAGAAAGAAGAGACACGGGACTTACGGGGGAATATTTTAAAGGAACTGGGCTCTCTGATTTGCAGTTTGTGAGGACGGATCAAGGGCTTGATTTTACTGGTCCTCTTCAATATGACAGCGTAGATAGAAGGATTTACAGTCAATACATCACTAATAATAAATATAGTGTCAGATGGACAGGAGAAATCGAACCCCTTACAACAGAAGAATATACCTTCTATATCTTATCCAATGATGGAGTAAGATTGTGGGTTAACGGTGAACCCCTCATTAGCGATTGGAACCAGCATCATTTAAAATGGAATAGAGGGAAGATCTTTTTACAGTCAGGTCAAAAGGTTGAAGTAAAGCTTGAATATTTCTATGAACAGAATAGCCAACTGGAACCGAGGATTCAATTACAGTGGGGCAGCAGTTCTATTTTGCGTTCAACGATCCCTGCCGCACAGCTTTATCCGTCCTCCGGTTCCACGTCGCCGCCTAACAATACAACGATAACCACTCGTAGTTCGTTATTGCCGGTGAGCGCTTTTCCGCATTTTTCTGTTGATGATGTATCCGGCTATATTGTAGATAGAAAGGAAGACGGCACATTAAATCAATATGATCTCAGGCAATAGGATAGGCTTTCTAAGTGGCAGTGGGAGTGGCTTTGATTATGAAATTAGCAGAGAAGATAATTTCGTTACGGCTCCCGAAATGAGTAAGAATTCTTTTTATGGAGGAATCGATCTACCGGGAAGTGTACTGCAAAAGGTAAGCCTGGGTATTCATGATTTATTGCTCAAAAAAGATGGTACGGTTTGGACGCAATCTTTCCGGGACTATTGGTCGGAAGGATTAGTGGGCTGGAATTACAGTGGTGCTCACTATAACACTGACTTGAGGCAAGTGTCTGGTATAGACAGAATTATTGATATTGATGCCTCAACTCGCTACAGTCTGGCCTTGCGGGAAGATGGCTCCGTCTGGACCTGGGGTGATTTAGATAAGCAAAGATCAAGGATTTATGATGAAGATCTGGGGCTTTTGGAACGTTCAATTTATCAAACCATCGACAGTGTTCCCGTTCGTATTGATGGGCTAAGCAATATTAAAGAAGTCGCGGCAGGATTTAATACTGGGGCGGCCTTAGACAATAACGGAAACGTTTGGGACTGGGGATATGAACAAAATAGAAGCAGGGTAAAGTTATATTATGTGGTAGGTGATTGGGACGGAGCCCAATTTGTGCTTGATCAAGTAGGCGCAATGGGTTTTAGTTGGGGCAGTGCGGTAATGAAAGGTATTTCAAAACTTTTAGACCTTATTCCAGGAGCTACATCAGAGATGAGAGTTGAAATTGAATGCATCTTGGATAAGACTCCTTTGCAAAGAATGACAGACGTGAAAGACATAACAGCTAAGCACAAAGCGATAGCTGCTCTGAAAAACGATGGGACCGTCTGGATTTGGAAACATGACTCATATGACGTGCGACATATACCCTATACGATGCAACTCCTGACTCCACGTGGTTGGAATCCTGCTCAATATCAATTGATACCCGATACTAATTTATGTAGTGAAGGTGAGTGGAATCTCCTGGAAGAACCAGCGTTTGTGGAACCACAAACGCTGGTTTCGATAATATGATTGGAATATCTATAGGCAGTAATTTTATTATGGGAATTGATCGGGATAAAACCCTAAAAGCATACTATTTTGATGAAACACGACCCTGGGTGTTAACAGAACCTATGGCTGTTGACGGTTGGGAAAATGTTTTGGCCGTGTATCCGGGTATGAATAGCGCACTGGTGTTAACGGCTGATGGCGGGATTTGGCTAGCAGGAAAAGATGGGGGGAAAGATACTGTCAAGATCGGATATCTCTCCTCAGCTGATCTGAATACATTCTTTGTAGATTATAATAATAATGGCCTAACGGATTTTGACGAGATAATGTACTACAAAACAATGAATGGTTTCCAGATTCAAGATACGACGACTACTGGAGGTAATGATGACGCTGGGACTACTACATCCACATCAACCACTCCACCACAAGTAGCAGATAATCTGGCAGCTCTCATTCAAACCGTAGAAAGCATAACGGATCCTACCGAGGCAATGCTAAAAGCCCAAGAGATTATTAGCAGTGCCTCAGGCATAATGAATTCTCCAGCTACTACAACAACTTTAGCTAACCAAATCGAGCAATCGCTTCTTAGCATAGCAAATACAGCTCTTGATAAAGTGAACACGGAAACGATTACCTCGATTACCACTGGCACGAGCACAACAGCTGTTATAAGACCGAGTACTGTGACTGCTTTGACAGAAAGGATTAATACTATTGCAGGTACGGCAGGTATTTTAAATGGGGCTATAACGAATACCGGCATGGAATCTAAGGTGGAAGCTGTTTTAAAACTTGATGTTCCAGGGGTGGCAACAGCCACTCAGACCTCTATTCAACTACCAACGTACTTATTAATGGCAGCCCAAAATAAGCTAGACAAAATAGCTGTTCAAACTTCTGTGGCGACCATCGCCATTGCCCCTAATGCAATCGCCACCGCGGGAGCTCAAAATGTAACCCTTGAAGCCAGGAAAGTTGCTGCGGACGAGCTGCCGGAAAATGTTAGAGAAAGGGTTGGTGACTCGCAGGTTTATGATTTCAACGCTTTTGCCGGTGCAAACAAGGTCAGCCAGTTCTCAACTCCGGTGGATATTACAGTACCCTATACGCTTAAACCCAGTGAGAATCCAGCCTTGATTTCTGTATTTTTCATTAATGATGCAGGTTTTTATGAACAGGTTACAGGAGTTTATGATGCTGCTACAGGCACAGTAAAATTTGCAACCACACACTTCAGTAAATTTGTGATTCAATATAACGCTGTAACCTTTGCCGATCTTGCTTCATTCGATTGGGCCAAAGAATCTATTGAGGTTATGGCCTCCAAAGGAATGGTCAAGGGCATGGGAAATGATTTGTATAAACCGGGGGAATATCTAACCAGGGCCCAGTTTGTGACCATGGTGCTTCGGGTCTTTGGCATCAGCAATGAACAGACTGCTATTGACTTCAGTGACGTAAATGCGGACGACTGGTTCTTTGGTTCCGTGTCGAGTGCGCTAAAAGCCGGGATTGTTTCAGGGCGGTCTGATGGTACCTTTGCCCCGAATGAGCAAATCAGCCGACAGGATATGAGTGCCGTTCTGGCTAATGCCTTGAGCAAGATAACAGGAAGAAAAAACCCTCAAAACCCAGATGATTATCTTAATAAGTTTAGCGACAGTGAATCCATCAGTGAATATGCCCAAAGCTGTGCCGCAATTGTAGCAAAATATGGCATAATTAGCGGTAAGCCGGGCGGAAATTTTGCTCCCCAGGATTTTGCCACAAGAGCAGAGGCTGCGGCAGTAATATACAGGGTATATTATTTACTCAACCCAAATTATAAATAATCTCGGAGTATAAGATTATTAACGGCTATGGCTATGGAAAATTTGGTCCACTGGATAAAATCACCAGAGAGCAGTTCATGGCCATGATAGCCATTGCGATGAATGTTACCAAGCTCAAAGCAAAATTAGACCCGGCAGAAATCCAGTCACTATTTACTTCCTTCGGAATTACCTTTGGGTATTTTCAGTCGTTTTAGGTTATCGTATCTTGCACTCACTTTCTTCCACTGCTTCCATAGGTACATTCTAATCCTCCGCCTTGTCCATTCACTAAGTGCGGTAATTCTAGTCCCCATATCTGCAATGGAATAGTATCCTAACCAGCCTGTGGTGAACACTTTTAGTTCGTGCAGTATTTGACCGATTGCCCTGCCACGCTTGCGTCTTGTGATTTGCCGCACTCTATCTTTAAATCGTTTTATGGATTTTTGGTGCAGACGAGGCTTGGGAGTGGGCGAACACCCGAAAAGGGTATTGGCGGATTGCTCATAGCTGGGTACTTACAAAGTCATTAACAAACAAATACCTCGCATCAATCGGATATGATGATATATCCAAAAGATACGAGGCACTGCACTTAACATTGAACCACCTAGTGCGGACCTGCATGCTAGGTGGTGTGAGAGGTCGGCTATTCAATTAATGGGTAGCCTCCTACTCGATTGGTGGTTGAATGATGGGAACCTGGGTTACTATTTATATAAAAAGAAGCTATGTAATTATGTCATCTAAGGTTTAGTTCTTTATCAAAAATTAAATAACGACTTGATGTAAATGACTATGTGGTTTCTTTGGAACTACATAGTCATTTTTTGTTGTTGGTTACATGATATGAAAAAATAAAAATTCATGGAGGAGTCAAATAATGAATAATAAATACGAGATTATTGCCATAGCCAACCAGAAAGGTGGGGTTGGTAAAACAACAACAGCGTTAAACTTGGTCTAACCGTTTAGCAATGAAGAATAGGTTTTGTTTTAATAGTTTACCTAAGAGTGAGGAGAATTGATCTGAAAGCATAATATGTCTGGTCTGTAAGGCGATTAGCAAAACAAGCTAGATAGGCACAGGGAATTTTTTAATAGAAGGAATTAACATATTTGTGTAGAAGAATGTAAAAAAATAGAACAGAGGTGGAATATGGAAACGATCAAATTGAGGATTAGATTCAATGACCGGATTGGCATAGTACTTGATGTTTCCAAAGCACTGTTCAACTATGGAATGAACATTCTGGCCCTGCAGCTGATGAATAACATGATGTTCGTAGAGATCGAAGATGCTTATCCGGATATTATGTCCCTAGTAAATGAACTGGAAAGCGTTCCTAACCTTCTTTCCGTAGAACGAATCAACGATATGCCTTACCAGTCCAGGGAGAAGCAGATTGAGGCAATCATCAACTCCATTACTCCTAATGATTCCCCAACCGATGTGTTCGGGGAAATTATGGGTGAAAGCGACGTGTTGAAAAAAACAATTAATTTGGCGAGGCAGGTGGCTCCTACCGATTCTACCATCCTTTTAAAGGGTGAAAGCGGGACTGGCAAAGAACTGTTTGCGCGGGCGATACATTTTGCAAGCAGGAGGAGAGAAAAGGTATTTGTCCCTCTAAACTGCGGTGCTATCCCGGAAAATCTTTTAGAAAGCGAGCTCTTCGGGTATGTGGACGGAGCTTTCAGTGGAGCGAAAAAAGGTGGACGGGTGGGACTTTTTCAATTTGCTTGTGGGGGGACCATTTTTCTTGATGAGATTTCGGAGCTGCCCGCCAGTCTCCAGGTCAAGCTACTGCGCATTTTGCAAGAAGGCAGGGTTAGACCCCTGGGCGCAAATGAAGAGTTGATCTTAAATTGTCGCGTGATTACTGCCACCAACCGCAATATCGAAGAAATGATAAAAAATGGCCTTTTCCGTGAGGATCTATATTACCGGCTCAATGTCATTCCGATCCAAATACCGCCTCTCAGACAAAGAATTGGAGATATCCCTTTGCTGTCTGAGAATTACCTGTACAAATGCTGTCAACGGGGCGACCAGTGTAAAAGATTGTCCCGGGCGGCGTTGGAAAAACTGTTGAGCTACCACTGGCCGGGTAATGTGCGAGAACTTGAGAATGTCGTTCTGCGTGCGTTGCATTTTTCTCAGGAAACAGAAATCGAAGCTGAGCAGATCGTTTTTGACGGTGGCATTGACAATGTGGTGTCAACAGGCATCGCAGACAGGACATCCTTAAAAACTGCGGCGTTACGCGTGGAAAAAGAAATAATTCTTAATACATTAAAAATGCAGGGTAGTATCAGGAAGACAGCCCAGGCACTGGGAGTCTCACATACTACCATTTCTAATAAACTCAAAAAGCTGGGCATCAAGGATGGAAACTATAATTGACAGTGGAAATATATTTTTCCATTGGCAATTATAGTTTTGGTACTTACTGCGAACGGGGATAAGTGAGAATATTACGATAAATGCACCAGATCATGGCAAAAAAAGTTTCCATATGCAGGAATGGCGTAATCGTTACGAACTTTTGGAATGGCCTGATAGCGAGGAATAGCATTAAAAATAGGTATTGGCATAAATCTTGCTATACATCAGGACATAATACATAAATTGCATAAATGGAGGCATTCATGATGATTATCGGTGTACCAAAGGAAATTAAGAACAATGAAAACAGGGTGGGGATAACACCTG
>PHAD01000075.1 GCA_002841595.1 Firmicutes bacterium HGW-Firmicutes-12
TTTGTATGTATTCTGTTAAGGCCAGCTTTTTTTCTTTTCTCACTCTCTCTAGCTTCTCTAAAAAGGCGTAATCTTGCGCATATTTATTAAGCTCTAATAAAGCTTCTGGTTTTTTAACCCATCCCGTGCCAATAGCTTCACTGATTATTCTAGTCAATTGAGGATTAGCCTGCATAAGAAACCTGCGATGGGAGACGCCATTAGTTTTATTGTTGAATTTTTGCGGATAAATATCATACAACTTTTTCATGGTTTGATTCTTTAACAGTTCGGAGTGCACCTTCGATACACCATTCACCTTTGAGCTTCCGATTATAGCCATATGCGCCATATGCACCTGTCTACTACTAATCACAGCAGTATCATTGCTTTTTAGGCAATTTCTCTCGTTTATTTCCTCCACAATCATATATATGCGAGGTAAAAGCGTTCTAATCATTTCTACCGGCCACTTTTCCAGGGCTTCCGGTAAGATAGTATGGTTAGTGTAAGACATGACCTTGCTGGTTATCTCCCAAGCTTCATCCCAGCCCATTCCTTCTTTATCTATGAGTATTCTCATCAGCTCCGGAATACAAAGAACCGGGTGAGTATCATTTAAGTGAATAGCTACATAGTCGGCAAATAAAGTTAACGAATCATGTTTTTTCTTAAACCGATTAACAATGCTTTGTAGACCTGCTGAGGCTAAAAAATACTGCTGTTTTAACCTTAAAATTTTCCCACTGTCATTACTATCATCTGGGTAAAGAATTTGGGAGATCGCTTCAACATCCTGCTTATATTCCAAGACTTTAAGATAGTCTCCCCTGGTAAATACTGACATATCAAGGTCAGAATTAGCTATTTCAGCCTGCCAAAGCCTTAAGGTATTTACTACACTGTTATCATAACCAACTATGGGGACATCGTACGGAACAGCCTTTACTACATCAAAACCCTCATGGACAAAAACCAATCTACCATCGTTCATTTCCGTCCTTACCTTACCACCAAACCTCACGTCGACAGCTTTATCCTGCTTTCTTATTTCCCACATATTACCATTAGCGAGCCAGTTTTCAGGTAGTTCCACCTGAAAACCATCAACAATTTTTTGTTTAAATAAACCGTACCTATAGCGTAGACAGCAACCATGACCGGCAAAACCCATCGAGGCCATGGAATCGAGAAAACATGAACCCAATCTCCCTAATCCTCCGTTACCTAAGGCCGCATCATATTCTATTTCCTCTAATTCATGAAGCTTAATTCCTAGCTGACTTAAGCCTGTTTCTACAATTTCGCGCATCCCTTTATAATTAATATTTTTAGCCAGAAATTTTCCGGGCAGAAATTCCATTGCTAAATAATAAACCTGTTTATGTTCGTTGTAAGAATTGTTAGTCTGAACCCACAAAACGGAAATGTGGTCCTTAATTAGGCCTGCTAAGGCTGTATACTTATCCAATAAAGTACCCTCGTCTATACCTTTACCATGCAACATCTCAAATTTCTCTTTGTATTGCTCAATGAATTCATTTCTTCTCTTTATCATTTTTTCCCCTATCTTAATTTTTTTTTCTTATAAATACTATGCTTAAAGGGGGTAACTTCATACCCAATGAGTAATTCTGCTTGTGCCAAGGCTTTTTAATAGCCCTCAAAGATACTAAATTTCTTTGTCCTGACCCTCCATATAATTCATGGTCACTGTTAAAAATTTCGTTATACCACCCGCCACTTGGTACTCCTACCTGGTAGATTTCATAAAATACTGGTGTGAAATTACATACTATAACTAAAAAGTCAGAGTTGCCTTGGGCCTTTCTCAGAAAAACCGCCACACTCTGCTTACTATTGTCTGCCTCAATCCAACTAAAGCCATTACAATCATGATCTTGTTCCCATAGCGCTTTTTCTGACAGGTAAAAATGGTTCAGTTCTTTAACATACTGCTGAAAAGACCTATGCATATCAAATTCTAATATTCTCCAGTAAAGCTCTTCATAATGCCTCCACTCATGAAACTGGGCCAACTCAGCTCCCATAAAAATAAGCTTTTTTCCTGGGTGAGCTATCATATAACCAAAAAGTAGTCTCAAATTAGCAAATTTTTGCCAGTAATCTCCCGGCATTTTCTCGATCAAAGCTTTCTTACCGTGGACAACCTCATCATGGGACAAAGGAAGAATAAAATTCTCTGAGAAAGTATATAGGAAGGAAAAAGTGATCTTATGATGGTAAGCTTTTCTGTTATTAGTCGCTTTACTCATATACTCCAATACATCATTCATCCAGCCCATATTCCATTTATAGTTAAACCCAAGTCCTCCATCGTAGGTTGGTTTGGTCACTAAGGGCCAGGACGTAGATTCTTCTGCTATCATTAAGGGATTTCGAACATGACGAAAGACTGTTTCATGTAGCTTCTTGATAAATTTAACTGCTTCAAGTTGCTCATTACCCCCATACTTATTAGGAACCCAATCATTTTCCTCTTTCCCGTAATCGAGATAAAGCATGCTAGCAACTGCGTCAACCCTCAACCCATCCACGTGAAAAACCTCAAACCAGTAAATGGCATTGGAAATAAGAAAACTAACTACCTCAGGCTTAGAAAAATCAAAATAGTACGTACCCCATTGTGCACTTTCTCCCGCTTCATATAGTTTAGTTCCATCAAAGCGAACAAGTCCATGTTCATCACGGCAAAAATGCGATGGAACCCAGTCTAGAATTATACCAAGACCTTTTTTATGGCAATAATCTATAAAGTACTTAAAGTCCTCCGGTGTCCCAAAACGGCTGGTCACAGAATAATAACCAGTAACTTGGTAACCCCATGAATCATCGAAGGGATGCTCCATAACAGGAAGCAGTTCCAGATGGGTATATCCCATCTCCAAAGCATAATCAGCCATTTCATGGGCTATTTCACGATAGTTCATAAAACCGCCGTCTGGTTTTCTTCTCCAAGAGCCTAAATGTACTTCATATATATTAATTGGTTGTTGGTAAGGCTGGACCTTTTTCTTCTGCCACTGTTCATCACCCCAATTATACTTTTCCTTCGAGCTAATAATCGAAGCTGTTTCGGGTCGCTTTTCGCTACAGAAGGCAAAAGGATCAGCTTTCAGAAATACCTCACCACTTAAAGTGTATATTCCGTATTTATATAGGTCTCCCGGCTGTATTCCCGGGAAAAATGCTGTCCATATGCCCGTATTAGTTATCCTTACTAGCAAATGTTCCAATGCTTGCCAATTATTAAACTCACCTGCGACACCGACCTTTATTGCACTTGGCGCCCATACCGTAAAGCGTACTCCGCTAACATCATTCTCTGTTACTGCGTGTGCCCCAAACTTTTTATATGCATAGCAAAAAGTTCCTTCATAAAATAAATATATCTCTTCCTCGCTCAGTTTAAACTGATAATCTTCATACATTTAAAATTTCCTCCAGTATGTACGCTAATTAAAGCAACATATACTTCATTGTTCAAGTAATAATATTGAAGTATAAATAAAAAGACGCCTTATTGATTCTCAAAAAAAGCGTCGTTTTTTCTGTTGCAGACCACAATAGTTGTCGAATTTGCAATATTTGGATTTATGTTAATATTAACATTTTTTAGTATGTTTTGCAAGCCTTACCGAGCTATTTCTGAGTCTTGTTATCCATCGCTTTACTTGATTTCCACGGTGTTTTTAGCTTTAAAGGGGTTAGTTCTTATCGCAAAAGAGTAAAGATAAGGGTAATCATTTTTCAAATGATGCATGTAAGCTATCCACTCTAATGTTAACAGTCTATAAACCCTCTGTAAGTCGATAATCATATGACAATAATCGTTTTCGTATTCTTTTGAAATCTTCTTTCTAGCTCCTAGTTCATCTGTTAAATGAAAAACAGCCCATAGGAGCTCCGTAAAAGTTTCATGTTCGAGAAGGTTCGGATTTTCCAAAAGCCTAAGCATGAAATTTCTTTTTCCTAGTAAAAATTCTTTAAAATCTTCAATCTGCTCTGGTTGTATATCCAAGGTGTGGTTGAAGTTATAAATTGTATTAGCAGCATCCTTGAAATCACTATCTTGCCAGTCCGCACTAATTAACAGCTTGTCACGTATCTTTTGCGTATCTACATCTGCTACTACCATTTTTTTCAGTAAATGTACTCCCACCTCACTAAAAAAAGCACCTATTACCATATTTAACTTTTTTAACATATTAGCTTTTTCCCTCTGTGCCAAAACACGATGTAGGATAAGGGTTACTATAAGTACCTCAATGGGTACAAAAGCAATATCCGTAAGCAAATACAAGAATATTTGCGCTACATCATTAAATATTAAATAATTGATTAAATATATGATGGTCGATAGCACAACTAAGAATACACCAAAATATATTTGCCAGCTAATTTTCTTCAATTCGGTTCACTCCTAAATTTCTAGTATTGTAATTAATCTTTGTATTATATTGGTACATATTAATTGCTTGTCACATATAATATCGCAATCAATATTCGCGAGGTGAGCTTATATGACAAAATATACAGCCCCTAGAATGAATGCTATAGCAGAAGTAACTGGCGGTCCACTGGCCCCTGAAGTGTCAGGTAGTGTTCTTTTTAAAGATATTGCCGGAGGTACCGAAGTAATCGAAGAAATCAAGGGACTTCCTAGCTATCGTCCGGCACAAAATGGTGAAGACCCCATCGGGCCACACGGTTTTCATATTCATGAATGTGGTAACTGTGCTGGCTATGCTCTTATCGCTTTCTTTACAAATAGATTCAAGCCACAAGATATCGTCGATAAAGCCGTAATCATCCATCTTAATCCCGATGATTATCGCACGCAACCTGCAGGAAATGCCGGTAAACGCGTAGCCTGTGGTGTTATCAAGTGGAGTCAACATCAATAAACTGAACCGCTATATCTTCTCCCTCAATTCTTACTAAAGCCATACTTATAGGCAGGTTAAACCTGCGCGGGCCTGCACTGCCGGGATTTAAGTAAAGTACGTTCCCTTTCATTTCTGATTTGGCGACATGAGAATGTCCAAAGACTACTATACTTATTCCCGCTGTTTCAGGAACTATATCGAGCTTGGCAAGATCATGAATGATATATAAGAGCTTTGTTCCCGTATCGTAGATATTAGTTAGTGGTAACTGGTTCACCCTTTCACCTCTGTCACAATTACCTCTTACTGCAATCAAAGGAGCTATTTCTTCTAATTCGGATAACACGTCAGCATCTTCAATATCCCCAGCATGAATGATCATATCTACATCGCGTAGAGCATGCAACACTTCTTTTCTAAGCAGGCCATGAGTATCCGAGATAACTCCAAACAACACAATTACATCACCCCTAAGTACTTCAATTATCTGGTTCTGTGGCTTTTTCAAGGTACTCCAAATTTGCCATTGCTTCTTTATAATTCCTTCCACACATATCTGCCGATGGCTTTAGACCCAAACAAACCGCGGGTCTTTCCGGTTTACCATATAGTAAGCATTTGTTGTCATTATTTAACTGTAAACATCTGACACCAGCCGGTTTGCCAGTCGCCATTCCGGGAATAGCTGAAGATATGGATAGAGCAATACAACAAGCACCACAACCAGCTCTACACTGCATACTTTCACTCCTAAGCTTAAAAAACAAGTTATCCCTTTATTATTTCGCTAAGCTGTGCCATCTCCCTGCCTTCATATTAAAAAAAGAAATAACCCAGCATTTTGCCGGGCTATTTAATCACATTAATGCAGTTCATGGGCTGGATTTTGCTGCTCCTCATACGCATTCATATGTGTAAGCCACTCTTGGGTATTAACATTTTCAAATACTCCATAATAGGCCTTAAGATACAGTTCTTTTAATTCGCTGACCAAAGGTAAGCGCGGATTAGCAGTGACTGCCTGATCTTCAAAGGCCTTTTTGGCCAATTCGTCAAGCACTCGTACATACTTGTCTTCAGGTATATTCATTTCTTTAATCGTGAGTGGCATATTCAACCTTTGCATCAATTCGATTACAGCAACTTTTAAGCTTTCTACAGCTTCTTCAAATGTATGAAACTTTAAACCAAGAGCTTTAGCTATTTCTGCATATTTTTCATGAGCTATATAATGCTCATAATTCGGAAAAGCATTAAATTTTGACGGCACTTGTGCATTATACCCAATAACATGGGGTAACAACACTGCATTGGCCCGGCCATGCGGTATATGGAATTCCCCTCCTAGTTTATGAGCAAGTGCATGGTTAATACCTAAAAAAGCATTAGTAAACGCCATCCCAGCTATAGTTGATGCATTATGCATTTTCTCTCGGGCCACTTGGTCTTCGGCATTTTGATATGACCTTGGCAAATACTCAAATACGAGCTGTATCGCCTTCATGGCCAGCGCATCAGTATAGTCTGAAGCCATAACTGAGACATAGGCTTCCAAAGCATGAGTCAATACATCCATTCCCGTATCTGCAGTCACACCAGCCGGGACACTTTCCACATACTCTGGGTCAATAATGGCTACATCAGGAGTCAGTTCATAATCAGCCAGTGGATATTTAATTTGAGTTTTCTGATCTGTTATTACAGCAAACGAAGTAACTTCCGAGCCGGTTCCCGATGTCGTTGGGATAGCAACTAATCTCGCTTTATTACCGAGCCGTGGGAATTTGGCAACTCTTTTTCTTATATCCATGAATTTTAGACGCAGATCCTCGAACCTTGTTTCCGGATATTCGTAAAATAGCCATATTGCCTTGGCAGCATCGATAACCGAGCCCCCTCCTAAAGCAATGATTACATCGGGTTGAAAGGATTTTATAGATTCGACACCCTCCAAAACTGACTGCACCGTTGGGTCCGGTTGAACCCTGCTGAATATTTCGGAATGCACATAATTCCTTCCAGGTCTACTGCGCAGATGGTAGAGGACTTTGTCTACATAACCTAGCTTAAGCATTGTCTCATCAGTAACAATAAAAGCCCTCGAGATATCCGGCATTTTAGCCAGATATTGTATTGCGCCAGGACGAAAATAGATCTTCTCCGGTATCTTGAACCACTGCATATTATATCTCCTTTTACTCACCCTTTTTCTATTAATAAGATTAACTGAAGTTATATTCGCAGTAGTACTGTTTCTGCCAAAAGAACCGCAACCCAGGGTTAGCGAAGGAATATTTGTATTGTAGATATCTCCAATTGCCCCATGACTGGAAGGCTGATTAATAATAAGACGACCCGTATTTACCTGGCGAGCAAATGCATGGGCTATCTCCTTATTTTCAGTATGTATTACACCGGAATGACCTGACCCACCATGCAAAACCATTTCTACAGACCTCTTAATGCCCTCATGATGATTAAGCACCCGATAGCAAGCTAAAATCGGGCTCAACTTCTCCCGTGACAGTGGATATTCTGGACCCACTCCCTCTAATTCAGCAATCAATATTTTCGTATCCAAAGGTACAAAAAAACCTGCTTTTTGGGCTATTTCAGGGGCTGGTTTTCCTACGATTTCAGGGTTCATGGCACACTTTTCAATATTTATCGCCATATTCTCAAGCATCTTGCGTTCTTGTTCATTAACAAAATAACACTTATTCTCTTTCATGTACGATACAACATAATCATAAATACAGTCATCTATTATCACAGCTTGTTCAGATGCACAGATAACCCCATTATCGAAGGTTTTGGACAGTATTATATCTGTAACAGCGCGTTTTATATTCGCTGTTTTTTCTATATAGCAAGGAACGTTACCTGGGCCAACTCCCAGTGCCGGTTTACCCGCACTATAGGCAGCTTTAACCATTGAAGAACCACCTGTAGCCAGAATGAGTGATATGCCGTCATTATTCATCAGGAGCTGGGTTGCCTCTACTGATGGCTCTTGCACCCACTGAATACAGTCTTTGGGAGCTCCCGCTTTAATCGCTGCATCTCTAACTATTCGGGCTGCTTCAACGCTGCAATTCTGTGCTCCTGGATGAAAGGCAAAGATTATTGGGTTTCTTGTCTTCATAGCAATAATAGCTTTAAAGAGGGTGGTTGATGTAGGATTAGTAACAGGTGTGATCCCAGCAATAACTCCTACAGGTTCTGCAATATCGTAATAATCCTCTTCCTCATTTTCCTCAATAACGCCAACAGACTTTTGATATTTAATATTATGATAGATATACTCTGTGGCAAAAATGTTTTTAATGGTCTTATCTTCAAATACCCCCATTTTCGTCTCTTCAACTGCCAGCTTAGCTAAATACATATGATTAGCCAGCCCTTTTATCGCCATTTCCTTAATAATATGGTCCACATCTTCCTGTTCAAGCTTAATCATTTCTTTGAGTGCTAATTTAGCTTTCTCTACAAGCCTTTCAATAATTCTTTCCGTCATACGCATTGCCTCCCACTTCATCTTCTTGCCTCTAGTCTGTATAAATAGCAATTCTTTTATGAGTGCAATTTTAATTATGAGTCAACCTACGATAACTAAAAAAACTGCCGAAGCAGTTTTAGAATTCATGTTTTACATTTTTTTCAAATCATACTTAAACATTTCTTTTGATAAACATTAAGAATATCTTCGTTGAAAAGAATAAATCTCACTTCTGAAAAATGAGTATCCTTTTTTATAAAATCTAACACAGTAGATAATGCAATTTCGGCTGCTTGTTCCAAGGGATAAGCATAAGCTCCGGTACTAATTGAAGGAAAAGCTATAGTTTTTATGCCGTTTTCTTTGGCAAGTTTCAAGCTATTATTGTAAGCATTCTTCAATAAAACAGCTTCATTGTTATTGCCACCTCGCCAAATCGGACCTACCGTATGAATAACATAAGCAGACTTGAGATTTCCCCCACTCGTTATCACAGCTTCTCCCGGAGGTAAGCTACCTTGTCTATTGACTATTTCTTTGCATTCAACTAATATTTGCGGTCCTCCCGCTTTATGTATAGCTCCATCTACACCGCCTCCGCCCATCAGTCTAGAATTAGCTGCATTAACAATAGCCTCGACTTCTTGTTGAGTTAAATCACCCTGCACAATGACCAATTCCGTTTGAGCAACTAAACTTTTCACTTCATCACCTCGCTTTTAATATCACACATCTTTTATCAGTTTAATCCCCCGCTGTTCACACCAACTGTGTGTAAAACCGCTAATAACTCTAGGAACATAAGAAATATCCGATATTTTCTTAGCGCCTAACATCATCATGAGCATTTTTAATTCATTTTGAAAGCTCTTAACTCTTAAAAGAAGATCATCTTCCCCTTTTTGTACAAGAATTTTAAGAAAATACCCAGCGATTGCCGCCACATCAGCTCCAAGACTTAGCGCTTTAAGGATATCAAGCGGGTTATAAATACCTCCGGAGGCAACTATCGTAAAAGGTAGGTTAAGACTTTTAACCTCCAGTAGGGAACAAGCCGAGGTTATCCCCCAATACCTCATATAATCAAGTGCCCCCTTGTGCGGATAACGGGCAAGCTCAATAGCTGCAAAATTTGTTCCCCCAGCACCGCTAATATCAAGATTTCTTATACCCAATTTATATAGTCTTTCCGCAGTTTCGCGGGAAATCCCAAACCCAACCTCTTTAACTAGACAAGGTACAGGCACCTCCTCCACAATACGCTTGATATTATCTGCCATAGGGCCGAAATTCCTGTCTCCTTCCGCCATCAATAGCTCCTGCGCTCCGTTCATATGTAGCTGAAGGATATCAGCATCAACCATTTTCACAGCTTCAAGCGCCTCTTTGGGATTTACTAGTGCGCTGATATTTGCCAATATTAACCCATCTGGATTAATTTTTCTTACTATTCCATAGGTGTGTCGAAACTCTCTATTGTTTATACCAGCGGATTGCGATCCTACTGCAAGTCCTATTCCCGTTTCTTTGGCGACCCTAGCCAAAGCCCCATTAATCTTTTCTAATCCAGCAGCGCCACCCGTCAAGGCATTAATAATTAGCGGCTGTGCAATTCTTTTCCCAAACAAAGTTATTCCCGTTTCTATTTCAGCAAAATCATCCTGCAGGAGTGCTTGATGAACAAGGTGAATATCCTCCCACCCTGCACAAAGTGGTCCTTCTTCAAGACCTACAGCATGAGTTATATGTTCATGTTTGCGTTCTTCTCTTTTATTTTTCATATTTACATCCATCCTAGTTTACCGATATAACCCTTATAATAATTATAAAAGAAAAAGCTGGCAGATGCCAGCTTTATAGTTTTTGTCCGATTTCTTTTAATATCTCACCAATAGTTACTCCTGAACTCTCTTCCCGCTTACCAAGATAATTTTCATACTCTACTTTTTCAATATCGGTAGCTATCTCTTTTAAGCTTAAACTGAGTCTTTTCTTGACAGGATCATTTTCAATAACCTTAGCCTCTACAGTCTGTCCAACACTTAATACTTCCTCAACATTACTAACCCTGTTCTGAGACAATTGCGAGATATGCGCCAATCCGTCTATACCTGGTTCTACTTCTATAAAAGCTCCGAAGGGAGCAACCCTTACAACTCTACCTGTAACTATCTTACCAATTGGGTATTTTTCAATTGCATTTTCCCAAGGATTTTTAATTAACCCTTTTAGACTTAAAGATATTTTTTGCTTAATAGGATCTATTTTCAAGATTATTACTTCTATCTCATCACCCTCTGCAACCACTTCTGCCGGGTTAGATATATGACCCCAAGCCATTTCCGAAACATGCAGTAAGCCATCGATACCTCCAATATCAACAAAAGCACCAAATGTGGCTATACGCATAACTTTCCCTTGTCTTACTTGTCCCTCTTTGAGCTGTTCCCAAACCTCGCCCTTTATTTTCTGATACTCCTCTTCTAGGACAGCCCTTTGGGAAAGTACAGCTTTACGTCCACTCCTATCAAGTTCAAGAACTTTCATTCTTAATTCCTGATTTAGATATTGGTTGAGGTCAGCTACAAAGTTACGATCAACCTGGGAGGCAGGGACAAACCCTCTTATCCCAACATCAACTAGAATACCACCCTTAACTATTTCTATAACTGGAGCTGTAATAATCTCACCAGATTCCTTGGCTTGCTCCAATTTATCTAATAGCTCTTCAATCTGCGCTTTTTTATACGATAGAACAATATTTCCATCTTTATCTTCATTTAGGACTTCGACACTTATTTCCTGTCCTTCAGAAACAATTTCCTTTGGGTCCACTCTCTTATAAGCTAATTCTTCAAGCGGTATAATTCCTTCTGATTTGCCTCCTATATCTACGAGGACTTCCTCAGCATTGATCTTGACGACCTTACCTTTGATAACATCACCAGGATTAAAGCTCTTTAACTCGAGCAAATCATCATTACTGTTTACATCGATTTGCTCCTCAATAATACCAACTTCTTTTTCGTTATTTTCTTCTATTATCATAACTACCTCCTTGATTATCCATGCTGGGGTAGAAGCCCCTGCTGTTATTCCAATAATTTCTTTGTTCTTTAACCACTCAGGGTTCATCTCCCCAACTTCTTCGATCAGGTGGCTATTTACATTTAAACTTTTACAAATTTGCCACAGCTTATTCGTGTTAGAGCTGTGTCTTCCTCCAATTATCAACATCAAATCGACCTTAGTAGCCAATTCTTGGGCTGCTTTCTGCCGTTGTTGTGTGGCTGTACAAATAGTTTTTAAAACTTTAACCTCATCTAGTATACCCTGTAAATATGAAACTAGCTCATTAAATTTGGCTTCTTTTTCAGTTGTCTGTGCAAGAACAGCAACTTTTGGTGGCAGATTAATGTCTTTTAAATCCTCCCACGATGCGACAACTATTGCCGTATCTTTAGTCCAGGCCCGCAGCCCTTTTACCTCCGCGTGCTCTTTGTTTCCCAAGATAATAACCTGATAGCCCTCCTTGAGGGCTTCTTGGGCTAATTTCTGGGCCTTCTTCACATAAGGGCAAGTCGCATCAATAACGTGCCAACCCCTATCCTTAAGTTCAGCAATAATCTGAGGTCCAACTCCGTGAGACCTAATTAAGACAGCTTCGCCTTTCTCCGAGGTTTGACTTAATATTTCTTCATCCCCACTATGAATTCCCAGTCTTTGCAGACGTGCGATTTCCTGACTGTTGTGTATCAAAGGACCCAGTGACCTAATCGGCTGCTTTTCCAGACTGTCTTCTGCAAGCTGTACCGCTCTTTTTACACCGGAACAAAAACCTGCATATTCAGCAATAATAACTTTCAAAAAAACACCACCATTGACGCATGTACTAAACAATAATAAATTGTATCAAAAAAAACTAATAACTGCAATGTTTTACGTTATATTACTTTTTTATAAGCAATTTTATCATTTCTATAATCTCCATATTGACCCTTGCTAGATCATCGTTTGTTAGTTTTACCCCTTCTAGCTCTGGATAGCGTAAGGGTTTACCAATCCTAATTTCAATATCCCCGCGGAATGAAGCCGGAAAAGCTTTTTTTGTCCCAATCAGCCCTACCGGTATTATCGAAGCCCCACCTTTTATGGCAATTAGAGCTGCCCCTTGCTCAAATGGCAGTAATCCATCCCCCTTATTCCTTGTACCTTCAGGAAATATCCCTACAATTTCCTCGTTTTCTAAATGTTTAAAGGCTGTACGAAGAGCAGTCCGGTCAGCTTTTCCTCGTTTAACAGGAAAACACTCCAAATAGGGCAATAAT
>PHAD01000076.1 GCA_002841595.1 Firmicutes bacterium HGW-Firmicutes-12
CGACCATCATCTTCAATATCGATCTTGACATTGTCGCAGTCAGCGATGATTTGATTGATGATTTTGCCGCCGGCTCCGATGACATCACGGATCTTATCCGTAGGAATTTTCATCATATGGATCTTCGGTGCATATTTGCCTACTTCTTTGCGAGGCTCGGAAATGACGGCCATCATGTTTTCCATGATTTGAACACGTCCGATTTTCGCCTGAGCCAAAGCTTCACGCAAGATATCTGTTGTCAGACCTTCGATTTTGATATCCATCTGTAAGGCCGTGATACCGTCTTTAGTACCCGCTACCTTAAAGTCCATATCACCGAGGGCATCCTCCATACCTTGTATGTCCGTAAGAATGGAATAATGCTCACCATCTTTTACTAATCCCATAGCGATCCCAGATACAGGCTCTTTGATCGGAACTCCTGCATCCATCAAAGCTAGAGTACTTCCGCAGACACTACCCATAGAAGTAGAACCATTTGACTCTAGGGCTTCTGATACCAGACGAAATGCATATGGAAACTCTTCTTCCGATGGAATCATTGGTTCAAGGGCCCTTTCAGCTAAGACACCATGTCCTATTTCACGCCTGCCTGGACCGCGCATTGGTCTTGCTTCCCCAACACTATATGGCGGAAAGTTATATTGATGCATATATCTTTTTCTGTCTTCTACACCTAATCCATCCAGTATCTGCTCTTCTCCCACAGCACCTAAAGTAACAACAGTCAGCACCTGGGTCTGTCCTCTTGTAAATAACCCTGAACCATGCGTTCTCGGCAAGACGCTTGTCTCACAGTTTATATTTCTTATCTCATCCAATGCTCTGCCATCAGGACGCACTTTATCAACCGTTATTAACTTGCGAACGATTTCTTTAACAATAGTCTCTAGCACAGTCTTAATATCCTTTGGTTTTTCAGGATATTTCTCTATAAACTTTTCGAGTGTTTCTTTCTTCGTCTTTTTAATATTCTCTTCACGTTGTAGCTTATCCTTATTCCGTATAGCAATATGTAATGGTTCTGTCGCAAACTCCCTAATACTTTGCTCCAATTCGGAGTCTATCTTATAGATAGCAGGCTCTTTCTTTTCTTTTGCTATGCCCATTGCCAATGCTTCTTGACGGAATTCTTCAATAAACTGGACAATTTCCTTGATTTTCTCATGACCTAACATAATAGCTTCAAGACAGACTTCCTCGGGTATTTCTTCAGCCCCAGCTTCAACCATCATAACAGCATCTTTAGTTCCGGCCACAACGAGGTGTAGTGAAGATTTGTCGTTTTGTTCTACATCGGGATTAATAACATACTCTCCATCAATATAACCCACTGCCACAGCTGCAATAGGTCCACCAAACGGTATATCCGAAATATGTAGGGCAGCGGATACACCATTTATAGCCGTTACATCCGGAAAGTTATCCTTGTCAACAGACATAACAGTTGCTATGACATGGACATCATTACGATATCCCTTAGGAAAAAGAGGTCTAACAGGCCTGTCTATTAGACGACAAGTTAAGATTGCTTTTTCACTTGGCCTTCCTTCCCTTTTTATAAAACCTCCTGGTATTTTTCCAACCGCATAGAGTCTTTCCTCATAATCAACCGTTAGAGGAAAAAAATCAATTCCTTCCTTTGGATCAGCTGAACTTGTTGCTGTTGTTAAGATGCATGTATCTCCATAACTTATAAGAACAGCACCACCAGCTTGTTTGGCAAGTCTGCCTGTCTCAAAGATAAGTTGGCGACCAGCAATTGTTAGTTCTCTTTTTAGTACAGGATATGGATATTGCATTTACTTTCAAAAACCTCCTTTAAAAACTCATTTAGTATCGATTATTTCAAACTTATACTTTCTACATTATTCTATTATTTCCTCTAAATCGTGTAAAAAATACCATTTACGCTGGAAATATAAAAAAGAGAGCGGCTTAGCCGCCCTATCTTCTAATACCTAGACTCTCAATTATTTTCTTGTATCGATTTACATCCTTATCCTTCAAATAATTCAATAAACCCCTACGTTGGCCAACCATCATCAAAAGCCCACGTCTAGAATGATGGTCTTTTTTATGTATTTTAAGATGCTCGGTCAAGTAGGTAATTCTTTCTGTCAAAATAGCAATCTGTACTTCGGGAGAACCGGTATCACTTTCGTGAAGTCGGTACTTACTAATAATACCATTCTTTTTTTCATTGTCCATTGACATATTAATTAACACCTCCATATAATTCAGCGCAACCAAGTAAAACGTCGGTGATTCGCTTAACCCAGCTTACGCTAATCCAACAAAGTATATTATACGTTAGCACTAACAGCAATGCAAGCTATATTAATCTTACTTGCCGATTATTGTAATTACTAATCTTCCCTCAGGTATATCTTTAACAACAATGTCGTATATCCGACCCGATCTACTAATAAACCCGCGCAATCTGGTCGCTTTGGGAATCTGGCCTGGAATCCCCCGCAAAGAGTGGATAATGTCGGCAGTAGTTATTTTCTCCTGTCGATAATCTCGTAGTCTTCTCCTAGCATGGTCAGTAATTATTACTTTCATATGCCAGTTCCAGCTTTTGGATAGATATCGAATGAAGCTTATTTTGTTTTTGTGTCAAAATACTATAAATTGCATCTTGAAAAGCCTCTTTTTCGGGGTTATCTGTTTTATTCCTTTTATAAATGTCTAATAGTTCTTCATAAAGAAGAGAAAACTCCTTACTATAATAGATCTCTCTTATCAACCTGGCTGTCTCAAAGCATTTGTAATGATTTCTACTGACAGCAATCATATTTTTCTCCTCCAATATCAAGATATTATCATTCTATTATGGAAGAAGAAAATTATGATTTTTATGATTCTCTTTTTAATACTTGTATTCTTTTATTACGTCACGAGCAAGTTGTACATCTTTTTTTATCTGTTGTCCTAGTTCATTTATGCTAGAAAAGCATTTCTCTTCCCTAAGTTTCTTATATAAATTTAATCTAATATTTTTATGATATACATCTCCAGAGAAATCCAAAAGGTGAGCTTCAGCAATAGGTTTATCTACGGAAAATGTCGGTCGCAAACCAATATTTATAACTGCTGGATAGGATTTAGCCTCAAGTGAAGTTTCATTTTCGCGTATCTCAGCTACGGCAGCATAAACACCAAAGTCCGGTAGAATAAGATAATCGGGCAATTCAATATTTGCAGTTCGGAAACCTATAGTTCTACCTCGCGCATCTCCTTTTGTAACCGTTCCTTCCAACTGAGGCCAATAACCCAAAAACTTGGCAACACCTTTCATATCCCCACTTTTATACATTTCCCTAATAAGACTGCTACTTATTATCTCATTATCAATTTCTATTGCGGGTAAAACAGATGTTTCATAGCCATAATCAGGACCCTTACTAGTAAGTAATGATGGCGTACCTCTTCCTTTTTTACCAAAAAAGAAATTAAAACCAATAAATATTTTCTTAATATCCATCATTCCCACAAGATACTTCTTAATAAAGTCATCCGGAGCAGTCTCTGCAAGTTCTTGGTTAAATTTTAGCAGAATCAAATAATCAACACCAAGTGCTTCTATTAAACGGTATTTTTGTTCCGGTGTATTTATAAGCTTCGTTTCTTTACCTCTAGCTATAACTCGCTGTGGGTGAGGTTCGAATGTCAGCACGCTTGCTAGCCATCCTTTTTGTTTGCTTTCATCTACACACTGCTTTATAAGCGCCTGGTGCCCCAGATGCACACCATCAAAATTGCCAATTGCAACAGCAATAGGTTGATTTATTTTTTTTATTTCATCAATGCTTAATACTATTTGCATAGTCTGTCTCCATATTAAATACTTTTTTAGGCTTAATTATACTCCTGCCAAACTCCTCAGCTATGACGGCTAAAGCATGCAGATTATTATCTTCATCAATTATTGCAACCATTTGTTTGTCAGATAACCCATTGTCAATAGTTTTCTTTTCAGTTCCTATTTGCACATCATATTCAGGTAATATTTCAATACTACGCCCATGTTTTAATAAAGCCACGTCATCTTGCTTCACTTTAAGGCTAGGCATTCCTTCAATACATTTGCTTACCGGAAGTAAAAAACCCTCTTTTCTTTCAGCAACCTCTTCTAAGGTATAGCTATCTTGTAGCTTAAAACTGCCTACTCTCGTTCTTACCAAAAAACTCATATGCCCTCCAACACCGAGCATATCTCCCAAATCACTACATAAAGTTCTAATATATGTTCCTTTGGAACAGTGAATATGTAAGGCGACTTCATTATTTAAGTATTCCAGCAAGTCCAACTTATAAATATAGATTTCTCTAATTATTGCTTCTATACTTTCACCGCGACGAGCCTTTTTATACATTGGTTCTCCTGCAACTTTCACTGCTGAATACTCAGGTACTTTCTGTTTAATACATCCTCTTAAATTAGTTAATGACTTCTCCAATAACTCTCTTTGCATTAACGATGTATCCTTACTTTCTATTACTTCTCCCCAAGCATCCTGTGTCGTAGTTTTGATACCCAGCCTCATTCGGCACATATATTCTTTATCTTTTGCACTTAAAAAATCAGCCAGGCGTGTGGCCTGACCGATACATACTGGCAGGACCCCTGCTGCCTGCGGATCCAAAGTTCCCGTGTGTCCAATACGCTTAATCTTCAATTGACGACGCAAAAAGGATACAACATCATGCGAAGTCAGACCGGGTGGTTTCAAAATATTAATTATTCCGTTCATTTGTTAATACCGCCTGTCAAATAAGGTGTTACCATTTTTAATACATTATCTTTAATTTCATGAATGTTTCCTTTTATTGTGCACCCAGCCGCACGAGAATGGCCTCCTCCTCCAAATTCACGTGCAATTATATTAACATCAACATATGATTTTGAACGCAAGCTAACCTTAACATTTCCAATTTCTATTTCTTTAAAAATCAAAGCTACTTCGACCCCGTCCGTTGCGCGTAGTAATCCAATCAATCCGTCGGTATCAGCCCCTATAAGCTCATCTTTATTCAATGTATCAAAATCAAGAAGACAGTTAATTAATTTCCCATCTTCACTTATACAAAAATTTGCTAAAGCTGCTTTTATTGTCAATAGTTCACTTAAGGGTCTTTTCTCATAAAGATTTTCTCTTATCAAATTCATGTCTGAGCCTAATTCTAATAGTTCACTAGCTATTTTCATTGTTTCAGATGTGATATTACTGTATGAAAATGACCCGGTATCAGTAGATATGGCAACATAAAGACATGTTGCCATATCCGGGGATATCCTAACGCCACCATCTTTTAAGATTCGATAAATTATTTCACCAGCTGCTGCGGCATCGGTATCGACAATATTATAGGTTCCAAAATAATCATTGCTGACATGATGATCGATATTAATTATAGGACTATTAGTTGGTATATCATACACTACCCTTTTTTTATCAGCGCAATCTACGGCTATCACAGGAATGCTCTCCGGCAAAGACCCAGGAGCTTTTATTTTTAGCATTTCCGTACCGGGTAAGAAACGATAAACAAGGGGAATTTCTTCTGGATAGTAAATTACTGGCTTCATACCTAATTCATGCAGACTAAAAGCTAGCGCAAGTGCCGACCCTAAACAATCACCATCCGCTTTTTCGTGTACTAGGATTATAGCTTCTTTACTTTCCGCCAAAATAGAACATATTTTGGTCCAGTCAGACATCAGACTCCCCTTTTCTTTCCTCTTTTTTAAAACCTTGAATGATTTCATTGATTTTTGTACCATATGCAATGGAATCATCCAGTTTAAAAATCAACTCTGGAGTATATCTTAACTGTATTCTTTGGGCCAGTTCGCTACGCAAATATCCACTAGCTTTTTCTAGACCAAGCAAAGTATTAGCGTGCTGATCTTCTTGGGATAAGATACTGACATATACTTTTGCATAACGCAAATCATTTGTCACATCAACACGGGTAATACTTATTAATCCCTTGACACGAGGATCCTTTATTTCATCTCGTATCATCTGCGCTAATTCCCTTTTCATTTCTTCAGAAATTCTGGCTATACGATGATTAGTCATGAACGGTCCTCCTTAATTAAGAGAATTTAATCAATTACTTTAAGACAGCTCCCTTTTTATCTCCTCAAAGGTGAACGATTCCAAATGATCTCCTTCATGCACATCATTAAACTTATCAATGCCGATACCGCATTCATATCCGCTACTTACTTCCTTGGCATCTTCTTTAAAGCGCCTTAAAGAGTCGATATTACCTTCATGAATAACTACCCCGTCTCGAATTACTCTAACCTGTGAATTCCTATTGATTTTACCTTCAGTTACATAGCAACCGGCTACAGCACCTATCTTAGGCACTCTGAATACTGCTCTGACCTCAGCCTGCCCAAGTACTACTTCACGTATCTCAGGTTTCAACAGACCGCTTAAGGCAGCCTTGACATCTTCAATAGCATTATAGATAACCCTGTATAGCCTAATATCAATTTGTTGAGCTTCAGCTACCTTACGTGAATTAACATCGGGTCTAACATTAAATCCAAGAATAATAGCATTTGAAGCATCAGCTAGCATTACATCGGTTTCTCGTATTCCACCGACACCCTGATGAATTATATTTACACGTACTTCTTCATTTGATAATTTTTCCAAAGATTGTTTTAAAGCCTCGATTGACCCTTGTACATCAGCTTTGATAATAATATTCAAATCGCGGACTTCGCCTTGTTGAATATGGCTAAAGAGGTCATCAAGAGATATTCTTGTTCTTGATTGTATGGCTACTTCACGTTTCTGTGCCGTTCTTTCACTGGTAATCTGCTTAGCAAGTCTTTCATCTTCTACTACATGAAAAACATCTCCGGCTTGTGGGACATCATTTAAGCCAACCACCTCTACCGGCGTAGACGGCATTGCTTTATCTATACGACGTCCCATATCATCGAGCATTGCTCTTACACGACCCTGAGTCGTTCCAACAATCATAAAATCCCCGACTAATAAGTGACCATTTTGAACCAGTACTGTAGCCACAGGCCCTCTACCCTTATCGAGTTTGGCCTCGACAACTGTTCCTTTAGCTTTTCTTAGTGGGTTTGCTTTAAGATCACCCACTTCTGATACAAGCAAAACCATTTCCAGTAAGTTATCCAAGCCTTCTTTTGTTTTTGCGGATACGTTGACACAAATAGCTTCCCCGCCCCACTCTTCGGCAACAATTCCATACTCAGTTAACTCTTGTTTTATCTTTTCAGGGTTAGCACCCGGCACGTCAATCTTATTTATTGCTATAATCATTGGTACTTTAGCCGCTTGAGCATGATTTATAGCTTCAATTGTCTGGGGCATTACTCCGTCATCAGCCGCTACTACAAGAATTGCTAAATCAGTTATTTGTGCGCCTCTGGCTCTCATGGCTGTAAAGGCTTCATGCCCAGGTGTATCAAGAAACGTTATCTTCTTGCCATTTACATCAACTTGATATGCTCCAATATGCTGAGTTATACCACCTGCTTCGCCTTCAACAACATTAGTTTTTCTAATTACATCAAGCAGCGAGGTTTTACCATGATCAACGTGACCCATTATAGTAACTACAGGAGGTCTTTCTACCAGCTCTTCCGGCTTATCTGGTTCTTCCGCAAGTAAGATATCTTCCTTAGTTGCTTTTACTTCAACAGTTGTTCCAAATTCAGCACCTAAAAGCATCAATGTCTCAATATCAAGCTCTTGGTTTATTGTAGCCATAACACCTAAGACTAGTAATTTCTTTATAACTTCGGTCACCTTTTTATTCATTAAATGTGCAAACTCTTGTACTGTAAGCGGTCCTTCAAGAGCAATATTCTTTATTATGACTGGTGGCTGCTCTCTATGGGGTTGTTGTTTCTTTCCACCTTTATTAAACCTTCCACCTTTTTTTCCATCAGAACGTTTATTATCAAACCTGGATGGTTTTTTAGGAGAAGTTGTTTTTGTTTTACCGCCCCGCTCATAAGCTTTATCTCCGAGAACATTTTCAGCTTTACTAAGATAATTAGCTTTAATCTCATGTTGGTTCTGCTGTTGAGTTTGCTGATTTGGTTGCTGACTTGGTAGCCGTTGCTGCTGAGAATTCATTGATCTATTTGGTTGCTGATTTGGTGGCCGATTTGGTTGCTGAGAATTCATTGGTCTATTTGGTTGCTGACTTGGTGTCCGATTTGGTTGCTGAGAATTCATTGGTCTATTTGGTTGCTGACTTGGTGGCCGATTTGGTTGCTGAGAATTCATTGGTCTATTTGGTTGCTGACTTGGTGTCCGTTGCTGCTCTGAATTCGCGTTTTCTACTTTATCTTTTGGAATGATATTTTGTCCTTCCCGTGGTGGATTATTACTATTATAGCGCTGCTGTTCTCCAACCTTATTGTTCACTTCTGGGCTTTTTTGGAGATTGCCAAACATTGGTTTTTGAATTTTAGATGTCTCATTTTTCTTTTGCTCTTGATTTTCAGCCTGTATTGCTTCTAAATTTAAAACCATATTCTTTATACGATTTACTTCGCCACTAGGTATAGTACTCATATGATTTTTCATATTCAACCCTAGAGCCTGTAGTTTATCCAAAAGCACCTTGCTTGATAAATCCATTTCTTTGGCCAGCTCATGTACACGAATGGTAGCCATCTAATCACCTCCATTTAATTTGTCTTCAATTTTGTTGGCTCGCATAATTTTCTCTAATATTGCCGCAGCCATTTTTTTATCTGATATAGCTATAAGTCCTCGTTCCGATAGACCAAGAACCCTACCATAGTCCTCTTTTGTACCAATGTTTACCACCTTGATATCTGATAACTCCAAGTAGTTGCTCCAATATATTTTTCGTTTTTCTGGCAGGTCCTCAGCTAATATAACTAATTTAGCATTCTTATTTTTAACTGCAGCTTTCACGGCAGATTCGCCTGCAAATAATTTACCAGACTTTCTAGCAAATCCAAGCAATGTATAAACCTCATTTAGTATCGTCATAACCTAAACCGACCTTCAATCTAGTCATTACTTCCTCTGATATCTTGTGTTGGAGATTCTTTTCTAAACGATTGCTCTTAATCGCTTTATGCAAGCACTCTTTATTAGGACAAATATATACACCTCGTCCTGATTTCTTGCCGGTAGCATCTATTACAACTTCAGAGTCAGGCGTCCGTACTATACGAATTAGCTCTTTTTTGGTTTTCATTTCCTGACAGCCTACGCACAAGCGCTGGGGGACCTTTCTCTGTCTCATTGTAACCACCTCTTAGTTATTCTTCTGTGTCTTCTGCGTCTTCACTGCCTTCTATGTCTTCGTCAAATGATACGTCCTGAGACTCACTTTTTATGTCAATTTTCCATCCCGTTAATTTAGCGGCAAGACGAGCATTCTGACCTTCTTTTCCAATAGCAAGCGACAATTGATAGTCCGGAACTATAACCTTCGCCATCTTTTCATCTAAAGATACCTCTACCGTAACTACCTTAGCAGGGCTAAGCGAATTAGCAATGAATTTAACCGGGTCCGAACTCCACTTAACGATGTCAATCTTTTCACCCTTTAATTCATTAACAATGGCTTGCACACGTAACCCTTTGGGGCCTACACACGACCCTACCGGATCTACATTTTCGTTCTTTGAATACACAGCAATTTTAGAACGGGCTCCTGCTTCTCGGGCAACATGCTTTATCTCAACTGTACCATCATGTATTTCCGGTACCTCGAGCTCAAAAAGACGTTTTAATAATCCTGGATGAGTCCTAGAAAGCAATATTTGTGGACCTTTAGTAGTCTTTTTGACATCAATAATATAGTTTTTCAAACGGTCTCCATTTTTATATTGTTCACCAGGAATTTGCTCATTTGGCCCTAAAATGGCCTCAGTTTTACCCAAATCAATAAAGATATTCTTGTTTTCATATCGCTGTACTACCCCAGTTACGATATCACCTTCTCGATTGGAATACTCATTAAAAATCATATCTCTTTCCGCTTCCCTTAACCGCTGCACAACGACCTGTTTTGCAGTTTGCGCGGCAATACGACCAAAGTCCTTTGGGGTTACCTCGTTTTCTACAATATCACCTAGTTCATAACGTGGATCCATTCTTCTTGCTTCACTTAAAGATACTTCTTCTTTGCTATTAGTAACTTCTTCTACAATAGTCTTTCTTGAGTATACCTTTATAGTGCCTATACTTCGGTCAATGTGCACCCTCATATTTGAATGTGAGCCAAAATTCTTTTTATAAGCTGAAACAAGAGCAGCCTCAATAGCTTCAAGGATTATTTCACTATCGATACCTTTTTCTTTTTCTAATTCACTTAACGCCCCTAAAAGCTCATGGTTCATTTTTTACTTCTACCCTCCTCTTCTTCCCAGGCTAATCTCACTTGAGATACTTTTTCCCTGGGAACACGTATTATCTTCTCTTCATCACAAAATATTTCTATTACTTCATCATCAGCGATGCCTAATGCCCCTTTTATCTTTTTTTGTCCTTCAAACGGAACATATGTATGCACCACAACGTTTGCGCCACGAAACTTGTTAAAGTCTTTTTCAGTCTGCAACAAACGCTCAATTCCCGGAGATGATACTTCTAAGAAATATGATTGTGGAATAGGGTCTTTCTTGTCAAGTATATTGGATACCTCGCGGCTTATTTCTTGACAATCCTCAAGTTCGATACCGCCTTCTTTGTCTATATATATACGTAAGAACCAGTTTCCACCTTCTTTAACGTATTCAACAGCTACAATTTCAAGCCCTTTTTCCTCAGCAATGGGCTTAACTAGTTCAAATACGAATTCGTTAATCTTTGGCCCTCTCATTGTTAACCTCCTTCTCTTGATAATTCTTATTATTATTAACTTAAATGTTAAAGACTCATCCCTAAACTATAAGACGAAAGAGTGGGAAAGACCCACTCTCAATAATCACGTTAAAAATTTACATACGTTTCTAAAGCGTAGTTTATCACATCTATTACTATTTTGGCAAGTTTTGTTCATTAAAAAATGTGTCTGTCAAAAAAGTGCTATTTGATCATTAAGAGGTAACTCTTTTAGACACTCATGATTACTCAATACCTCCATAACAGTCTTACTTATTTTCGCTCTTACACGTAAATCCTCCTGCGAAATAAACGGCTTCTCCTGTCTTGCTCGCACTATTCCTTGCGCAGCGGTCTGGCCTAATCCTTGCAAGGATACAAAAGGAGGCAATAAGCCTTTGCCTTTATCAACTATTTGAAATGTTTTGCTATCAGAACGGTAAATATCAACTCTTTTTAACTGTATTCCCCGAAGATACATTTCCAAGGCTAGCTCCAAGATTGTGTATAGTTTTTCTTCCTTCTGCGAGGCTTCTTTCCCCTTCTTCGTTATCATTTTCATCTGCTCTTTAATGACCGGTATACCACCTACCACAATATCGGCATCAAACTCATCTGCTCTAACCGTAAAGAAGCTGGCATAAAAGGCCGCAGGATAGTAAATCTTATAGAAGGCAATACGGAAAGCCATCGTTACATAGGCAGCGGCATGTGCCTTCGGAAACATATACTTTATTTTCTGGCAAGACTCAATATACCAAGCAGGAATATTGTGTTCTTTTAATATAGCTATGTATTCCAAACGAACGCCCTTTCCTTTTCTAACATCTTCCATAATATTGAAGGATTTTTCCGGATTAACACCTTTTTGAATAAGATAAAGCATGATATCATCACGGGTTGATATTACTTCAGATACCTTGGCCATACCTGATTTTATTAAGTCCTGAGCATTATTCAACCACACATCTGTTCCATGAGAAAAACCACTTATCATTACAAGATCTGAGAAGGTCTGTGGGTTTGTATCCTCAAGCATTTGTCGCACAAACTTTGTACCGAATTCGGGTACGCCGAATGTTCCCGTTTTTGAACCTAAATCTTTAGGCTCAATTCCTAGGGCTTTTGTACTTCTAAAAAGAGAAAGGACCTTTTCTTCATCTAGAGGAATGTCGCGGCAATTTACTCCAGTAAGATCTTCGAGCATTTTTAACACTGTTGGATCGTCATGTCCTAGTATATCTAGTTTTACCAAGCGGCTGGAAATAGCATGATAATCAAAATGAGTAGTTATCGTATCGGATTTCACATCATTAGCAGGTCTTTGTAACGGTGTGAACATATGTACATCCAGACCTTTAGGAAGAACCATAATCCCACCAGGGTGCTGTCCGGTAGTTCTTTTTACTCCAGTACAACCAAGTACCAATCGGTTTAACTCAGATAGGCGCACAACTTTTTTTCGTTCATCGTAGTAATTTTTGACAAAACCAAATGCTGTTCTATTAGCAATAGTTGCAATAGTCCCAGCTCGAAAAACATTGTCCTTTCCAAACAACTCTTCTGTATATTTATGGGCCCGTGGTTGATAATCACCGGAAAAGTTCAAATCAATATCCGGCACCTTATTCCCTTCAAAACCCATGAATACCTCGAAAAGTATGTTATGTCCATCTTTGATTAGCATCTCCCCACATCTAGGACAAGTCTGGTCGGGCAAATCATATCCTGAGCTAATCGAGCCGTCGTTTATAAATTGGCTATATTTACACTTACTACAGAGATAATA
>PHAD01000077.1 GCA_002841595.1 Firmicutes bacterium HGW-Firmicutes-12
ATTATTCACTTCAGGGATGACATTTTCGCTGACCAGTTATCCTTCAATAGGGGTGACATTTTCGCTGACTATTGACATATTTTTTTGTCCACATCCTCTCTGATTGACAGGACAAAAGATTTATACTTATAATAGCATTATCATACTAGCTCAATGAAAAAGAAGGGGTGTTCGAAATGACCTCTATCCAATGCGAGAATTTTCAACAAACCGTCTCATCGTATCTCCTGCGTCACCAGAGTATACTAGATTTACTTTCAAAAATGATGGTAACTACAGGATGCGTAAATCGTGCCATCACTAAAAGTGTGACTTCATGTGGCTGTCTTAAAATACACGCAAAAAAAAGACCACTCCCTCCTGATGCAGACCTTAAGGATTGTAAAGACTTTTTTTCATCGCATCTAGAGGGACAATTATGTGAAAATTGTAGAGATATAATCATCAATGAAATGGGTAAAAATCTATTCTATTTTGCAGCGTTATGTAGCACTTTAGATATTAACCTTCAGGAAGTCCTGGATCAGGAGAATGATAAAGTTACTACATTAGGTCATTTTAATATGACATGAACATTTAACTACAGTCGTGTGAAAACACAGTCTAAGGGACCGCTTAAAAACGAAAGTTTTAGTCGGTCCCTATGTCATTAGCAAAGGCAAAAATACTTCTTAAATAGTTTAAAGGGACCGGTCGAAACAATTTAAGTTTCAACACGGCCCCTTTTCTTATGCCCATATTTTTTTGGTTAAAATTAAATAACTGGACCCAGCATATAAATATCCATAGAATTGACATAGCCTGAAATCTCAGCTTTAGTCATAGCCCCTGTGGCAACACGTACAGCTTCCTCTAAAATACGTTCTCCTGCCTCAGGAACAGTATCACCGCCATCTATTACCTCACTCAGATTCATATCAATGTGATCGATCATCTTTATAGCAGCAGTTTGACTTCCGGTTATTTTTATAACGGGTACAAATGGGAACCCTTGTGGAGCACCCCTGCCTGTCGAGAAAAGAATAACATTACATCCAGCCGCAGCCAAGCCAGTAAGAATCTCCGGTTCGCGCCCAGGTGAATCCATTACTACTAATCCTTTTACCGTAGGACGAACACCGTATTCATAAACCGCCTGGATAGGGGCCGTTCCAGCCTTGGCAATTGCACCAAGCGACTTTTCCTCGATTGTCGTGAGACCACCTTTGATGTTCCCCCCGGTAGGTTGCCCTCCTCGAATATCTTCGCCGACTGCCACAGCCCGCTTCTCCATACGATCAACTAAGTTAAGTATTCCCTTTGCTACCTCTTCATTAGCTGCATGACGAGCCAATATGTGTTCAGCCCCGATAAATTCCGTCACTTCACCTAGTACAGATATACCTCCAGCGGCCACCAACAAATCCGATGCCACACCAATAGACGGGTTTGATACTAATCCCGATGTCGTATCAGAGCTACCACATTTCAATCCCATAACCAACTCACTAATAGGAAACGCTTCGCGTTGCTGCAATGATGCCTCTCGAACCATTTCCTGCGCTAGTAAGATCCCTTGAGCCGTGGTACGTGCCGCACCTCCGATTTCTTGAACAACAATGTGTTCAACTCGTTTGCCACTCGCCTGAATTTTCTCTACAACTTCAGCGATATTAGTGCTTTCACATCCCAAGCTTACAATTATCACTGAATGTAGATTAGGGTTTCGACCCAGTCCGATTAGGGTACGATTGACAATCCCAATATCAAGAGGTGTTTGACAACAACCCTGATGGTGAGTAAAACGTGCCGTTCCTTGCACCTGGCTAACGATACCATCTACTACCTCATTGACACATACTACAGCAGACAGAACACCTACATAATTACGCGTACCTACCGTTTTATCAGCACGGCGATATCCCATGAAATCCATCCTTAAGCCTCCTTCCGCAAATCACCGCGTCCACGCAGGCTTTCAATGTTTTGCACATGGGCATGGCAACCACTTTTAATTTCCACCGTTGCGCGTCCGATAACCTCACCATATTTGACAATATCCTCACCACTAGGGATAGCCCGCACTGAAAACTTGTGTCCATAAGGGATATCTTCGTGTATGCTGATACTATTAAGCTCAAGATTTAATCGCACTTGCGCCTCCTGGCCAGCTTTAAGCTCCTGCACTGCGGTAGCAACGTTATCCATCGGGTGCAGAATAATTGCATCAATAGCCATATTCGTCCTCCTTTGCGCAGTTTATATGAATTGAATTATAACAATTCAATTGTGCCTTTATCTGAATCAACCCGCACTCGATCCCCTGTTTTTATTACCTTTTCTATTTCCTCTTTGAACCCATAAATCATTGGTGTATCCGTCAGCAATGCTCCAGCAAGGGTTGTTCCCTGAGCACGGTTGCAAATCAATGCTATTGGAGCTTTTCCGTTACGTTCCATATAGTACCAACCAAAAGTATCTCCCGCGCCACCTTTACCAGCAGGAAAGACAAGAACTTTACCAGTCATGTTCTTACCTTTTGCTTCATGACCGGCTTCAACAATATCACCAGACTCCCAATCACTACCTCCCCAAAATGCAACCAAATCAGTCGTCACTAGGGCTTCTCCTTCAACAATACCAAGTTTTTTAATGCTTTTTCCTTCAAATGTCTTCTTCATATTACTCTTCCCTCCCATTGACCGGTTAGAGCTGCTCGAGCACAATCCTTCGTGCTGCCGAACCTCACCTTTCTTTTTCCTTCAGCCGAAAATCCTGCATAAAAGAAATCTGCCTTAATGGAATTTGTGGCGATAGTACCAGTAACTTGCGTGCCTGCAAAAGCTATGCACATATCATAAGTAATTTCTGCACCGCTCTTTGTAATAATGTCAACATAGCCCATATCTTTGGCCTGTTCATAAAGCATTCTGGTCGTCACTACAACCATTTTGACCTTACTATTAATTTTCTTACCATCAACTACCTCTGCCACGTCTCTTATTTCTTTCATCGTCAGATGGGGACATCCCATCAGTACGAAATCAACATCTTTTCCCGTCGCGGTGTTCGCTAATTCATAAGCTTCTAAAATCTCTCTTTTACCAATTGTATATTCTGCCTGTGGTTTCTTACCACCCATAGCTACTTCCAAAGTCGGAGCTTCAGGAGTTACACCTTCAATATGCATTATAGCTAATCCAGATTCAACTGCAATAACTGCAAGTAGATGCTTCAATTCTGTAATACCGATATTTTTCGGAACTCCAAGGAAAACGGGACGTTTCTCCTTGCATAATCTACTAGAAGCGAGACTAAAAGCATCCCAATCAGAATCTTCAAACTTTGCAAAATCAAGTTCTTTACCAAGTTTGATCACAACTTCACCATATCTGTTTTCTTGTAGATGGGCTCCAGCAAGTGGGCAATATCCTGTAATCGCGGCTGATAAGGAAGTAACCCCATCATCGCGTTCACATCTTGATCCGAACATAGTGTTATACCAAAGTATGGAAATGGATTCTGCTATACTCACATGTTCACCTAGTTTTCCAGGTCTTACATAAAAGGGTAAAGCAGAATATGTAGGAATAACCCCAACTTTTTCATAGAAATCTGTTGCTTTCCCTTGTATCACACGTATTTCTTCAATGATATTATCAGGATATTGGAGAGTCTTTGCAACTCCCAATTGACAGAATTTGGGTTCGATGGTAGCAGGTACTTTGAGACGCTCAACATCCATAGTCAGTTCGTTCGTCATCTCATTAGCCCATACTCCTTGTCTTCCATATGGATAAAACATAACATCTGGAGGCATTAAATGGGCATAACTAATCTTTACCAGTTCTTGGGCTCCTTGTGCTTCAGCCAATTGAATGATAATTTCCATAGCCTTTTGGGACCCACGTCCATTATTTCCAGCTAACATTTCTTGCTGTTCTTTATTAAGGCGCATTTTTTTCCCTCCTACAGTTGGTTTTCTAATTTTTTTAAATTATTTTAGTATTTTTTTGAGTTCTATTATATGTTCTACTTCTAGACTTAAATCACATTTCAAACAACTCCCTTCTTTCCACCACAAAATTATGAAGTGGCAGAATAATTAGAATTTATCTGAATATATAGGTATACTGGTATACCACAATATGCCTAATAACTACCAGTAATTATAATCGAATACCTAATTGCTAGCTTTCGTGCATTCTAACGCTTATTAATTGCTTCGTCGGATTCCCGTAAGTGTTTCTGCATGGCTTCAACAGCACCCTCGCTGTCTTTTTCCTTTATTTTCATGAATATTTGTTTGTGATGGACTAGCGACGGTCCATATCTTGCCCTATCTTTAAAAGTTTCCTGTAAGGAATAATTTAATAAATCAGATAAAAACTCATACATTTTTATCAATACAACATTACCTGTAGCTGCGATAAGTGCCGAATGAAAGCGTAAAGAGGACGATTTCACATCTCGCTTCATATGAATACTTCGCTCCATCTCCAATATTGCGTCTTCCATCGCATCCAAATCTTCTTGCGTTCGTCGCTGTGCAGCCAACCGTGCTGCCTGGCTTTCAAGTGCTTCGCGTGCCTCAAACAGATCGTGTAACCCCGAGATTGGGTCTGATATCAAGAAATCAATATTGTTAAGCACTTTATTAATATCCATTTTTTTGACAAATACCCCTTTGCCCCGGATATGCTGAACAACACCTAAAAATTCCATGATTTTTAGTGCTTCTCTTACAGGAACACGGCTAACATCAAAGATTTGTGCCAGTTCTCTTTCTGAAGGAAGGACATCACCTTCCTTTAAGTATCCTTTCATAATCCACTGACGAAGGCGTTCAACGATTTGTACATAAAGTGTATCGGATGATTTATCTGTTAGTTTATTTGAAATATGATCTTCTGTTGGTATCACTATTTTACCTGCCTTTATGTTGGTATACCAGTATACCTGATTGATTTCATACTATACTTTGTTAATTAAATTGTCAAGTTGTTTTTTGATGCTATGTATTTTGATACTATCAAGTTGTTTCAACTAACCCATTGTAGCCTCTAGAGCCTCACTAAGAGTTTTTACTTCCAGCACTTGTATATCTTTTACTTTCTCATGCTTAATACCATAGGGAACAAGACAATGGCTGAAACCTAATTTTTTTGCTTCTTGCAGCCTTTTTTGCAAGTGTGATACTCCCCTAATTTCTCCTGTTAAACCTATTTCCCCCATCACCGCTAGGCCAACAGGGCAGGGTTGGTTTCTAAGACTTGAAGACACAGCAATAGCAATTGCAAGATCTAATGCTGGTTCTTGAACCTTGATTCCACCAGCTATATTCAAATATACATCTTGCCCTGCAATATTTAGCCCCACCCTTTTCTCTAGAACAGCCAAAATAAGATTTGCCCTATTAAATTCTATTCCTGTCGTCATTCTTCGTGGTTGCCCAAATGAACTTTTAGTCACTAGCGCCTGTATCTCCACCAATAGAGGGCGAGAACCTTCCATACAGGCGGCAACAACTGATCCCGGTGTAAAAAAGGGCCTTTCAGCTAAAAAAGCCACCGATGGATTCAATATCTCCTCTAAACCTTCATTCTTCATTTCAAAGACACCTAGCTCAAAGGTTGAACCAAAACGATTCTTAATGGCCCTTAGTATCCTATACTGATAATGGCGTTCCCCTTCAAAATATAAGACTGTATCAACCATATGTTCAAGTACGCGAGGTCCCGCGATATTTCCGTCTTTAGTAACATGCCCAACTATAATTACAGGAATATGAAATTCTTTTGCTATAGCTATCAATCGTGCTGTTCCTTCCCGGATTTGTCCGATACTTCCCGGGGCCGGTCCCAGTTCAGTTGTATGTACTGTTTGAATCGAATCTATAATAACCAAGGTCGGTTTGCTTGACTTAATCTCTTCCGCAATAACGTCCATATCGGTTTCAGCCCAAACTAAAACCTTATTTTCACCCAGCCCCATCCTAGCAGCTCTTAGTTTAATCTGCTGGGCTGATTCTTCCCCTGAGATGTAAAGTACTTTTTCTTCTCTACTGGCAACATATGCTGCAGCCTGCAAAAGCAACGTTGATTTCCCAATGCCTGGATCACCAGCTATCAGGACAACTGTACCCGGAACCAATCCACCACCAAGTACTCTGTTTAATTCGCTCATCCCCATATTCAGTCTTTCTATCGCTAAGGACTGTACCTGAAAAAGTGGTTCAGGTCTTAAGGCCATCTCCTTGTCTGTCTTTTTATACTTTGTGCTCTTTTCCAACTCTTCAACGAAACAATTCCAACTATCGCATTCCGGACACCGCCCTAACCACCGAAGGGATTCGATACCACAGCGTTGACATACATACTTGCTTTTTTGTCTGACCACTTTTTTCTCCTTTTTTACTACCTTTATTCACTTGAAATCTAATTCTCTTTTTACATCTTTTTTTCCTGCATACAAAAGGTGGGGTGGTTAGAACGAAAGCTCTTACCACCCCACCTTTTATTCAAACTATTTTATTCTTTATTTTGACCACAATCTGACCTTCATTCCCGTCTAATAATACTACTTCTCCTTTACGAAAACTAGCTCGTAAGACTTCTTCTGATAATCTATCCTCCACTAATGTCTGTATAGCTCGTCGCAAAGGTCTTGCTCCATAGGTTGGGTTATAACCTTCTTTTATAATAATCTCCTTAGCTTCTTCAGTAATTTCTATTAGTACGTTCTGTTCTGCCAAGCGTTTGATAAGATTATTTACCATTAGTGTAACTATATGCTTTAAATGTTCCTGATTTAAAGGATGAAAGACTATAGTTTCGTCAATACGGTTTAGGAATTCTGGACGAAAGGACTTCTTAATTTCTTCCAAAATACGGTTTTTCATACGTCCATATTCATCTTTTTCCTTATCCCCTACAACAAACCCAACTGTAGGTTCCCTTTTCATAGTGGTTGCCCCGACATTAGAAGTCATTATAATCACCGTATTACGGAAATTAACCGTACGTCCCTTGGCATCAGTTAGTCTTCCATCTTCCATAACCTGTAGCAAGGTATTAAAAACATCACTATGGGCCTTTTCAATCTCATCAAGCAATACAACGGAATAAGGTTTACGTCTTACAGCCTCTGTTAATTGCCCTCCTTCATCATAACCTACATATCCTGGTGGTGCGCCTATTAACCTTGCAACCGTATGTTTCTCCATGTATTCAGACATATCCAGCCTAACCGTGGCATCCTCATCTCCGAATAAAATTTCAGCAAGAGCTTTGGCCACTTCAGTCTTGCCTACCCCTGTGGGACCAGCAAATATAAATGATCCAATAGGACGTTTGGGGTCTTTCAGCCCAGCACGCGCTCGTCTAATGGCCCTAGATATTGCTTTGATAGCTTCATCCTGCCCTACAATTCTTTCATGTATTATATCTTCCATCTTAAGAAGACGTTCCGATTCTTCCTCTTCTAATCTTTGTAAAGGAACTCCGGTCCAGCTTGAAACAACCTGCGCTATATCATCTTCAGTAACTAGCTGCTCATCTTTTACCTTATCCTGTTCCCATTTCAGTTTGAATTCTTCTAGCTCTTTTAAGGCTTTTTGTTCATCGTCCCTTAATTCAGCCGCCTTTTCGTATTCTTGAGACACTATGGCAGCTTCCTTTTCTTTATTTAAGTTCTCAATTTGCGTTTCCAGATGTCGTAGATTCGGCGGGGAAGTATGAGCCTTAAGCCTAACTTTCGAGGCGGCCTCATCGACCAAATCGATTGCTTTATCCGGCAAAAGACGGTCAGATATATAACGGTCAGACAACTCTACGGCAGCTTTTAACCCTTCATCAGATATTTTTACTCTGTGATGGGCTTCATAAAGGTCACGCAAACCAAAAAGTATTGCAAGCGTTTCTTCCTTACTTGGCTCCTGCACCGTAATCGGCTGAAAACGCCTTTCCAACGCGGGATCTTTCTCGACATGTTTACGATATTCGTCTAAAGTTGTGGCTCCAATAGCCTGCAGCTCGCCCCGGGCAAGAGCTGGTTTTAATATACTGGAAGCATCAATCGCCCCTTCTGCAGCACCTGCTCCGATGAGTGTATGCATTTCATCAATAAATAATATTACATTCCCCACATTACGTATTTCTTCCATAACCTTCTTTAATCGCTCTTCAAAATCCCCGCGATACTTTGATCCTGCCACAAGTGCCGCCATATCCAAGCTTACAACTCTTTTGTCCTTTATTGTCTCGGGAACCTGCCCCTTGATAATTCGCTGGGCAAGACCTTCTACAATCGCCGTTTTCCCTACACCTGGATCTCCAATTAATACTGGATTATTTTTTGTTCTGCGGCTCAAAACCTGTACTACTCTCTCTATTTCTTTATCACGTCCAATAACTGGATCAATTTTCTCTTCTTTAGCAAGATTCGTCAAGTCGCGGCCAAATTCATTTAAGCTAGGTGTTTGAATATAGGCTACGCCTCCCTTTTTCCCTGGTAGGTGATTGTTTAAAGAAGGCGGCACGCCTCCTAATAAGGTGAACACCTGCTTACGAATCGCTTCGGAAGAAACTCCAAGTTCAGAAAATACTTGTACAGCAACCCCTTCGCCTTCACGAATTAGTCCCAACAGTAAATGTTCTGTCCCTACGTAGTTTACTCCCCATTTCTGAGCTTCATCATTAGCAAGTTCAAAAACCTTTTTTACTCTGGGAGTAATCCCAATTTCCTCACTCACCTCTCTACCAGGAGGTACTAAATCTCTTATTGCCTTCCTTGCGGAATTTATTTCAACTCCCAGATTAATCAGCGTTTTAGCCCCTATACCTTCGTTTTCTTTTATTAAACCTAAGAGTAAATGCTCAGTTCCTACCGCTGGATGACTAAGAACTCTAGCTTCTTCCCTTGCCAAGAAAACAACTTTTTGGGCGCGTTGTGTAAATCTAGCAAACATAATTCTTACCCCCTTCGTCTATAACATTTTGTTGAATAGTTCTGCTCTAGCCGCATCTCTTTCTAATTTTTCCATAGTTTTTCCTGCTTTATTCTGTAAAAACCCTGGTTGCGATGCAACCATTAGTTCATTTAACTCCTCTATGTTGACTCCAATATCTAGTATTTTCAAATCAATTCCCAAGCGAATTTCAGATAATAAATTGAATGCCTCCTGCGAACTAAGAATAACAGCGTTTTTTAAGATCCCATAAGCACGGTTAACCCGGTCTTTTATCTGCAACGGAGTTTCATTATATACTATTCTACGTATTTCTTCTTCTTTCTCAATTATCTGTTTTGTTACCGCTGTCAGATTCTGAATTATTTCCGCCTCTTTCCGACCTAGTGTTATCTGATTAGAGATTTGAAACAAGTATCCTGTTGCTTCAGTTCCCTCTCCATATAAGCCTCTAACTACCAACCCCAACTGTCCCAATGTCTTGAATATATTTGAAGCCTGTTTGGTTGCTACTAAAGCAGGAAGATGTATCATTACGCTTGCACGTAATCCTGTACCTACATTTGTCGGACAACAGGTCAAATATCCTTTTTCTTCGTGAAATGCATATTGTAGACGACTTTCTAACATGTCATCAATTCTATCTGCTTCATCCCAGGCCTTATCCAATTGAAGGCCTGGGAGCAATACCTGAATTCTCAGGTGATCCTCTTCATTGACCATAATACTCACAGCTTCATCACGTCTTAACAACAAGGCTTTATTGGGTTTTTCATCCATATGCTCACGGCTAATAAGATGTTTTTCAAATAGTATCTGCTTCTGTCTTGATGTCAATTCATCCATATGATATATGCCCAGGCATTCTTGTTCTATTAATTCTAATTCTACAACTGCTTTTTCAATTTTTTCTAATACTGTTTGACCATTATCTTCGCTTTGAAATGCATTCATAGGATATTTATCCAAATTCCGAGCCAATCTTATACGTGAACTAAGTACGATATGATGATTAGGTCCCTTCCCACTGGTCCAACTACTCTTGGGGACTGCTAATATATTTTCTATCACCTATCATCACCTCTTGCCATCTTTTCTTCAAGAGCAATTATCTCATCACGTATTCGTGCAGCCTCTTCATATCTTTCTTTCTCTACTTCCTGCTTGAGATCCCTTTTCAAATCTTCTATCTGTCGCTTAATCATGTACGATCCTCCCAAACGCTTGGGTGTTTTCCCGCTATGACGATTAGTTCCATGTATTTTCCTTAATATCGGATCTAAATATGAGTTGAAGTAATGATAGCATTCACTGCAACCAACACAACCTGCCTCCCTAATCTTCTTATACGGGATCGAGCAATTCGGGCATTTTGTATCCCTTTCTTTTTTGTCACCGGTATCAGTTTGAGTTAAAAATCCTAGTAAGTTTGTTAAGTTTTGTGAGGGTAGAGGTGGTAAGCCCAGGCTTATTTTCATGTCTTGGGCACATTCTTGACATAAATGAGTTTCTTGTTTTTCTCCATTTACAATTTGTGTAATATGCACATTAGCATCCTTTTGTTGACATCTCTGACATTGCAATGTAAAGCCCCCCCTTTTTCAAGGTACTTATTTAACATCATTTCGGCTAATCGCGGCTAAAGCTGCTTGCAATACTTTTGCACGCACTATATCCCGCTCTGGCAAATTAATAGGCAATGTACTGCGATCAACTATTGCTCTTAGCATATGATATTCTCGAATTGTGATTATTTCTTCATCTTTTAGTCGTCGCAAAAGGCCTTCGGCCTCGCTCTGTTCAATCTTCATATTTATATTTCCGTAAGCATTCTGTACGTCAGCTCCCACCCCGTCTAGCCAAATCAATTTTACTATTCGCAAATAACCTCCACCACCCCTGCGGCTCTCTACAAGATAACCTTGCGAAGGAGTAAAACGAGTACTTAAAACATAATTTATTTGTGAAGGCACACATTGGAAAACATCCGCTAATTCACTACGCTGTATTTCGAGGACACTGTGTCTTTCCAGTAGCGTTTTAATATATTGCTCTATCCTTCTTGATATGCTCATGTTCTCACCTGACCTTTTTTGACCTTCATTTATATTATATCAAACGATAGCAAAACCTATGCAAGCCCTATTTATAGAGTATTCTTTGATAATTATTAATTTATTAGCCTTTTTCTCTATTTTCCTCACCTTTCCTTACCTTTACTTGAAATTAAAATAAAACCGCAATAATAAAAAGAGCCAGTTCATATCAAACGCAGCTCTTTCGTTCTAATATTAGTATTATGCTGTTTTTGTGTTATTCATATAAGCAGCCATAACTTTTTTGCGAATTCTTTGTATTGCATTATCTACTGCTTTAGTCTGTATCTCTAAAGCAGCGGTTATTTCACGATAGCTTAGACCCTCTATTCGTAAGAACAGAACTTTTTGTTCAAGTTTAGTAAGTTGTTTCTGTAAAAACGAAAGCAATTCCTGTACTTCTTCCCTAGCAATTAAGGCATCTTCAGGTGTATCTTTAGTACTTTTCATTAGATTTTCACCGGTATAGTATTCTGAACCATAACGTGTGTTCTCTTCCTCTACGTAAGCATATATTGGTATTGCATTGTTTAGTATCTGTCTTTTCTTTCTGTTGGATCGGCTTATAACAGAATCCAATTCTCTCTTTATACAAATATAAGCAAAGTTTCTAAACTTTACCTTTGTCTCATATTTATACGCTTTGATAGACTCGAGAAAGCCAATCGTAGCCTCCTGAAGCAGATCTTGTTGATCCCCATCTTTCAAATAGTATTTCTGGCATACATAACGTATAAATCCTCTATAAATATATAGTAGCCTTCCCAAAGCATCATCATCGCCTTGTTGAGCATATAAAACGAGTTCTTCTTCTGTTAAATGTACCAGTTTACTATACATACTGCACCTCCATTTATCTTTATTACTAAATTATCATGATCTGGGATTTTTTGCATCCATCATAAGTCCTATTCTTCTAGGGCTATAGTCCTATTTTTGTCGATTTTTAATGTATTTTATATAATATTGTTACTTCTTGTAACTATACTGGCTTTTGTATTTTTCTTTTTCCTCGTTACCAATCAATAATCATAATGAACCTTAAAAAGCCCTTAGCAAATGCTAAGGGCTTTATTTCTTCTGGCTCCCCGAGTAGGACTCGAACCTACAACCCTGCGGTTAACAGCCGCATGCTCTACCATTGAGCTATCGAGGAATAATAAAACTGTAATTGATATATTATCACAGCCTATTTTTACTGTCAATAAACATGGCGCTGGTAATTATTATAATTGTGTATATACAAGAAAACCGCATTATCTGCGGTCCTAAATTTCATTTGGAGCGGGTGATGGGAATCGGACCCACGCCACCAGCTTGGAAGGCTGGAGCTCTACCATTGAGCTACACCCGCATGGCTCCCCGAGTAGGACTCGAACCTACAACCCTGCGGTTAACAGCCGCATGCTCTACCATTGAGCTATCGAGGAATATTATCCTGGCAACGACATACTCTCCCGGGCCTTAAGACCAAGTACCATCTGCGCTGAAGGGCTTAACTACCGTGTTCGGG
>PHAD01000078.1 GCA_002841595.1 Firmicutes bacterium HGW-Firmicutes-12
AATCCATAGATACGTTTGCTCTAACAACAACCTTCCCAGGTCCACGCATCTGTTCCAACATGCTTTGAATTGAACGCGCAAGCTCCTGTTCATACTGCTGTTGTAAGGTCATTTGTGATACCGTTATATTTCCAGCCAAAGCATCTTCATTAGCTATCCCTTGAGAAAGCAAATTCCCATTTACATCCATGATAGTAACATTGTTCGTTTCTAAACCTTCCACACTATGACTAACAAAAGACATAATAGAATTAATTTGTTCTGACTTCAACGATGCATATGGTTTTAGCCTAAGCAGAACTGAGGCAGTGGAATCTGCTTGATCCTTGATAAACAAGGATGGTTGTGGTAATGCAATGTGTACTTTAGCACTTTCAACCTCATCAAGCTCTTCTATAGTTCTTGTCAATTCGCCTTGTAAAGCTACCAAAAATCTGACTCGCTTATCGGTATCAGTTTCTCCAAACCTTGTTTCATTGAAGCTCTCAAACCCTACAATTCCTTGCAAGTTAATTTCGCCAGCCATATCAAGTCGTAATTGATATTTATCCTTCGCAGCAACCAAAATTGTCTGACCTTCATCGGCTAGTTTATAGTCTACTTTTTGCTCCTTCAGCATAGCCGTAATAGAACTGGCATCCCTAGGATCCAAATTAGTATATAAGGGCTCATACGCAGTTGTATTTGATAATACTAGCAAGGCAACAACGCCAACAACAGCAGTAAAAACAACACCTAACACTGTCGCTTTCTGCCAGCCGTTTAAACCTGCCAATATTTTTTTTATCTGCTCCATAATTTGTATTAAATAGTTCATCTTTCACCTCATGAACTTACTTATAGCTGCATTCTCATGATTTCCTGATATGCTTCGACAATTTTAGTTCTTATTTGTATTGTTAACTGAAGTGCCAAGCTAGCCTGTTCACTGGCTAAAACTACTTGGTGCAACTCAACATCTTTCCCAAGCGCAAAATCCCTGGTTAAGTTCTCTGATGTAAGTAGGTCAGAGTTAACTTTATTCAGGGATTCTTTAAGGAATTCACCAAACCCTTTATTGTCTCCATCAGCTTCAAGCTGTACAGCCTTTTGTTCAATTTTTTGATAAATAGGTGATAAAACAATTGACTCCACCATATAAAATCACCTAGCCTTTTCCTATATCCAAGGTTTTTAAAGCCATACTTTTCGTACTGTTTAATACCGTTATATTAGCCTCATATGCTCTTGATGCCGTTATCATTTCAACCATTTCTTTCATAACATCAACATTGGGATATTCCACGTAACCATCCTTATTTGCATCCGGATGTTTAGGATCGTAGACCTTTTTCGCCGGCGATGGGTCTTCAACGACGGAAACAACTCTCACTCCGCCTAACTCTTCTTGCTTTTGCGTTTCTCTATTAAAAATGTTCTTGAAAAGAGAAGCTTGTTCCTTTACCGATGAAATTAAGGCTACCTGTCTTTTATAAGGCCCTCCTTGTGCAGAACGCGTAGAATTAGCATTTGCAATATTTGCTGAAACCACATCCATTCTTAATCTCTCTGCACTAAGACCAGACGCACTTATTTTGAAGGCTTTAAAAATATTCAATTTTTATCTCCTCCCTTCAGTAATTGATGTCCTCAAAAGAGAAAGCTGCGAAGTCAAAAGCTCCGCCAAACTGTTGAAATACAAAGTGTTCTCAGCCAATGCTGCCAGCTCTATATCAATATCAACATTGTTTCCATCAGTGCGCAAGCTTGTATCACTGATTTCTGTAACATTAATTATACCGTCGCTCCCTAGGCTATGGTCTGAAATATGTTTTTCATTTGTTTTTCTTAAACTCAGCTTCTGCGTAGATTTAATGCTGTTTTCTAACTCTTTTTGAAAACTTACATCCATTTTCTTATAACCGGGTGTGTTTACGTTCGCAATATTATTACTTATAACAGCGTTACGCACAGTACTTCCGTCCATTGCTTTTTGTAGTGTACTAACTAATTTTGTTTCAAGCATAGCTTTCACTCACCATCTTATCATTTTTTGCATATTTATGGTTATATCGACAACTAATACTAATTTCGCTCTTTTGCTGAAAATTCCTCTTATTAAAACACATTTTATAGAGTCTTACTTCAAAATATGTAATTATATAAATATTATAAGTATCTTAATACCTAAGTCGATATTTTTCATGCAATTTTTACAAGTATTTTGTTATATATAAAGATAAAGTGAAACTAATATTCCGGAGCTTAGCGCCGTTTAGCTATCAGACAAACAAAAAACCAGGCAACTGATCCTGGTTTCCTTCTCACTCTTTTATTAATCTTTTATATTTTATTCATTGTTATCTTAATTTGTTTAGTTCGTCTAATAAGTTATCGTTAAGTATTCTTATATAAGTCCCTTTCATACCTAATGATTTTGACTCTATAACTCCAGCACTCTCAAATTTCCTCAAAGCATTTACAATAACTGAACGAGTAATTCCCACTCGATCAGCTATTTTACTGGCCACTAAGAGTCCTTCATTTCCGTTTAGTTCAGCAAAAATATGCTCAATAGCTTCCAACTCAGAATACGAAAGAGTCCCTATAGCTATCTGAACCGAAGCTTTTTTCCGAGCTTCATCTTCAATCCGTTCTGCCTTGGCTCTTAGTATCTCCATTCCTATTACAGTAGCACCATATTCAGCTAAAATTAAGTCTTCATGCGTGAACTCATCATCAAACTTGGCTAGTAATAATGTTCCTTGCCTCTCACCACCGCCTATTACCGGAACAACTGTAGAAATCTTTCCTCCAAAGAAACAATCTTGTTCTACTCCCGCAAATACGCATTCTTTCTCATACTTTCGAATGTTAGATTGTGTTTGCGTAATACGCAGCAAATCCTCATTATATTTTTCCGGAAATCTCTCCGTAACAGTCACAATATCTTCAATTGTTTTACATTGGAAACTATCCATGAAAGCATAACCAAGGATTTTTCCTCTGCGGCCTACAATATATACGTTGCAATCTATTAAATCGCTAAGCACCTTTCCCATTTCGGTGAATTCAACAGGATTACCAGCTGTTTTTTGGAGCAGTTTGTTTATCGTTCTGGTTTTCTCGAGTAAAGTCTTCATCAGATTTCCCCCTATATTACTTATAAAATATATCGACTAAGATCTTCGTCTTTAACAATAGAAAGTAATCTATGCCTAACGTAGTCTCCATCAATTACTATTTTTCCTTTAATTTTATTAGGTGCGTCAAATAGGATAGTTTCTAAAAGCTTTTCAACTATAGTATGAAGTCTTCGCGCACCAATATTTTCAGTTTGACTGTTTACAGTATACGCAATATCAGCAATTTCATCAATAGCATTTTCAGTAAATTCAAGCAATATATTATCAACATTTAATAATTCTGTATATTGTTTGATTAATGAGTTTCTTGGTTGAGTTAATATAAGTTTAAAATCTTCTCGCGTCAAGCTTTCAAGTTCAACCCTAATTGGAAAACGTCCTTGAAGCTCCGGGATTAGATCAGAAGGTTTGCTTGTATGAAAAGCACCTGCTGCTATAAAGAGAATGTGGTCAGTTTTAATTGGACCGTACTTTGACATAACTGTAGAGCCTTCAATAATTGGGAGGATATCCCGTTGTACCCCACCTCTTGAAACATCGGGACCATAGGCTTCTTTTCCTGCTATTTTATCGATTTCATCCAAAAATACAATCCCATTTTGTTCAACTCTACCAACAGCTTCACTGATGACTTCTTCCATCTCAACAAGCTTTTGTGCTTCTATTTGTGTAAATATTTTTCTAGCTTGTTCCACAGTAACCTTCTTCTTTTTGCGTTTCTTAGGCATCAGGCTACCAAACATATCCTGAAAGTTCATACCCAACTCTTCAAAGTTACTCCCTGCGAATACATCAATTGGATTAGATGTATTGTCATCAATCTCAATCTCGACATATTCCTTATCGAGTTCCCCATTCAGTAGTTTATTCTTCAATTCACGGCGTTCCTGTCTTATCTTTTCTTCATGATCAGCATGAGGCTCTGGATTAACCGGATTGTTTCCGAAAAGGACATCAAAAGGGTTTTTTCCGGTAGACACTTGAGATGTACCCGGAATAATAATTTCAAGCAAATTTTCATCAGCTTGCTGTAATGCTTTTTCCTCAACTAACTTGATTTTTTCCTGCTTAATTATTCTAACTGATACCTCTACTAAATCTCTTATCATGGATTCTACGTCTCTGCCAACATAACCTACTTCCGTAAACTTTGTTGCTTCTACCTTAATAAAAGGTGCCTTAACCAGCTTAGCTAAGCGGCGAGCGATCTCGGTTTTCCCTACTCCTGTCGGTCCTATCATAAGAATATTCTTTGGTGTTACTTCTTCACGCAATTCTTCCGGCAGCTTACTGCGTCGAAAACGATTGCGTAATGCAATTGCAACACTTTTTTTGGCATTTTCTTGGCCCACAATATATTTGTCAAGTTCCAAAACAATCTCAGACGGTGTGAAATTAATTGTCATCTCATCTCACCTTTTCATATTTCTTCGACAATAATATTGTCGTTAGTATACACACAGATAGAAGATGCTATTTGCATAGCCGATACAACAATTTCACTTGGTGTTAATTCTGTATGCTTAATCAAAGCTCTTGCAGCGGCTAAAGCAAATGCTCCCCCTGAACCTATAGCCGCTATGCCATCATCAGGTTCAATTACCTCTCCGGTACCCGAAATAATGAGAATATTCTCTCGATCTGCAGCAATCAACATAGCTTCAAGGTTTCTCAGCATTTTATCAGTTCGCCAGGTTTTAGCTAATTCAACTGCAGCACGTGGTAAATTTCCATGAAACTCTTCTAACTTCCTTTCAAACTTCTCAAAAAGGGTAAAAGCATCAGCAACAGAACCAGCAAACCCCGCTAATACTCGCCCTTGATAGAGTCTCCTTACCTTTTTTGCCCCATGCTTCATTATGATATTCTGACCCATGGTCACTTGACCATCACCTGCTAGGGCAATATTATTATTCTTTTTTACACCAAGAATAGTAGTCCCCTGTAACAACATTTTTCCCCTCCCCTTTCATGCTTAGGCTCTGGGATGTGCCAAATGATATACTTTGCGTAATTTCCTACGTGATACATGTGTATATATCTGTGTAGAAGATATTTTCTTATGTCCTAATAGTTCCTGCACTACTCTCAAATCCGCACCATTGTCGAGCAAATGAGAAGCATAACTGTGACGAAAACCATGTGGAGAAATTATTTCCTTAGCCATCGCCAGGGTACAGCATTTTTTGACGATAGTACGGACTGACCTATCACTCAATCGTCCGCCCTTTTGATTTAAAAAAACTGCTTTTATATTATTTTTATTCCATTCAGGTCTGACCTCATGCATATATTTATTTATCGCCTCTACTGCTGTTTTACCAAGAGGCAGCATTCTTTCACGACCACCCTTACCAAAAACCCTTAAATAACCATAGGCCAGGTCTATACTATCCATATCTAACTGCACTAATTCGCTTACTCTTATTCCTGCTCCATAGAGCAATTCCAGTATTGCACGATCCCTTAGTCCTGCTCCGGTATTATTTGTAAACTGTTCTAAGATTCTGTTCATCTCTTCTTGTTCTAAGTATCGTGGTAGCTTTTTTGATATTTTCGGTGTTGAGACATCTTTTAACGGGTTCATTATTATTATCTCTTTTTTTAAAAGATAGCGAAAAAAACTCCTTAAAGATGCTAACCTCCTGGCAATAGTGGTTTTTGCCAATGCCCTGTCATTCATGTTAACAAGGTATTTTCTGATAATTGCATGATTGATGTCCTTAATTTCTATTATCTCCAAATGATAATTCATACTCTTTTCTAAAAAGTTAAAAAAATCCATCCAATCGCTATTATACGATTTTATTGTTTTATAAGCCATATTTCTTTCACTTTCCAAATAAATAAAAAAACTATCTACAAGTGCTGTCAGCAGCATGAATTTATCACCCCAGTAGACGACTTCTTAGATTACAGCCCTTCAAGAACAACAAAGTTCTCGAAGGCTTCTATGGCTCGTTGAGCTATAAGCATTTTTTTCTTTTTCTTATCCTTAACCTTTTCTGGCCAAGGCGGCATTAAGCCAAACGTTATATTCATTGGCTGAAAACCCTTTGAATCTGTATGGGTAATATAATATAACAACGATCCAAGCGCTGTTTCTCTAGGCGCAATAACTGTAGATTCTTTTCGATAAAGCCTAACAGCATTTATGCCCGCAAACAGTCCTGAGGCGGCTGATTCGACATATCCTTCGACACCTGAAAGCTGCCCAGCTATAAATACTTGGGGTCTACGCAACATTTGCGTTGTTTGCATTAGTAATTTAGGTGAATTAATAAAAGTATTACGATGCATCACACCATGCCTGACAAAGCTAGCATTCTCCATTCCGGGTATCATCCTAAAAACCCTTTTTTGCTCATCCCATTTTAGGTTAGTTTGAAATCCTACCATATTAAAAAGCGTTGCCGCAGCGTTATCGCGACGAAGCTGAACTACAGCATACGGCTTATTATCTACATCGACAGGATTAACCAAGCCGACTGGTTTCATAGGTCCAAACAACAAGGTTTGTGGCCCACGTTGGGCTATAACCTCAACGGGCATACATCCTTCGAAATATACTTCCTTTTCAAATTCATGAAGTTCATGACGTTCGGCCGTTACTAGTGCATCATAAAATCTTTCATATTCTATCTTATTCATCGGACAATTCAGGTAGTCCGCATCACCTTTCCCATAACGGGAGGCCCAAAATACTTTCGAATAATCTATTGTTTCACCATCTACAAGCGGAGCAGCAGCATCATAAAAATATAGGAATTCTTCTCCCGTCATTTTCAAAAGCTCCCGTGACAATGAATCGCTTGTCAAAGGCCCGCTAGCAATTATTACTATTCCTTCATCCGGTATTTCTTGAATCTCTTGACGGACTATTTCGATCAAGGGATGCTCCGTAATACAGCTTGTAACCTCATCTGCAAAAGCTTCTCTGTCTACAGCCAAAGCCCCGCCTGCCGGCACCTTGTTATTATCAGCACACCTCATTATTATAGAATCCAGACGCCTCATTTCCTCTTTTAATACGCCTACAGCATTTTCCATATTGTTAGCCCTAAAAGAATTGCTGCACACTAGTTCTGCAAAACTATCACTATGATGGGCTGGTGTGTTGACGTATGGACGCATCTCATACAGTCTAACCTTAATTCCGCGTTTGGCTATTTGCCAGGCTGCTTCACTTCCAGCCAACCCCGCACCAATAACTATTACATCCTGCATTTCATACATCAACCTTTATCATTTCTTTTTCATAACTACATTCCTTATTCGAACATATGATTTTATCTCCTGAACGGACCCTTTTGATCAGTAACTGGTTGCTACACTGAGGACACTTACCCTCAGCAGGTTCATCCCATGATACATAGTCACATTTGGGATACTTGTTGCAGCCATAGAATTTTCTTCCTTTGCGCGATGCCCTTACTACAATCTTACCATCTTCACACTTAGGACACGTTACTCCAGTCTCTTCCAGAAGCGGCTTAGTATTACGACACTCTGGAAAACCAGGACAAGCTAGAAACTTCCCAAAACGGCCCCTCTTAATTACCATATTACGTCCGCAGTTTTCACACAACACATCAGTTTCTTCATCGGCAATCTCAATTTGACCAATTTCTTTTTCAGCTATTTCTAGCTCTTGTTGAAAAGGGTCATAGAATACTTTTAATACTTTTTTCCAGTCAGCCTCGCCAAGTTCGACACTATCTAATTGCCCCTCAAGGTTTGCCGTAAACTCAATATTAATAATCTCAGGGAAGAAATTTTTAAGTAGGTCAACAACAATGAAGCCGAGTTCAGTAGGAAAACACTGCTTTTGTTGTTTAATAACATAACCCCTTGAAACAATCGTATCTAGTATTGGAGCATAAGTACTCGGCCTACCAACACCGTTTTCCTCTAAAGTCTTAATCAAGGTTGCCTCTGAATAACGTGGTGGCGGCTGTGTAAAATGTTGTTTTGGCATGAGGTTTTTAGCTGTTATCTCTTCATTAACTTCCAAAACAGGTAATAATCCAAGTTCTTCCTTTTCTTGTTCATCTTTTCCTTCTGTATATATTTTGGTGAAACCAGCAAAAACCATTATTGACCCACTAGCCCTGAATTCATAATTTTTCACAGCTAACTCGACTGTCGTGACGTCAACTATCGCCGAGGCTGCTTGAGAGGCCAAAAAACGCTCCCAGATAAGCTTATAAAGCTTATACTGATCATTCTTTAGATATTGTTTTAAAGACTCAGGTGTTCGAGATATCAACGTTGGCCTTATGCATTCATGAGCTCCCTGCACTTTACCTTTTGAATTATATACCCTTAATTTATCCGGAATATATTCCTTGCCATAATTTTCCTCTAGATACTGAGTAACTTCCTGTTGGGCTTCATCACTTACCCTAGTCGAATCGGTTCTAATATAAGTTACCAAACCAACAGTTCCTTCAGTTTTACTCAAATCTATCCCTTCGTAAAGCTGTTGAGCAACAAGCATAGTCTTTTTGGCAGCATAATTTAGTTTTCGGAAAGCCTCTTGTTGCAATGTACTAGTAATAAAAGGTGGTGAAGGATTGCGTTTTTGTTGGCGTTTATTTACTTTCTTAACATGATAATTATCACTGCGAATTTCTGCAATTATATTATTAACCTGTTCTTCATTTTTCAATTCAGCCTTCTTATTATCTATTTTATTTAGTTTGGCTGCAAAAATAGTTTTTCCTTTAATTAGTTCAGCAGTAAGAGTCCAATACTCGTCTGAAACAAAGTTGTTGATCTCTTCTTCACGGTCACAAATGAGCCTAACTACTACAGACTGAACCCTCCCTGCACTTAAGCCTTTTCTTATTTTACGCCACAGTAGAGGACTCAATTTATAACCAACCAATCTATCTAATACTCGACGTGCTTGTTGCGCTTCAACCAGCTGTTTATCTATTTGTCTTGGTTTTTTTACTGATTCACTAATAGTTTTTTTAGTTATTTCATTAAACTCAATTCGACATTTCTCACTTTGTGGAATCTTTAATAATTCCTGGAGATGCCAAGCAATGGCTTCCCCTTCTCGGTCCGGGTCAGTTGCTAATAGGATTTTGTCCGATTTCAAAGCAGCACCTTTAAGTTCTTTTAAAAGGTCTCCCTTACCTCTTATTGTGATATATTTCACCGCAAAATCATTTTCTACATCAACAGCAAACTGACTCTTTGGAAGGTCACGCACATGTCCCATTGATGCCTTAACTATATACTTTTTACCCAAAAACTTACCAATAGTCTTTGCTTTAGCTGGGGACTCAACTACCACCAGTATTTTTGACAAAAGTTCTCACCCCTGAATCACATTTAGTCAGCTATACTCTTACATAATACTTGCCAGGAAGCTGCTTAATCAATCCTTTTATTTCTAACTTAATCAAAATTTCATATAATACCTGTTGTCTATCATTATTGACCAGCAATTTATCTATATGCACTGGCTCCCAGAAAAAACACCCTAATACGTCTTTTTCTGCTTGATTCAAGCGGGAAACATTTTTCTTTCGTTCAGATATTCTTTCTTGTTCGTACTCATATCCTAGTTCGTCTAAAACATCTTCTGGATATATGACTAGCTTTGCCCCATTCTGAATTAAACGTAATGTCCCAATACTATTTGGGCTTGTAACAGGTCCCGGTAAAGCGAAAACATCTTTGCCTTGTTCTAGGGCATAGTCACAAGTAATTAATGTTCCGCTTTTTGCCTGCGCTTCAATAATAAAAACACCTTGACTTATACCGCTTATAATTCTATTACGAACAGGAAAGTTTTGTTTAAACGGGCCTGTCCCAAGGGGATATTCGCTTATAACTAAACCCTCAGTTTTAATTCTTTGAAACAGGGCCAGGTTCTCCCTAGGGTACGGCATATCCAAAGCAGAACCTATTACAGCAATAGTGTTCCCTTCGTTCTCCAATGCACCCTCATGAGCAGCTGCATCAATACCACGTGCCATCCCACTAATAATTGCAAGACCATAACCCGCCAGTTGAAAGGCCATTTCTTTAGCTTGCCGCAAGCCATATTGAGTGGCCTTTCTAGAGCCAATTACAGCTATGGACAAGCTATTAAGTATGGAAATATTCCCACAATAATAAAGAATACACGGGATACTGGAAATTTGCAACAATAGTTTTGAAAAGCTTGGATCTTCACGAGTTATCAGGTTTATGCCTTTTTTCTCTAATTCCTCGGCTATCTGAAACGGATCAGTCTTTTTTCTTTCAAGGATAAATTTATCTGATATTTTTTTCGGTACACCTAAGCTTTGAGGATCCTTAAGACTATTCCAAGCTTCCTGCCATGATCCAAAATGCCTCAAAATTGTTACAAAACAGGAGTTCAAACTTAAGTTAAGTATTTTATGAAAGGCTGCCGCATAATATTTTTCGATGTTTTTATCCTCCGATGCTAAAGTGATAAGGACTTAATTCTTTTTAATTATATGTATACAAAGAATTGCGAAAAAAGATAGCTCTCGCTATCTTTATAAAATAATGCTTTCACCTGGTTCGAGTACCTTCGCCTGCAGAACAGGGTGTTTGGCAATAAGACTATCAACGAATTGATAAGGATCTTGTTCAATTTCGGGAAACGTATTATAATGCATCGGAATATTAATCTTGGCTCGAAGCATTCCCGCTGCCCTAAGGGCATCATCTGGTCCCATAACAAAGTTATCACCAATTGGTAAAAGAGCACAATCCAGAGGGTATAAATCACCAAGGAGCTTCATGTCGCCAAATAGGCCGGTATCCCCTGCATGATAAATAAATTTATCACTCATTTTTATTACAAAACCGCATGGGCTTCCTGTATATATAATATTGTCTCCATCAATAACTGCCGACCCATGCCAGGCAGGGGTCAGCTTTACCCAGGCAAAGTCAAACTGTTTCGCACCACCAATATGCATTCTATGTACTAAAGCTCCGTTATTTTGACAATAAACAGCAAGCTCATTTGGTGCAATAATAATTGCATTATTTCTAATAGAAATCTCTATCGCATCACCAAGATGGTCACTATGACCATGCGTTAAAAGAATATGTGTTGGATTAACTACCTCTTTTTTTAAATCAGTCTGTGGATTGCCTGTTATAAAAGGATCGATCAACACCTTGTAGTTTTCATCTGTAAGTGAAAAACAAGAATGTCCGTGATATTTGACCACTAGCATACTCATCACCTCAATTTTGTTACCATTATAATCCATTTTTATGGGATTATCAAATGTAATGAGTATATTCTGGAAATTTATTTATTATCTGGATACCCTCCTACAGTTTCTTCTAATACGTCTAGCCATTCATCAAAGAGCTCCTGCTGCCTGTTTGTCTTTTCACGTTGAAGTATTTCCTCTAGAATTACCAACTCCCTCATATTCAACGTTTTAAGTTTTTCACGGATCATCGCCATTTCTTCATGCTCATAAATAATACGTATCAACATCAAATCCCCTCTCATCCTTATACAAAGTTGTCTTTTTATTTCTCTAATTCTTTTAAATAGCCTTCAAGTAAATACTGGAAGCAGGCTAGCATAACTAAAGGCGGTCCCGTTTATAACGGAACCGCCTTTACAATATTGAGTTATCTACTGATTAAAACTTTTATTTATACCAGAATTTGAAATACCAGCCTGCTGACCAATCTGACCCATATTTACATTACTTCCTGAGAACTGTTCTCTTGAAGCTAAATAGGTATCAGGGCTCATCGTAGATATACTGGAAAGGTTAGCTGATGTAGGAAGGTTTCCTTGAAAATTCCCTACATTCATTGCGGTTGGATCAAAAATACCAGTTCCTTGATATGATTGTGATCCTGGTGTGCCCGCAGTTGTGTATCCGCCCAGTTGAGTACTACCAAAATGAGCTATTTCGCTAGGTGTTGTATAACCCTGATTAGAGGTAATGCCTGAATAAGATTGGTTAGAAGTAATATTTTGGATGTTGGATGACAATTCCTGACATAACTGTTGTACCCTCTGTAACTGTTGCGCAGCATACGCTTCATCCTGCGCCAATTGTTGTAATCTTTGTTGATTAGTCTGTTCCGATTGACGAACACTAGATACCATCTGCTGAACAGCATTTATTTTCTGCTGAACCTGCTGAAATTGGTTATGATACATAAATCGACCTCCCTTTTTTTAACCTCAATATACAAAGTTATTTTTTCACTATAAGTACTCCCTATGCATGGTATATTTTACCATGCGGTAAAATAACTAACAGTATACTTATCCAGGTACCTATTTTGTGGAGTTTATTTCAATGTCAATAGTCAGCGAAAATGTCACCCCTATTGAAGGATAACTGGTCAGCGAAAATGTCATCCCTGAAGTGAATAATC
>PHAD01000079.1 GCA_002841595.1 Firmicutes bacterium HGW-Firmicutes-12
AGCTACCCGCCTTATCAGGAACAAGTTCCGCGGCCATTTCCGCATCTACATTATCAGGATTATTGTTCCCGAAATGATCAGTTGCTACAAGGATTTTCTCAGCATGACACTTATTACCTTGACTCCAGTGATGACAGTCATTAACGATACAATGGATATCTTGCTTCATAATATCATTCTCCTTTTTTTTTTTCATGTCTATTCTTTGATAATATAAAGACTTTTATGCACAACAAGGTAACGGTTCATCCTTGCTATGCTTAAGATTTATTGGTTGCCAATATTGGAAATACTCCTTGTATTTTTCAACGCTAGTAGTATAATTGATTTTATGTTTGAACAATAACTGGAGGCTTTACTGTAAATGAATGACTATTTTAATTTAATACTAGTAATATACATAGTCGCAGCTTTTTTCTCATTAATATTCTCAAAAAAGCATCAACTTACCAATCTTATCGCAAATATACTAAGCGCAACTGCTTCCTTAAGCCTTTTAATCCTAACTGCCCTACATTTGATCGTATCAACTTCCAGTGTGGAACTGCTACGCATAACCACATCAGTACCAAATATATCACTTGTACTAAAAATAGATAACCTATCTGCTTTTTTCCTTCTTTGCCTGGCTATCCTCTCCATGAGTGTGTCGATATTCTCAATAGGTTACATGAAACACTATTTCTATAGAATAAACATTGGCCTTTTCAATTGCCTTTATAATATTTTTATACTTTCGATGATCTTGGTAATTACTTCAAGTAATCTGATCTCCTTTCTAGTATGCTGGGAAATCATGTCCTTGATCTCTTATGCGTTGGTTGTGTATGAACACGATCAACCAGAAAACAGTAAAGCCGGTCTTATTTACATAATTATGACCCACCTTGGTACAGCCTTCCTAATAATCGCTTTTATGCTGATCTATGTAAATACCGGTTCAATGGAGATAGCCTCTGCCGGTCAGTTACTTTCTCCCTATCTTAAAAATATACTATTTTTCCTGTTTTTGATTGGTTTTGGAGTAAAAGCGGGTATTATTCCCCTACATGTCTGGTTGCCTTACGCACATCCAGCAGCACTAAGCAATATTTCCGCACTTATGTCAGGAATAATGATTAAGACAGCTATTTATGGTCTAATACGCTTCATACTTGTCGTACTTGGCGCATCAACTGTTTGGTGGGGAGTTGTTATTCTCGTCCTTGGTGCAATATCGGCAGTTTTAGGAATTGCCTATGCTCTTATCGAGAATAATTACAAGCGTCTCTTGGCCTATAGCAGTATTGAAAATATAGGAATTATTCTAATAGGGTTGGGCCTATCCTTTATAGCTTTTGCCAATCAACAGATGACTATTGCTAGCATTTCCTTGTTAGCCAGCCTCTTTCATCTTTTTAATCATACCCTCTTTAAAGGCGCTTTATTTTTGGGTGCCGGAGCTATTCATTATGCAACACATACTAAGAACCTCGAAGACTTGGGAGGCTTAATGAAAAGAATGCCGTATACCGGGCTTCTTCTTCTGTTTGCATCCCTGGCTATTTCCGCTCTACCACCTTTTAATGGTTTTTTGAGTGAATGGCTCACCTTCCAATCTCTTTTTCAAATCTTAACCGCCTCAAACCAGGGATTGAAAATTCTTGCTCTACTCATCGTAGCAGCACTAGCTATGGCAGGTGCAATGGCCGCAGCCTGCTTCATAAAATTTATCGGTATTGCTTTTTTAGGTTTACCACGTAGTGAAAGTGCACAGAATTGCCGTGAAGTACCTATACCTATGCTTGCAGGTATAGGATTACTAGCTTTACCCTGCCTTTTATTTGGCCTTTTTCCACAAATAATCTTAAGGCTCATTGATAGGATAACTCAGGAATACTTTGCAGTTTCTATTTCTTCAGGACTCAAAGGCATTTCTTTAATTACTAATAACCCACTTATAATAAATGAGTCTGGAATATCACTACTTAGCGCCACAATTATCGGCATCATTTTCTTTATTGTTTTTTATACAATTATAAGATTTATAGGACGTAATACTAAAGAAAGAATATTTGAAACCTGGGATTGTGGTTTTGGAGGACTCAATTCCAGAATGCAATATACTGCAACGGGTTTTTCCAAACCTCTTAGGATAGTCTTTCGTTTCCTTTATCGTCCCAAAAGGTTACTTTGGTATAATAAAGAAGGACCCTCTCCCTATTATCATAGTGACCTTAACTATGTAGTTACAACAGAACCTGTTTTTGAAAAGTACTTCTACCATCCTTTAGCCCACTCATTAAAACGCTGGGCCAGAAAATCCAGGTTTTATATACAGACGGGGAGTGTCCATATCTATCTTTTATACATCTTCTTAGCACTAATAGCTCTCCTCATTTATAATTGGGTTTGTTTGACAATCTGTTAAGGAGCAAGATTATGAAATTATTATTATACGTATTTATGCAGCTAGTATTAGTACTCCTTCTCGCCCCGTTAGTTGACGGAATAATAAAGAAAATAAAGGCCTTTTCTCAAAAAAGAAAAGGTCCACCCTTAACCCAAATGTATTTTGACCTTTACAAACTAATGAAAAAAGATACCGTTGTCTCTGAAACAGCATCGTGGGTTTTCCGCACAGCACCATATATTACCTTTATATCTACTCTTTTAGCTTTTATGTTTTTCCCTGCTACCGTAATTCTGCATTCTATATCCTTCCAAGGAGACATAATACTTGCCATATATCTATTAGGTATAGGACGTTTCTTTATGGTTTTAGCTGGACTAGATACAGGTAGTACCTTTGGAGGCATGGGCAGTAGTAGAGAAGTGATGATTGCAGCTTTGATAGAGCCCGCCCTAATAGTGGTACTTATCACTCTTGGACTGATAGCCGGTTCAACATCAATCTACGATATAATGCTACTTAATCTTCAGGGAAACTCATTTATACTAAATCCCTACTCTATATTACTTTTTGCTGCAATCTTTCTAATTCTATTAGCCGAAACCGCACGTATACCCGTAGATGATCCTTCCACACATTTGGAATTAACAATGATTCATGAAGCTATGCTCTTAGAATATTCAGGTAAGCATCTTGCCCTTATGGAACTTGCTTCTGTTATAAAACAACTCCTTTTTATCACTATTCTAGCCAATTTCTTTCTCCCAACGGGCTGGCTTGGCTCACAAGCTACTCCGATGCTTAGTTTTCTGCTAGCCCTAATAACCTACTTTTTTAAAGTAGTCTGCATTGCTTTGTTAATTGCTATAGCAGAAATTAGCACCGTCAAACTTCGTTTTTTCAGTGTACCTAATTTGGCCGCAATTTCCTTTGCACTGGCATTTCTTGGGTTTATGCAATTCATTATTTTAGGGAGGTAGTTGTAGTTATGCAAACCTTTTTGGATTTGCTTTCTGTCCTAATCTTAATTTCAGCCTTCATTCTAACTGCAACGAAGAGAATAAATTCATACATAAAAGCCTTTCAGTTGCAGTCTTTCTTGCTTTTTTTGGCTACTTTTACTTTAGGAATATATAATTTTACTACAAAAGGTTTTCTGGACATTTTTATTCTTTCTATCATCATTTTTGTGTTAAAGGTCATTTATATACCCCGACTTTTACACAATACATATAACAGGGTTGCCTATAAAGTAGAAAAAGATTTTTTTATTAATATACCTAGTTCCATCCTTATCTGTGCAGCTTTAGTAATCCTGACCTACTATTCCCTCTATTCACTGGATGGAGCATTAAACATTCATATAAAATTTAATCTGGTTAATTCTTTGTCCGTAGTCTTAATCGGTCTCTTTTTTATGATTTCGAGAAAAAAGGCCATCGGACAAATTGTAGGATTCCTAGTACTCGAGAATGGAATGTTTACTACTGCCATGCTTTCCGCTCAAGGAATGCCTATTATTGTAGACTTAGGAATTCTTGTTGATCTACTGACTGCTGTCATGATTATGGGAATGCTGGTCTTTAAAATAAATGAATCCTTTGACTCCATAAATATTGAAAGATTAAGAAATTTGAGGGGATAAAATGTATATATTACTAATCTTTATTCCAATACTCCAATCCCTTCTATTCTGGAGAACCAGCAATAGAAGGTCTCTTCATCTTATAAATGTTACCGGCTCCTTCTTGCTTCTTCTTGCTGTCCTTAGTTTATTAATACAACTACAATCCAGTAGTGCTATAAATTATCCTCTTTTCAACAGCTTCTTTTATATCGATTCACTAAATGCACTAGTACTTGCTACCACAGTCTTAGTTGGTTTTTTTGTTGCTGTTTATTCGGTTGGCTACTTAAATAACGAATACAAACTACAGACAGATATAAAAAAAATCAAGCTTTTTTACAGCCTTACCTCTGCCTTTATCTTTACCATGGTTTTGGTCGCTACAACACAAAATCTTGGGTTAATGTGGATAGCTATCGAGGCGACTACTCTTGCTTCCGTATTTCTCGTTGGTTTTTCTAATACTAAGCGTTCTCTCGAGGCTGCTTGGAAATATATTATTATTTGCTCAGTTGGTATTGCGTTAGCTTTTCTCGGCATAGTCTTTCTATATTTTTCTTCACATCAAGCTTTGCAAGGTGCTGAACCTTCACTCAATTGGTCATATTTATTCGAACAAGCAAGATCTCTCGATGCGGGAATTCTTAAGATTGCCTTTATCTTTGTTCTAGTCGGTTTCGGAACTAAAGCAGGGCTAGTACCAATGCATACCTGGTTGCCTGATGCCCACAGTGAAGCTCCCTCTCCAGTCAGTGCCTTGCTTTCAGGAGTGCTTCTAAATAATGCAATGTACGGAATTATAAGGTTCTTGTCCATAGTAAATAAAAGCTTAGGGAGTAGCCTATATACAGGACGCCTCATGATTGCTTTAGGTATTCTCTCTATTGGTACAGCTGCTTTATTTATTCTAGCTCAGAAAGACTACAAAAGGCTTTTAGCCTATTCAAGTATAGAGCACATGGGGATTATTGCTTTATCTCTCGGTATTTTTACCCCAGCTTCCCTATTTGCTTCGTTTTTTCATATGTTCAATCACTCTCTTACTAAAGCTATGCTCTTTCTGTCAGCAGGGAATGTCCTACAAAAATTTAAGACAAAAGATATTGGCTCGATTAATGGCCTATTAAAATCAATGCCTCTTACCGGTAGCGTCTTCTTATTAGGAACTATGGCCATAGCAGGACTACCACCCTTTAGCATTTTTTCTAGTGAGATCAATATTGCTCTTGCCGCTTTTACTTCCGGGTATTCCATTGTAGGTTCCGTATTCATATTATTGATTGCCCTTGCTTTCGTAAGTATTGCTTATACACTTTTTAGAATGTTCTTTGGCCTCCCAAGTCAAGAACAAAACTCCAATGAAAAGAACACTCTAGGTAACGCCGTTATACTCCTATTACTTGTGACAATAACTCTAACAGGCTTTTACATGCCATTATTTTTGAAAAACATCTTTGAATCTGCTACCAGAATAGTAACTGGAGGCTAAAATAATGCAAGCAACCATTGATAACCTGAAACATACCTTTCCAGAAAAACTTAATACTTATCATATCCAGCACACTAATGAACTGTATTTGGAGATAGACCCTATAAATATCCAGGAATTCTGTATCCATCTGCAGAAAGATCTAGAGGGTACCTTAGTTTCACTGTTTGCAAATGATGAAAGGCAACTTAATGGAAATTTTGCTTTATATTATGTGTGGGCAATAAGAAGAAGTGGATTTTTTGTTGTTCTTAAGACACAGCTGAAACCTGATAATCCGGTGTTTCAATCGATTACAACGCCTATATACGCAGCTAATCTTTATGAACGCGAAATAAAAGATCTTTTCGGACTTATTCCCGAGGGACATCCTGATCCACGTGACCTTTGTTTCCATGGCAATTGGCCCCAAGACCTGTATCCTTTGCGTAAGGATTTTGATACATTTAACCAGCCTACACATACAAAAACAATAGATGATTTTCAAAGGGTTGCTGGAGAAGGTGTCTATGAGATACCTGTAGGTCCGGTACATGCAGGTATTATTGAACCCGGTCACTTCCGCTTTAGTGTAGCCGGTGAACCAATAATTAACTTAGAAGCAAGACTCCACTATGTTCATAAAGGTATAGAAAAACTAGCCGAAGGTTTAAGTATAGATAAGTGTCTTTACCTATCCGAAAGAATTTCTGGTGATGAAACATTTGCAAATTCTCTGGCTTACTGCCACGCTATTGAGAAAATTGCCGGAATTGAACTTTCCCCAAGAGCAGCTTATACCAGACTTGTTTTTGCTGAACTTGAGCGTCTAACCAGCCACTTGGGCGACTTGGCTGGTATCTGCGTTGATGTAGCCTATGGCTTTGCCGCATACCAATTCAGAATGCTTCGCGGGTGGTGCTATATCCTAGTAGAAGAATTAGCCCACAGTCGTTTTCTGCGTAATATTAATACTCCAGGTGGGGTTCGCCAGAATTTCTTACACAACAAAGAAAAACAAATTATTGATGCTATAGCTAGAATTAAAAAGGAACTTAATGAAACAGTAAAGATCTTAAAGACAAATGCTCTATTTATCGACAGGATTGAAAATACTGGTATATTAACGATTAATGCTGCCAGAGATCTAAATACCGTTGGACCGCCTGGCCGAGCGTCAGGGCTTCATTTCGATCTGAGAAAGAACTTCCCTTATTCCAATTATAATTTACTTGATTTTCAAATTCCTAAACACCTAAATGGCGATGTCAACTGTAGAATAAATGTAAAAATTGAAGAATGCTATATATCAATGGAAATTATTCTAAAAACACTTGAGCTTATGCCTCAAGGAGAAACGATACGTAGAATTGGCAATCTAGACCCCTACCAATCTGCACTTGGCTACAGCGAAGCACCAAGGGGAGAGAACATCCACTGGGTAATGACAGGTGAGAATAATACTATTTATCGCTATAAAATACGTACCCCCTCCTTTTGTAACTGGCCGGCTCTATGTTGGGCAGTTAATGGAAACATCGTTCCGGATTTTCCACTGATAAATAAGAGCTTTAACCTTTCCTATGCTGGAAACGACCTCTAAATTAAAGGGTGATGTTATGTTCAACTCATTTAAAAAAATACTACAATACCGCCGTTTAACCTTAAAGTATCCAATGAAACCATTAGATACAACCTTTGTTTATGGTAAACCTGAAATCAATACCTCTACTTGCAACTTATGCAGGGAATGTATGGATCATTGTCCCTCTAAAGCTATTGCCATAAACAGTCAAAATAATATGATTGGTATAAATATAGATGAATGTATTTTCTGCTATCACTGTGCTGATATCTGCCCAGTTTCTGCTATCACTATAACCAGCAATTTTGAATTAGCTGTCCAAAAGCGTAGTGATTTAAGATTTTCTCCTTTAGAAACGGAAAAACAACTCGAGGAAATTGCCAAAGCTATTGAAACTAGATCTAGGAGAATATTCGGGAGGAGTCTACAGATCCGCGAAGTCGATGCTGGTTCATGTAATGGCTGTGACTACGAAATTAATGGACTGAATAACCCTTTTAATGACCTCGAACGCTTTGGTATCCACTTTGTGTCCTCTCCTCGACATGCCGACATGCTATTAGTTACAGGCCCCGTAACTCGTAATATGGAAAATGCTTTACTTCGTACCTATGAAGCAACACCTGATCCAAAGTTGGTTGTCGCCGTCGGAGCATGTGCCATTAGCGGCGGGATATTCAAAGATAGCTATGCAGTTCGGAATGGGGTTGATACGTTACTACCAGTTGATGTCTATGTACCTGGTTGCCCACCAAGACCTCAGGCTATTCTTTATGGCATATTGAAGGCTCTGGATAGAGTTTAATAAATAACAATTTCACACCTAGCTTAACCCCCTATGACATTAAAAAAACGGCACTTAAAAGTGCCGTTTTTTTCCCGTTTTTGATAATAAACAGTTTATATCTAGACATATCCTCTAAAATGTATTATCATTATATAGATATTCTTTTTTCCATATTTTCAATAAATTTCAATATAATTATAACATATATATAATCAAGTTGTCAATATTAGACAGGGGGATTTTATGAACACCTACGAGTTAGACTTAGAAGAAGAGAAATCCTATCTAGAAAAAACTGTTACCTTCCTAGAAAATGAGATCCTCTACAAAGATAACGCACTTATCAGTATGAAGCAGAAATTGATTGCTGCAAGAAAGGATATGTGGGAAAACACAGGACATTCAGGGCATGATTTTACTAAAACTACCGAAATGAATCAATACCTCAGTGAAGTGAATTCTCAAACAATGTATTACTTGAATGCCGCCCAACTAGTTGATAGATATAAGAAAATGATTGTTTCACCCTATTTCGGTAGGTTTGATTTTTCAGAAGAAGGGTTAGATAGGGATTCAATTTATATTGGATTAGCCAATGTCATGAACCGAACTACCAGTGAAGTGTACGTCTACGATTGGCGAGCCCCTATATCCAGTATATTTTATCGCTATGAACTAGGAAAAGCTTCCTATACCGCTCCTTCTGGCATTATTTCCGGTGAAGTCCTGCTAAAACGACAGTACAAAATCAAAAATAGTGAACTAAAATACTTTTTCGACTGTAGCCTTAGAATTACCGACGATATGCTCCAAGATGTTTTGAAGCGTAATTCATCACCTAAAATGCGTAATATTGTGGAGACAATTCAAAGGGAACAGGACATTATTATCCGCGATACTGATAATGATCTCCTCATAGTGCAAGGGGTTGCCGGGAGCGGTAAAACCTCCATCGCCCTGCATCGTATCGCCTTTCTGCTTTATCACGGCCTTAACTCCAAAATTAAATCTAATGATTTCATTATTATCTCGCCCCATACCCTGTTTAGTAGCTATCTTTCTAATGTACTACCCGAATTAGGAGAAGATAATGTAAAGCAGATAACCTTTGATAAACTGATTACACTTAGCCTTAAGGATAGGTTTTATCCGGAAACAAAACATCAGTATCTAGAATCACTTTTCTGCACAAATGATTATAATAAGTCCCGATTTCGAAGAAGTCATATGGAGTTCAAAAATTCTTTGATTTTTCTTCAAATCCTCGAAAGACTTTTACATCATTATGCCCATACAATGATAAATTTTACAGACGCATTTTATAACGGTACATTATTAGCAACGAAGCAGGAGTTAAAAGCACGATTTTTAAATAATAAAATAGATATACCTATGGCTAAACAACTTTACAGAATTGAACAAATGCTCCTGGAAAAATTACATCCCCATCAGAAAAAGCGTTTAAAGAAAATAGAAGACATTGTGGCCCAACGCCCCGAACACCAGCTGGAAATAAAATCGTTCAGCAGACTGTTATCAATAAAGGAAACAAAGAAGCTCTTAGAAAGGATACATAAATTCACAAGAATTGATTACTGGAATATCTATAAGTCCCTTTTTGATGATCCGTTGCTTTTCTTTAAGCTTGCCCGGGGACTTGACCTCCCTGAAGACATAGAAAGTATTATTGAAAATACCAAGCAGTCCCTTGCCCGGTCTGAAATACCATATGAAGACTGTGCCCCGCTTATATATCTCATCTTGAAAACAGAAGGTAGTGATATGTTCACCGATATTAAGCATGTCGTAATTGATGAAGCTCAAGACTATCATCCTCTGCAATATGAGATCTTTAAAATGTTATTCAGAAACGCAAAATATACTGTGCTTGGTGATGTACAACAGGCTCTTGGCAGAACTGCAGAATTTTCACTGTATGATGAAGCAGCTAAAATACTTGAGAAAGAAAAATATCTCAAGTTATTTCTGCATAAAAGCTATAGATCATCATATGAGATAAATACCTTTTCTAAAAAAATATTAAATGAAATAAATACTTCTATCAGCTTCGAACGCCACGGAAAAGCGCCTCAGATCATTTACAAACAAACTGCAGAAGAGTTGGATGAAACTATTATTGGTGATATTAAAACCTACCTACAAGAAGGCAATAAAAACATTGCCCTCATCTGTAAAAATAAAGCCCAGACAGAAAGCATACACTTGAGAATTCATAAAAAAGTAAATATCAAGCTAGTAACTCCAGATGATAATATCCTTTGTGATGGAGTTATGGCTATCCCCGCATATCTAGCCAAGGGACTTGAGTTTGATGCGGTATTAATCTATGGGGTCGATCACAATAACTATTCCAACGAACAAGATAGACGGCTTCTATATGTAGCATGTACCCGAGCCCTGCATCGCTTAACACTATATCATTCCGAAGAATTATCTCCCTTTCTCAGTTAACTAATATCTTGACTCACCGGATAAAGGAGTTTATTATTGTTTTATTATTCTTAAAATAACATAAACAAAAATATGGGGTGTATTATATGGAACTAGCACTGATATTCTTAAGTCTCTTCATGTTCATGTATCTAGCATATAAAGGCTATTCCATAGTTTTGTTTGCACCCTTGTTCGCAATAATTGCCGCGATAGGTAGTGGCTACAATTTGATGCCGGTTTACAGTGAAATATATATGACAAAAGCTGCCGAATACATTAAAACCTATTTTCCAGTTTTCCTTCTTGGAGCGGTTTTTGCAAAAATGATGGAAGAAGCCGGACTGGCTAGATCTATTGCTTTTTCAATTGTTCGTCTCATCGGAAAAGATAAAGCTGTATTAGCAGTACTTCTCGGTTGTGGTATCTTAAGCTATGGAGGCTTAAGTGTCTTTGTAGTCGTTTTTGTTATGTATCCCTTTACAGCTATTCTCTTCCGCGAAGCGGGTATCCCCAAAAGGCTTATACCGGCAACCCTTTGGATAGGCTCTTTTACCTTTGCCATGTCCGCTTTACCGGGTTCCCCTCAAATCCAAAATATACTCCCCACAGCTTATTTTGGGACAACCACCTGGTCTGCCCCCATTATCGGTATCGTCGGCGCTACTGCCTATTTTCTAATAGGTTGGGGCTGGATTAGTTATCGACACAAAAAACTAGCCAAACAAGGTGAAGGTTATGGAAATCATCTTCTAAATGAACCATCACCAATCGATAATCAGGAAATGATCCCTTGGGTAATAGCAATAATTCCATTAGCTGTAGTTATACTTATCAATTTATTAATAAGCAATCCATTTCACTGGAGTTGGGGATATCATTGGGATATTAATAGTTTAGAACCCCTACGTTCACTTAATCTTTCTCTTATAAACATCACTGTTGAACGTATTAGTGCAATATGGTCACTCGTTATAGCCTTAACAGCCGGTATCATTTGCACCGCAATTATCGGACGCAAGCATTTTGCTATTATATCACTAACAAAACCCTTAAACGGCGGCACCCTTTCCTCTATACAAGCAGTTTTAAATATTGCCTCAGGTTATGCCTTTGGCAGTGTCATTACCAATCTTCCTGCTTTTCAAACAATAAAAAATGGCCTATTACATATCAGTAATATCAGTGGAAGCCCCCTGCTATCAACAATTATTACAACAGACATCATGGTCGCATTTTCCGGTGGAGCATCAGCCGGAATTACAATTGCTCTAGATATGTTAGGACGTGATTGGCTGATAATGGCACAATCTCTGGGTATGCCGCCTGAGGTACTCCACCGCATCATTTGCATAGCTTCTGCCGGTCCTGATAGTGTACCTCATGCCGGATCAATGGTTACTATCCTGATGGTGTGCGGTTTGACCCATAAGGAATCCTACTTTGATTTGTTTATACTACTTTTATTAAACTCATCGGTTGCCTTTATCTGTATGCTGTTTTATAATCTAACAGGATTGTATTAAATTATTTAAAGCAATATATAGATTAACACTGATATTCGCTAGAAAAGAATAAAGAGCAGAGCCTACCTAAAATGAACCCTATACCTAGGACATTTTAAGCAAGGCTTTGCTCTTTACTTTTATTGCACTTATTTGTTGATTAAATTACTTAGCATATTTCTCTGATAAGAGCATTGTACCGTTTCCAACATTGTCAAAGTCGTTTTCCCTAATAAGCGTAACAAAAGCTTGTTCTGGAACATTCATGATTTCGCTAGCCTTTTGCACTACTTCTTTAACCAGTTTGGCTTTTTGCTCCTTAGACATTTTCGCACCTTCAATTGTAATAACAGGCATATCATAACCCCCTTTAAAATGTAATAATTGTTTGCAGTCTTATTATATCAAATAGTAATATTATGATTTTTTCAATAAAGGTGTGACATACTCCCACCACCTAAGAGGTGGGGGCTTCTTGGGACGTACCGACTAATGCCGATATAATTACCAAGCTATCC
>PHAD01000080.1 GCA_002841595.1 Firmicutes bacterium HGW-Firmicutes-12
AGCATTACAAGGTCGCTCTCGATGTCTACAATAGAATAAAAAAGGATGTTCATACAGTAGGTCTTGTAAATACAAGCAAGATTGACATTAAAGTTGATCCAGATCCAGCTTCCCTTGCCTACGTGGTAAGAAGCGATAACCGCTGGGCAAAAGCCTATGCCACCTTTCTTCTTAATAAGGTAATTCGCTGTGAGGAGGTTGAGAGGTTAAAAGAGTATAGGGTTGCGATAACGCCAGACTGTATGCTATACCAGAATCATGCAGTGAGAAAAATTGATGAAAGAGTGTACCATACACCTTATATTGGCGCCTATGCCTTCGAAGTACAGTTGAAGAACAAGGAAGCCGAGCTTGAAATAGTCAATGCCGATATTACAGCTGCACAAGAAAAGCTGAAGCTGCTTCAGTCCGTTATTGGTAAGCTTTCTGCATGCAATATTGATGTCATAGAAGAGAATATTGAAGCGCCACAGAATTTTAAAAGCTGCAATGAGCTCATTCTTAAAGAGAAACACGAACTTAAAAAAGCAGAAAACGACCCTAGCTATATCCAGATTCAAATTCAGATTGAAGAGTGCGCAAGCCTGGTCAAGAAACTTCAGGAAGCTTATAATTTAACTGGTGAATCCATAGGAAGTCATAAGAATAAAATCGAGAGTAACATAGAAATGATCAGCGAAATTCAAAGTTTGCTTTCCGTATTGGAAAGCAACTTCAAATCCCTATGTGCAAGTGATGCTGAAATCGCTACGCTGGGAATGAATAAATTTAATGAGCAAATCAAGATGAAAGGGCCGGCCACAATTGTTCAGAACTTTTCTCCGCTGAAGGTAGGACTTCAGAATAGGAAAAACGATTTATGCGGTGAACTAATAAAGCTGCAGCTAAGCTACTGTAGTAAAAATGACTGTGACTTGGGCTCCGGATATGAGCAGATACAAGAATACATCAATGAGCATCATAAGCTAGTAGTATCTGATATTATCAAGTATGAAGAAGATCTGGAAAAAGCTAAGGAAAATTGCCATCTGGAGTTCAAAGAGTCTTTTCTGGCTAGACTTAAGGAAAACATCGATAATGCGAGACTTGAATTCAAAAATCTTAATTCAGCTCTGAAGGATATTTATTATGGTGAAGACAGCTATAAATTTGAATTGACCTCAAACAAGAAAAAAGAGAGTATCTATCAGATGATCACCTCCAAAAGGAATGAAGTTGGTATTAATCTGTGGTCTCAATCTTTTGAAGAAGAATACAAGGAAGAGATGGAGGACCTGTTTGCTAAACTGACGGCCTATGATGATAAAGGTGAAAAAGTACTGGCGGAATACACTGATTATCGAAGTTACCTGGACTATGATATTATCGTCGAGAAAAGAGATGGTAGTGTTCAGCGATTTTCCAAGATTTACGGTGAAAAAAGTGGTGGAGAAACCCAGACACCATACTACGTGGCCATTGCAGCGTCTTTTGTGCAGCTCTATAAACTTGGCGACACCATCAGAATAATCATGTTTGATGAAGCTTTTGACAAAATGGATGACAACAGAATAAGTTCTATGCTGGATTTTCTAAACAGCCAGAATTTCCAGATCATCCTTGCCACCCCGCCATCAAAGCTTGAGGTGATTGGTGAAAAAGTAGATACAATTCTAATGGCTATGCGCGAGGGAACGACCAGCATCATCGAGGAGTACGATTTATGATGAGTAAATATGAAAAGAACATTTTAAATAAGCTTTTGGACAAATATGAGAAGAGCAAAAGCTTTACAGGTGACAACAAGGTCAATCAGAAATTCGCTGTCAAGATAGTATCGCTATTCCCGCAATATGTGGATCACGCAAATTTTGAAGTGTTTCAGGCTGTTAATGAGGCCGTTGATGTACTGTCGAGAAAAAAACTGATTTCAGCAAGGGTTAATCAGGCTAATGTATGCACTGAAGTTCATCTGAATCTAGCAGCAATTGATCAAGCATATCAATACATGGGCAGAACACAGAAGAGGGATATAAATAATGCCGTTATTAAGCTACTCGAACATTATAAGGAGAAAAATGTAATACTTAAGGCTTTTTGTGAAACACAGTTAGCAAGAATTAGGGAAAACAAGACTGTACAAATTCTCAATGATGATTTACAGGAATTTGAGAATGTCCTGCTGGCAGTGGAGCGGTTACTCGAGGTGGAAGTGGAGACCTTTGCCAGAGATTTTTCGGTCAGGGTATTCAAGGATTCGAAATTATTTGACCGCATCAGTTCCAAGGTTGTCAACTTGCTATATGAATATGGCGATTTTCCGGAAAAGGATAAAGTTCTGGAAAGTTTGAACACTATAAAGAATCCGACGTATGTAAACTTTAAAGGAGCAGGGGTCCTCATTATATCTGGACAACACATTGACCTAAATACCTTGAGAAGTGATATGGCAATTTCGTCTTCCATGCTTGAGGATATTGAAGAGATTACAATCACTGGTAAGTCGGTGATGACCATTGAAAACCTAACAAGCTTTCATAGGGCTGAAAACAAGGATACTTTTTTCATTTATCTAGGAGGATTCCATAATCGTATTAGGCGGGAATTCATAAAAAGAATTCACAATCAGAATCCGAGAACAGAATTCTATCACTTTGGAGACATGGATGCAGGCGGATTTTATATTTTGGAGCATCTGAGAAGACAAACGGGAGTAAATTTCAAGCCTTACAAAATGGATCTCGAAACGCTGAAAGAGTACCAGGAGTATTCTAAAAGTCTCACTGAGAACGATCGAGACAGACTCAAGAAACTGAAGGGTAACGAGTTTGGCGAAGTAATTGATTATATGCTGAATAACAACTGCAAATTGGAACAGGAAGCGATTCGATTTTGAGGTTGAATGATAGATAGCTTAGTTGTTCTTGAACTTTGCAGTATAAGTATACAGGCCTGAAAATCAAAAAGTTATTTCCACATCAGGTATATTCAATATCGACCATTTTGAGCATGTCCTTTCCTCCTATCCTAGAAAGCCATCATTGCCATATGCAGGATGTTGTTGACCGCCATCTATGCCATCCTCACAAAATCCGAAGACTACGACCCGAATCTCTACAGAAAGGTGGTATCCCTCCCCCGCAAACTGGATTTTCACCATTGAGCAGGCAATCGTTTTAGATTCCGACGGTGCTATAGACTCGTAATCATAAGTTCCATATTCTGTTATTCAAGCTACGTTCTTTGGTGGCTTTTTGGTATTCCAATCAAATAGGTATTTATATGGTATAATTTAGCTATGGAAAACAACAATAATTATGCACAAAATAGAAGCCGTAGCTGAAAACGTAACTGACCGTAAGATCCCTGACCCTACTACGGAAGAGATATCCTCTCTAATTGTAGAGATAATAGAATATGACTTGCCTGAGGAAGAGAAAGTTTATCCTCAGTGCGAAGAACATCTGCATGTTATGAGTAAGGAGACTAAGTGAGAGCTTAAGATCGTCCCTCCCCAAGTAATTGTGGTGGAGCATGTTAAGTATATTAAATCATGCCGCAGCTGTGAGAAGAAGAAACGCCATCTCGAGTATGAAAAGTTGTTTCATTTCCTAGGTTATGATATATTTTCAATTTACTATTTGACCCTTTAATATGGTCAATCCTGATATATAATACTAAGTAAAAGTTGGTAGATCAAGGAGTGAAGAGAATTGAAGATAGTGAATTTAAAAGATAAAAAGAAGAGTGTATATACGGTAGTTTCCTTATTTGCAGGTGCTGGTGGCTTAGATATGGGCTTTGAAAATCAAGGATTTAACGCTATTTGGGCTAATGATATTGATCAAGATTCGTGTGTAACTCATAGCCTTTGGTCCGATGCTGAAGTTATTCATGGAGATATTTCAAAGATTGATTTTTGTGAAATACCACAGTCAGACGTAATTACAGGAGGGTTTCCTTGTCAAGGATTCAGCTTAGCTGGGCCACGAAAAATTGATGATAAAAGAAATGTACTGTATAGATATTTTGTTAAGCTTGTAGAAGAGAAGCAACCATACTCTTTTATTGCAGAGAATGTAAAAGGGATATTGACTCTTGGTGATGGTGCTATTATAGAGGCGATAATAGAGGATTTTAGCGATAAAGGATATAACGTATTTCCAAATCTCGTTAATGCTGCTGACTACGGTGTGCCACAAGATCGCTGGAGAGTAATTATGGTGGGTTTTAGAAAAGACTTGAATATTACTGAATTTGAATTTCCCAAGCCTTTCAATAAGAAAGTTACCTTAAGAGAAGCCCTAAATGGTATGTCAGAGCCTAATCCAAATGATATTTGTAACGCTTCTTTTTCATCACGTTATATGAGTCGTAATAGGAGAAGAGGTTGGGAGGATGTATCATACACAATTCCTGCCATGAGTAAACAAGTTGCTTTACATCCTGCGTCTCCATGTATGGAAAAATTAGGGGAAGATGAATGGAAGTTTGGAAATAATGGTTTTACAAGAAGATTTAGTTGGCAAGAGGCAGCAGTTATTCAAACATTTCCACGGAATATGCAGTTTGTAGGAAGTCTAACTTCTAAATATAAACAAATTGGTAATGCTGTACCTGTCAAGCTGGCGGAAGTTGTTGCTAAAGAAATTAAGACACTTTTAGATATTAGTCTAAACAAGCTAAATGTAAAAGAAAAAGTGGAGATGTAGAAATGGCTATTCAAACAAAATTGGGAAAAGCGTTTGAGTTTGCATGTCTACAATCGTTATATAGTTATCTATCGAATAGCCAAGATGTGACAATTGACCAGACAAATGCATTATATACTGCGAGGGATTCCTTTAATTATGCCGATGCAACTATGCAAAGAAAAATGATTGAAGGAGCCGATGCTGCAACAAGGATTATTTTTAGATTAGAGCCACAATTAGAGCACCCATTAAAAAATATTCCATTATTTTTATCGATACAAGAAGACTCAACAGGAAATGCAGGGGATGTTCGAGATATAATATGTATAAGGCGACAGAATCAATGGGAAATGGGTCTTTCCTGCAAACATAATCATGCAGCTGTAAAACACAGTCGTTTATCTCCTAATATTGATTTTGGAGATTCTTGGTTTGGAATACCCTGTACCCAAGATTATTATAATGAAATAAATCCTTTGTTTGATGAATTAACTGAACTAAAAGATAATGGCGTTTTGTGGAGAAACATTAACAATAAAGAGCAAAGATTTTATATACCACTTCTTCAGGCATTTATGAATGAACTTAGAAGATTAGATACTGCAAACCCTGGCATTATACCTAGTAAATTATTACATTATCTTTTAGGAAGAAATGATTTTTATAAAGTTATAACGCATGATAGAAGAAGAGTTACACAAGTACAAAGTTTTAATATTCATGCAACTTTAAATAGAAGTGCAGGAACTTCACGCTCATTGGTTAATGTACCACAACTTACGATGCCCAATCGTTTTTATGATATAAATTTTAAACCGCGTTCAGGAAATACTATTTTAGTGGCATGTGATAATGGCTGGACAATTTCCATGAGAATACATAGTGCTAGGTCATTAGTTGAGCCAAGTTTAAAATTTGATGTTGGTTTAACAGGGGTTCCACCAGCACTACATACTCAATTTGAACCATGGTAACAAAGTACATATAACAACTATTAATTATAGGGAATTATGTAAGATTTTAAAAATGCCAATTATAAAGTCTATATAATAATGCTTTTTGAAAACCGTTTGATAAATATATTTAATGTTTTGAAAAATGCAAAAATATGGTTGACAATGGAAAAAATATAGTATACCCTATGCGTAACGAACGCATGTTCGGACAGCATAGGAGGGGTTAGAATGATGAAAGAGACATAAGAAAAATAAAGTCTTCAGACATACCTAATTGTGATGGAATAATTGGTGGACCACCTTGTCAGAGTTGGAGTGAAGCAGGGACTTTAAGAGGTATAAATGATGAAAGAGGAAAACTTTTTTATGAATTCATTAGAATTTTAACGGAGAAACAACCAAAATTTTTTATTGCAGAAAATGTTTCAGGTATGCTTGCAGACATACATAAAAACGCTGTTGAAAATATTATAAAAATGTTTAATGATGCTGGATATGAAATCTCTATAGAGCTTTTAAATGCAATTGATTATGGAGTTGCACAGGATAGAAAGAGGGTTTTTTACATTGGCTTTAGAAAAGATCTGAATGTAAGCTTTGAATTCCCAGTACCTTTAGATAAGAGATTAGTTTTAAGAGATGTAATTTGGGACTTAAAAGACACTGCCATCCCCGCAATATTTAAAAATAAAACTAACGGAGATAATTGTCTGGTCAAAAATCATGAATATATGACTGGAAACTTTTCAACCATTTATATGTCCAGAAATAGAGTCCGATCTTGGGATGAGCCATCTTTTACCATACAGGCTGGTGGTAGGCATGCACCTATTCATCCTCAAGCACCAAAAATGCTTTTTATAGAACAAAATAAAAGAGTATTTGTACCAGGCAAAGAGGAATTATATCGAAGGTTAAGTGTTAGAGAATGTGCACGAATACAGACATTTCCTGATGATTTTGAATTTTTCTATACCGATATTACAAACGCATATAAGATGATAGGAAATGCAGTACCAGTTGAGTTGGTATATCTTATTGCTAAGACTGTAAAAGGGGCAATAGATAACTCAAACAATTATTCCATAGAAAGAGCAAGTTAAAGTATAAGGGCTATGGCGGAACACAAGATGGGAACACAAGATGTGACGGTACTTGACTTGCCTGGAAATTGGAGTTCACTAACTATATATTAAGGGGGCAGCATAGATATCAAGCCTGAATTAATATGCTTATGTTGAGACAGTTGTGTTGATAGAGGCATTGAACTTAGAGAGAAAGCCCGCATTACTGAGCTTAGCAGAGTAAGGGTCTTTATAAAATACTATGAATTCAAGCCTTTAAGGTTTTTAACTGAAAAATTGAAGCGTGTTTTATCTTCCCTCGCTAATAAGTTTGGGGGAACTTTTATTACGGGGGTTTTACTTTTTACGCGGAAATAAAAGTTTGACCGTAAAAAAATGTTTGACGTAAATATTTATGAAGACAAGGTAGAAAACCTCATTTTTCTTATGTTATGCGGGTGCTAATCCAGAAAAATGAGGATGCAGTGAAAGGTTTGCTTGATGCCGAGTAGGAGAGTATTAAAGCGAGTTTGTTAACGGGATGGATGGGAGCTATACAAAGATACAGATCATAGTTTTATCGGAAAGTAATGAATGATGGTAGCTTAAAACGTACAAAAGTCTCCAAGCGCACAGGTGAAATACCTTCGCGGTTATGGAAGGAATTACAGGTGGATGAAGCATTTTTATATAGAATGATCTAATAACAATATTAATCCCATCCCTGGGATTTTTCTTATATATTGGCAAAAATAATCCTATATACATATAAATTTGTTAAAGTTAAAAATTATGTTATGAAAGAATTTGATAATGAGCTGGTTAGGCAGTTGATAGACTGCATGCAAAATTTTATCCTAGGATAAGTAGATTCTTATCTTCAAGATGCAGTACCTAGCTATAAAGCATTTACATTATATAAGATTTTCTTTTTATCCTCTTTTGTCAGTATTTTTTCGATTGTAAACGCAATGGCAATAACTACAAACACGTTTACAATAAATCTAGTAACAGTGAATTTCCAACCCATTGAGGAAACTTCAAAAAGCAGTAAAGGTATTCGGATGCTTGAACTTGAACATATGAAGATTAAAACATTTGAAATTTTGCTTTCTTTTTTTAGTAATATTCCAGCCACCGGCAATAAGGCATACAGAGGGACAGCCGTAAGAGTTCCAAGCATAAAGGAAATAAGAACACCCCGAATGCCTGATTTGTCACCCATAATTTTTATCATTACTTCTTTTTCGATCCAAATATCTAATAACCCTATGCAGACAAAGATAGGTGTTAACATAAATAGAAAATTAATGAGATTTTTGCTCGTGAAAATTAAGGATTGCTTTCCTATTTGTGGATAGTGGATTAATACAGCAATGTTAATTATAATTACAATAATAAGAAATTTTTGTGTTTTTACTATTGCCTTCACGACATCACCACTTTAACCGCGTAGGCAACCACAAAGGAGAAGACTAAAGCTAACACATTTCTAAGAACAGCAGTTTTTTTCCCTAAATACTTAACTTCAAGAGGCAGTGTCACAAAGCCGACTGTGGTAAGCGTTGAAATAAACACTGTCATTTGCATGATGCCTGCACCGTTTTTCAATAGCTCTGATGCAATGGGAAACGCTATTAAGACAGGGACTAATGAAAATGCGCCGACTAATGATGAAATAACTATGCCAAAAACTCCTGATCCCGCGCCGATAATATTTTGTATCGTTTCTGGCATTACGGCCGCAAGTAGCAAACCGACAAGTAGCAAGATTGCAATGAATTGAGGTAGTACTGTTAAAAACATTTTCCATGATTTTATCAATGCTAAAATGGTTTTCTTTCTATCCTTTACAAAAGATAAAACCAAAAATCCGACTGTTACCACATATATATAGTATGTGAAAAATAAATCCATATTTACCCTCCTTTAGTCCGGCAATGTACTACTTTTCTCAAAATGGAAGTATTATTACAGTCAGTGTTCCGTTAATCACGCTGTGAAAAGCTGTGTTATTAGCTATGATATATGTAACATATTTACCATTTGAAAACCGATGCAGATAAAATTCAGTATAGTATAACCTAAGCAGGAGGTATGTTGCACAGGCAACGATACTAATTATGAGAGAATATATAAAGACTTTGGAACAATCAAATATTTTTTTCGGTATAAAAAATGTTGATATTGAGGAAATGATAGTATGCCTTCAGGCAAGACAAAGGGAGTATAAAAAATGTGAAATGGTCATATGGGAAGGAAGCGTAGTAACTGAAATTGGCATTATATTATCAGGAAAGGCTCGCTCTATCAAGGAAGGTATATCAGGAAAAACTGTTATTGTTACGCTATTGGAAGAAGGCGACTTCATTGGTGTTTTGTTGGCAGCAAGCCATGAGCGCAAAAGTCCAGTTTCGGTACAGGCGTTAGACCATCTTTCAGTTATGTTTCTCCCTATCGAAAGAGTGTTAGGTCGATGTGCCAAAGTCTGTCGCAGGCATGACCTCTTATTATGTAATTATTTGGATGGTATTGCAGAAAAGGCGTTAGTTTTGCACGATCGAAACGATTGTCTGATAAAGACAACCGTAAGAGAAAAGATATTGACGTATTTGACAAGAGAAGCCAAAGATAAAGATAGCATCAACTTTACTATACCCCTTGATAGGGAGGCTTTGGCTGAATATCTTAATGTCGAGCGTAGCGCCTTGTCCAGAGAGCTTTCCAGAATGAAAAAAGACGGATTGATTGACTATTATAAAAGCGATTTTAGGCTATTTTACCAAGTGGCGTTGAAAAATCAAAACTATTGAGTATAATTATTTTTTAAGACAATAAAAGTTGTAATCATGACTATGGAAAGCTTATAAAATTAATTATACTTTGTAATGTTTGTACGAAACTTGGGTAACAGACTAAAAATAGCAATGAAATGGTTTGTGATATGATTGCAGGGCAAACAAAAGTTAGCGAAAGAGGGACAGAAATGAAAAAAGAGTTGACATGCAGCATTGTTCAGGATTTGCTGCCGAACTATATTAAGAAACTGACCAGCGATGATACGAACCATGTGGTTGAAGAGCACTTAGATACTTGTGAGGCTTGTAAAAAGGCATATGAACAGATGACTGCTGGTATTAGTAATCCTGTGAAAGCACCGGTGATCGATTTGAAGTTCCTGAAAAAAGGCAAAAGGACAAGAATATTGGCCGCGGCACTATGTATTGTCCTGACACTGGTGTTATCCTATCTACTTTATGCTTTGGAATATCAGTACACAATTGACAAGGGTGATTTATCCGTAGCCATCACGGAATTCACCACCCCCTTTGAGCCATCATTTGATGCCTATGTGCTGGAAACTCAATCGGTCGGTCGCACGCTTGTTGCTTCCTTCAAGGACCAGGGCCATGCTAACAATTATGGCGTTGCTGTTCTGGTAAAGGGATTCAACCAAAGATATCGGATTATCCGCACCCAGATCAAGGCTTCTGAGTATTCCTCGGTTGTGCAGTTCTTCCCACTCGAAATCAGGAACGAACGCTATTATGCCGTGAGCGGCTATAATCTTTCCAGCGATATCAGCTTATATGGGTTGGACTATATTGCTTATAATAATCCGGGCACCCTTTCGGCAGACCGGGTCATACAATCTATCCAGTTCGAAGTAAAAAATCCGCAGTTCCTGGAGATTTATCCAGCGGATGAACTGGATGACCAGTTTGGAAAAGAATCTGGTGAGATTCGATACGACTATCGCTTGATAGGCACATCTCTGTACGATGCCAACGGCAAGGAAATCACCGATAATTTTAGGAATGAAAGCGTGGGTGTCAGGACCCACTCGGGCGCTGGGAAAGCCGAACTGTTCCTGTTGTATGTATATGTAGCTATTGCCATGGGATTAGGCGTTATATTTACTCGATATTTTTTAACTGAATAGTAAAATAATCAAAAATCAGCAATCAGATGGACATGTAGCTGCCGACAGACATACTCAAAATGACAATAGATTTTAATAATAAAAGGGGATTGAAGGAGAGATATATGAAAACTTTGTTTGATCTAAGAGCAAAACAAGATGGTGAGCTGATTGAGGCCATCCAAAATCTCTATGACGAACCTTTGAAGGTAGTTAGATTAGGAGATCGCTCCATCACTGCCTGCATTGGTTGTTGGAACTGTTGGCTCAAGACCCCTGGTAGATGTGTAATGAAGGATCAAATGGCTGAATCCTATCCAGACTATGTAAACAGTGATACTGTAATTTTACTTATGGATATAGCTCAGGGATTTATCAACCATCAAGCTAAAGCTTTTTTGGATAGAACAATTCCCCACTACCATCCATATATAGAAATTGTAGATGGAGAATGTCATCATGTTGCTAGATATAAGTGCTATCCTGATATGATATTTTACTATGATACTGAAGGCATAACAAATCAAGAGGAGCAGGTTATTGAGGATTATTTGTATCGTACTGCCTACCATTTTCAATCTAAAGCCTACCGCATTTTAATAGATGGTAGTCTTCAATTGCGCTCCCTGGAATCAAGGAAGGCCAAAAGTCAGGTTATGGCCTTTGCGTCTATTGAACCAATGGAAAAACTTGTGATTTATAATGGTTCCCCCAGAAGGAGGGGAAGCAATTCGGCCCTTATTTTGCAAAAAACAGTTGAAGCCCTTTGTGATAGGGTTGAGGTTCGTGATTTGAAGGAAGTAGATAAATGGGAGGAGTGGATGGAGGCTTTTAAAAGTGAGAAACATGTTATGTTCTTCATGCCCCTATATGTCCATGCAATGCCTTCTCACGTCATGGCATTTATCGAGAAACTTCAAGTCTCCCAAGGGAGTATAAGCTTTTTTGTACAATCTGGTTTTCCAGAAAGTAGCCAATCTCATTATCTTGAAGCATACTTTGAACAATTGGCTCTTAGATTGGGAAGAACTTATATTGGTACAGCCATTAAGGGCGGTGTGGAAGGCTTGCAGGTGAGGCCAGCTAAGTCTCAGGAAAAAATGATGGAACCAATGGTAAAGGCCATTGTCAACTTAGTTTATGAAGGGAGCTTTAACCCAGCAAATATTCGCCAATTGGCCAAGCCGATTCGATTAGGAATAGGTACGAAAATTCTCTTTAAGTTACTTATCAAGATTGGACTAATAAACTTTTTCTGGGATCAACAGCTTAAAGAAAATCATGCATATGAAAAACGGTTTGAGCGCCCTTACTGAGTCAAGTAAAGCGACAATTAACTCATTAAATCTAAGAATTATGATAAGCCTAAGAAAGAGGAAATTAAATAGAGTAGGAGTGATGTAAGCATGTTCACAAAAAGAATGAAAGTCTGTATAGCCGCGGGGGCTATTTTAGGCGTATTTTGTATTGTGGGCGCCATGATAAGGTCAGGCTTTGAAAGGGATGCCTTCTATCAAAAGCCATCGGTCGTGGAGCACTCCTAGGTTTATTGGTTTCCTTTGCTTTTTATATTTCAACA
>PHAD01000081.1 GCA_002841595.1 Firmicutes bacterium HGW-Firmicutes-12
TTTCCCTTTTTCCTGTTGGTATAAATAAGCATGTCTACAACCAGGAACTTCATTGTCAATTATTTGCCTGATTTTTTCACCAGGATAATCTGGATCCGTAAAAATAATTACACCACAGCGTTCTTGAGCTACTTTGATCTGCTGCAGTGTTTTTTTTGTTATACCCAGTCCATTGGTAATTATAACCTCGGCTTGACAGGCCTTTTTGACAGCGGCCGCATCATCTTTTCCTTCCACAACAATAATTTCTCTAGGCAACATAAACTTCCCCTCTTTTTTTATTTCACCTAACTATACTATCATAGAACTACCTTGACAAGAGAACATAATCAATTCAGTATATATACATTTACTTTACGGCGACCCCAGTCCCAGCATTCTTCCTCCGTATCCATAAAGAGATCTATAATGTGTCCTTTAATCAAACCACCTGTATCCTGTGCAATCCCATACCCATAGCCCTCTACCCACATCTTGGTTCCTAGAGGTATTATCTTTGGATCAACAGCAATAGTTCCAACCTGCGGATACACACCAGTAAAAGTAGTATTACCGGTATGTGTGTAAGCTGTGGTCTCTAACTCTAATACCTCCTTATGTGTTTCAAAGCTTCGTGAAGTAAGCATTATTGTATCTTTAACCCCTATGGACAATATTTCAGGCTTCATTTCCCGCAGAACTATTTCACTAACTACTCTACGCCCTTTTTCAATCCTATTTTCATAATGTACAAGAGCTTTCTTTCTTATTAAACCATTTACACCAGTTTCTAAAATCTTAACTGTACCTCTTTTTACTTCTGGATCCAGAACTCTTTTAATTATGTAAGGTACCTCTTCTTCCAATTCTATCCCCACTTCTGTTACTTTAATAGTATTATACTCTGGTGATAACACCATCATATATATACAAGTATTAACAATAATTAAGAAGGCCAACATTATCAGTGATAATGGCTCTACTAAGCTTGAACGTCCTATTCTTTGTAACATCTCTATATCCTCCATACTTATTTTTGTATTATTTTATTAATATTATGTCCATATTTATTATTGTTTTATTCCGAATAGCCAGTATTGTGACAAAAAAAAACACCCCGCTATTTGGGGTGTGCCTAGTATAACCTATCTTATATTAAATAATTTCTTACCATTCTCTGTTGTTTTGCGAGCAACTTCTTCGACGGATATTCCTTTTATCTCTGCAAGCTTTTCAGCTACTTTTATTACATAAGAAGGCTCATTTCTTTTACCACGAAACGGCATTGGAGCAAGATATGGGCAGTCTGTTTCAATTAAAAGATAGTCTAGAGATACCATCTGTGCCACTTCATGTAGTTTACTAGCATTATTAAAAGTAAGTGGGCCTGCCAGGGAAATATAGAAACCCATTTTTATTGCTTCACGAGCAAGTGGCCAACTGCCCGAATAGCAGTGAAATACTCCACCTACTTCCTGGGCTCCTTCGGCTTTTAGAATATCAAAGACATCCTGATGTGCATCACGATCATGAATAATGATTGGCTTTCTTACTTCTTTCGCAAAAGCTATCATCTCCCTAAAGACTTTCTTTTGCACATCCACAGGTGAATTATTCCAATAATAATCTAGCCCAACTTCACCTATTGCTACAATTTTAGGTTCTTTAGCCATACGGTGCAATTCCTGTAAACCTGCATCATTAAGCTCTTTAGCATCATGTGGGTGCACACCCACTGAGCCATATATAAACTCATAGGATTTTGTCAATTCTACAGTGTTCCTGGCGTGCTGAACATTATAGCCGACATTCAATATCAGCTCAACTCCGGATGCTCTCGCCCTCTCTATAACAAGCTCTCTATCTTCTGCAAACTTTTTATCATCTAAATGAGCATGAGTATCAAAGTACATATGATCTTTTTCTCCCCTTTTGCACATCGGTTGGTGATTTTATTTTACTCTGCAACCTATCAACTGATCTTTGGTAACCGATAATAATTCTAAATCATCACCATTAGAAGCAGCAAGAATCATGCCCTGTGAGGTTATTCCTCTCAGTTTAACAGGTTTCAGATTAGCAATTACAATCACTTTTTTACCTACCATTTCTTCGGGTTTATAAAATTTAGCAACTCCTGCTACAATTGTACGGGTTTCTTCTCCGATCCTCACTTCTAATTTAAGAAGCTTATCAGCCTTCTCCACTTTTTCACAGGTTATAACTTCGGCTACTCTTAAATCCAACTTGGCAAAATCATCTATCGTTATTTCTTCAGTTAAAAGTGGCGAAATTTCTACTTTGACTTCTGAACCTTCATTAGATACAGGTAATGAATTTTTTGGCATTTCATTTGACATATCCTTCCAGTCTATACGTGGAAAGAGTGCTTGTGTTTTACTTACCTTCTGACCAGGTTTTGTCCCCCCCCAGGAAGTCGCTGTCCAGTTCTCATTTTCAGTAGGATTAATTCCAAGCTGTTTCCAAATCTGTCCTGGTAAAGTTGGCATTACTGGGGTTATCATTACAGTTACTATTCGAATACTCTCTATTAAGTTATATAAGACCGTTCCTAATCTATCTTTTGCTTCTGGATCTTTGGCCAAGGCCCACGGCATAGTTTCATCAATATATTTATTCGCTCTGCCGACAAGACGCCAGATAGCACCTAAGGCACTGGAGAAGTCCAACTTATCCATGAAGTTAGCAACTTCGTCTGGTAAAGTTTTCGCTAACTCCAGAAGCTCGTTATCATAATTACCTACACAAATTGGAGCCGGTACTATTGCGTCAAAATATTTTTCTACCATTGCTACCGTTCGTGAGACAAGATTGCCATAATCATTTGCCAAATCCATGTTTATTCTCTGAACTAAGGCCTCTTCAGAATAATATCCGTCGGCTCCTGCTGGAATCTCGCGCAATAGAAAATAACGGATGCTATTAACTCCATATTTTTCGATAAGGAGCAAGGGATCAACAACATTCCCCTTTGATTTTGACATCTTTCCAGTATCTAAAAGCAACCAACCATGTCCAAATATTTGCTTTGGCAAAGGTAATCCAGCAGCCATAAGGATTGTTGGCCAGATAACTGCATGAAAACGCACGATATCTTTGGCCATAAGATGAACATCTGCCGGCCAATACTTCTGGTAAAGATCATCATTATCAGTACCATAGCCTAATGCAGATATATAATTTGTTAAGGCATCAAACCATACATAGATTACGTGTTTTTCATTGTTAGGTACAGGAATACCCCAGCTGAATGTTGTTCTAGAAATACAGAGATCATCAAGCCCACTTTTGATAAAATTTATCATTTCATTGCGCCTGGAAATAGGTTGAATGAACTCCGGATTATCTTCAATGTGTTTAAGCAGTCGTTCCTGATAACGAGACATTTTGAAAAAGTAGCTTTCTTCTTTTACCAGTTCTACAGGCCTTTGACAGTCTGGACAAACCCGTCCTTCCCCAATTTGTCTTTCTGCAAAGAAAGACTCACAGGGAGTACAATACAAACCTTCATATTCCGACTTGTAGATATCACCCTGCTCATAAATGTGTGTGAATATTTTCTGAACAACTTTCTTATGTCGTTCCTCCGTAGTTCTAATAAAATCGTTATTAGAAATCATAAGTTCTTTCCAAAGATGCTTTATCCCCACTGCGATATCATCCACATGCTGTTTAGGGGCCTTACCTACCGCTTTGGCCGCTCTTTCTATCTTCTGCCCATGCTCATCAGTACCGGTAAGAAAATAAGTCTCGTACCCACGCATTCTTTTATAACGGCACATCGAATCAGCCATGACTGTAGAAAAGGCGTGCCCTATATGTAGTTTGTCGTTTGGATAATAAATAGGTGTAGTGATATAAAATGTGTTCTTTTCCATGGTAAATACCTCCCTAATTCTAAACATTATAAAAAGCCTCTCATCCACTCAGGGACGAGAGGCTTTGCCTTCCGTGGTACCACCCTGCTTCGGCTTATTAAGCCCTCCGCAAGTCTATTCGACTTTGACGCTATATCGGGCGCCTACCGTCCAACGATCACAGAACCATTTTCAGTAAAGTTTTCTATAGGGCTCCCACCATCCCCTATTCGCTTTGCAAAAACTCTAGCTTACTTATTCCTTCATTTCGTTAAATCTATATTCTCTTTTTAATATCTTTATAACTGAAAGTATAAGAAAAATTACCCAGTATTGTCAAGCCTTTACCCTTCACAAAACAAAAAATACATATATTATGAAATATTGAAAGTTCTGTATTGACTTATAATGGTATTATTGTTATGATTTAGTCAGCAACAAAATGTCGAATTTTGTAGAAAGAGGGGGTTATTTGTATGAAATCCACAGGTATTGTCAGAAAAGTAGATGAACTAGGCCGTGTAGTTATCCCTATCGAATTAAGAAGAACACTAGGTATAGATGAAAAAGATGCCTTAGAAATCTATGTCGATCAGGAAAAAATCATTCTTAAGAAATACGAGCCTGCTTGTGTTTTTTGTGGCAGTGCTGACCAAGTTCAGCATTTTCGTGGTAAACTTGTTTGCAAAGAATGTGCACAAGCTATGGCTGCTAACGCCTAATCTTCATGGTTACCATTTATATAAACAGACGCGATTATATCAGTTGCGTCTGTTTTTTTTGCTGTTATTTCATTAGCCTATTATAGAGGTCTCTACGAGGTATTCCATACTCGGCGGCTGATTCTTTTATCGCTTCTTTTTTGCTCAAACCGCGCCCGATTAGAACACCTACTCGAGCTTCAATCTCCTCCCAAGAAAATATAGTTGTTTCTGGTTTATACCCTCCAATAATTAGGGTTATTTCTCCTTTTACATTTCTTTCTTGATAATATTGCAGAACCTCACTTAAGGTTCCTCTTTTGAATTCCTCATATATTTTTGTAATTTCCCTTGCTACACAACAGTTACGATCTCCCCAGTTTTTCTTTATCTCCTCTAATGTTTGGCATAATCTATGAGGACTTTCATAAAAAACAATCGTTCTTGGCTCCTTAGCTAATTGTTCCATAAGCTTTTTTTTATCTTTTGTTTGTCTTGGAAAGAAACCACCATATACAAAAGCACTAGTATCCTGGCCTGAAGCTACCAAACCGGCCACTACTGCAGAAGGTCCTGGTATGACAGATATTTCTATATTTTTTTCAATGCATTCCCTAACTAAATCACTTCCAGGATCAGATATCCCTGGCATTCCAGCATCTGAAACCAAAGCAACCTTTTTTCCTATCAATAGTTTTTCAATAATTACTTCTCCCTTGGTCCTTTTGTTATGTTCATAATAACTAGTTACCGGTTTTTTTATAGAAAAGTGTACTAATAGTTTCTTTGTTTGCCGTGTATCTTCTGCAGCAATTAAGTCTACACTTTTCAGCGTCTCCAAGGCACGCAGTGTAATATCTCCCAAATTACCAATGGGTGTCCCTACCAAATACAAGGTTCCTATGTCTTGATTATTCTCCAACCTATTCCGCCTCCTTACCATACCATCTTAAAACTTCAGTTGAGTACTTTCCTGGTCTCTCGTAAACTATCAGCGGAGGTAAGACCTTTAAATCTGGCGGAGCATTTTTCCTTGCTTCAACTAATACCTGCTGTGCTTCTTTATCTATAAAAGGATGAATGAATCGCACCCGACGCGGTTCCAACTTGTATTGACGCATAAGGATAAATATATCAGAGAGTCGCTCGCTCCTATGAATAAGTGCAAAACGCCCTTGATTATTTAAAAGCTTACTTGCACTTGCAACAATATCCTCAAGATCGCATTTGACTTCATGCCTAGAAAAAGCCCTTGACTGCAAATCACTAGTCTTACCTTCATTAAGTGTCCAGTATGGAGGGTTAGCCGTAACAAGTTTATAGCTTCCGCCTTCTAGATATTGATTAAGTTCTCTTATATCTGCCTGAATTATTGTTATCTTATTCTCTAGTCCATTTAAACAGACAGAACGACAGGCCATCTCTACCATTTCTTCTTGTATTTCCACACCATAAATATGCTGTTTACGATTTCTTGCACTCAAGATTAATGGTATTATCCCAGTCCCTGTTCCAAGGTCAACCACTCTATCTCCTTCTTTAATTGTGGCAAACTGAGCTAGCAAAATCGAATCTAAGGTAAAACGAAACCCTTTATTCTTCTGAATAATCTTAAGCTCATTTATAAGCAGGTCATCAAGCGTTTCATCTGGTTTTAGATAGACCATGATATGCCCCCGTCAAGAACTCCTATATTATAGCTTTTGTAAAAACCCCATACAAAATAAGCAATCACCGGAACGAGCTTGTCCAAAATGCAGGTGACAAATATGAAATCCTTCTTGATACAATCTAGCCAAGTTATCATAACCTTCACCTTGTATTTTTTGGGCATTATTTTCCACCTGAGCTTTATCCTCATCAGAATAACTGCATAACTGGCGACGCAATCGCTCATTTTCCTCTTCCAGAGAATAGGCCAGCATCTTAAGCTCCGTTAATTCTTCTAAGTTGCTATGCAACCGTTTTTCGAGGTTAATCAGACGTTCTGTTATTCTCATTACGATAGCCCCCTATAAAGTGCAGTTACATTCTGTGATATTCGTATTCTTCTAAACGTCTTTTTCTTTTGAACATTCTTCTAAACACTCTATGGGAATATCATCAGGTAACGGAGGTATTTCCGGGATTTTTACACATCTTTTATTGCATTCATATGTGTCACTTTCATATTTTAGACAACACATCAGGCGTCCACAAATACCTGATATTTTTGTAGGGTTCAGCGAAAGATTTTGTTCCTTGGCCATACGAATAGATACAGGTTCAAAATCCCCTAAAAACGAGGCGCAACATAAAACCCTGCCACATCCTCCAATCCCTCCAAGCATCTTAGCCTCGTCCCTAACACCAATCTGCCTCAATTCTATACGCGTTCTAAATACCGCGGCTAAATCCTTAACCAACTCCCTAAAATCCACACGTCCTTCAGCCGTAAAATAAAATATGACTTTACTACCATCAAAAGTATATTCAACATCAACAAGTTTCATAGGTAGTTGGTGCTCTTCAATTTTATCTTGGCAGACTTCCTTTGCTTCTTGTTCCTTTTTTTCGTTAGCTTCCATCTGTATAAGATCATGTTCTGTTGCTATACGAATTACTTGCTTTAGAGGAAGAACAACTTCTTCCTCTTTTACTTCTCTTTGAGATATAACGGCCTTTCCATATTCCAGTCCGCGAATTGTCTCTACAATAACATATGAATTTTGCGGTATATCGAAGTCAGCCGGATCAAAATAATATATTTTACCAGCCGGTTTAAATCTTACTCCTACAACTTTTACCACGAGACTACCCCTTTCACTAACTTATTTGTTCTATATTTTTCAGATCAATTAATAAAACTTCTAAGACTAATCGTGTATTCGCATTATTCCTTAGTCTTTGAAATGCATTATCCAGCTTTTCCAAGGCATCATAACACTCTTCTATACGATAATCTTTTAGCGGCAGAGTGTCAAGAAGTACATGACTATCGTCTACTAACAACGATATTATCCTATCTCGGTAATATAGGGACATTATCTCGAGAATTATTTCTAATTGGTCTCTATTCTTTTCCAATAATTCGGCCCAGTTGAGAATCTTTTTATAGTTGCCCCTGCGTAAATCCTGCAAAATCATCTCAACATCCGCAAATATTTTTTGTGTTCCCGTATTCTTTTGGATTTGAATAGCTTTCCTAGCTGATCCTTGAGCTAACCCCAGAGGGAAATTTCCTTCTATTCCTTGCTCTTCTAAGATAGTATGTATTATATCTACATCTAAAGGTCCAAACAGTATCGACTGACAACGCGAAATAACCGTTACAGGTAACTTACTCATTTCTTCCGCTAAAAGAATGAATAATGTTCGTTCCGGTGGGTCTTCTAATATTTTCAAAAGACTATTAGCGGCCTCTATCGTAAGTTTATCGGCATCATCAATTATTATTACTTTATACATTCCTTCATAGCTTTTATAAAATGCCTTTTCTTGCATGCTTCGAATTTGCGTTATTTTTATTGAGGCACCTTCAGGAACTATTTTCGTAACATCTGGATGATTCCCCGATGTTATCTTGTGGCAACTTGGACATTCACCACAAGGTTCAACGTCTTTTTTCTTTGTACAGTTCAGTCCTTGGGCAAAAATGACTGCAGCTTTGTTTTTTCCGACGCCTCCAGGACCATAGAATATATAGGAATGGGCAATACGACCAGTTCTTAATCCTGTCTTTAATTGTTCTACGGCCTTTTCCTGCCCTTTTATTTCGCAAAACCCCATTATTCCAGCTCCATTCTTATGAATACAGATCAACCAATAGACCGCGTATATGATCCATCTTTTCAAGTAATTTTACCTGGTCTTTTTGTCTTGATAGAACTACGTTAGAAAGCTCTTCTAATTCAGTATCAATTTTTTCTATAAGATGCATTACTCTAGTACGTCCCTTTTTTGTATGGGCTATTTCTTCCTTAAGCCTGTATACCTGACCCTGAGTTTTTTGAAGAAAATCCTTCATTGTATCTTTATAGTTTTTTAACTCATATATAGAAAAACTCTCAACTAGTCTTTTTCCTATATCCTCTAGCTTACTAAGCAGTTTATCCAGATCGTCTTTACTATGTCTTCTATGCTGCTTGTCTAAAACATCTGTAAACCCTTTATCGGCATTATTATTTATCCCAGTCTTGCTCGTAGCATAAGCAGATGAACTTAGGTTTCGAGGGCTACGTTTATCATCAATTCGCATATCATTATACCCTAATATTCTTTTCTACATCAATTAGGAATACTGTAGCACCGCCAACCGTTACTTCCATGGGATAAGGAACAAATGTTTCAGCTAGACCTGTCGAAATCGGTGTAACTAGTTGTTTTCTGGAGCGACATTTGTTTTCAATTATTTCAAACACTTCTTCCACCTGCTCAACATCAATTCCTATTAAAAGTGTGGTATTGCCCTCCTTAAGAAACCCCCCCGTACTGGCAAGCTTTGTCGCTCGATAGCCTTTAAATACCAATTCTTCTAACAAAGCACTTACATCTTTATTCGATACAATACAGATGACAAGCTTCACAGTTAGCCGCCTCCCCTTTTCTCACTCTACCATTTTACCCTTTCGTTATTACAGATACCATACCGCTTGCAGAAATGCCTTGTATTTTAATCTGTGTTTGTTTGGTTTCCTCAAAATAATCAAGATGCTCTTGCCTCAAGATATCCCCTGGCCAGACAAAAGGCACCCCCGGAGGATAAGTAACCAAAGCAACGCCTGCAATCCTATCTTTTGCTTGCTTTAATGGAATAAATTCCTTGGGTGAATTAAAAACCTCTCGAGGAGAAATAAATGGTTGGTAATTTTGTTTAAATAAGAATACTGCACAATCCAAAGGTTTAAGAGCATTCATTTTATTGTATTGTCTAATATCAATAAACGCCTTTATAGTTTTATTAACATCCTTGTGATCATGTCCAAAATGGAATATAAAAAGAACATAGAAATAGTCACTCATCTCAACTGCTATCCCATATCTATCCAACAGTAAAGAGGCAAGCTCCCATCCTGTTAACCCCAGATCAGCAGCAGAAACCAACACTTTAGTTTTATCCTGATACCAACCTTTTTTTTCATCAGTTTCATAAACTCTATATCCACTTATTTGTCCTATCTCTTTACGAAAGTATTGGGCTATTTCAATTACCTTACTGACCATTTCCTTACCCTTTACTCTCATCTGCTCCTGAACACTATCAAGCGAAGCCATCAAAAGATAAGATGGGCTTGTTGTTTGTAGAATATCCAACGCAAACTGAATGGAGTTACTCCATTTTTTATTATTTACATGAAGCATGCTTGCCTGGGTCAAAGCAGCCAATGTCTTATGGGCACTGTGTACCACAATATCCGGGGTATGTTTTTGAGCCGAAAGTGGGATATCTTCTTGAAAATACAAATGCGTACCATGAGCTTCATCAACAATTAAAGGATGATTGCTCTCTGCTATCAGTTTTATTGCGAGGGCAATATCAATGCCTGTCCCTCTATATTCTGGATTTGTAAGTAAAACCGCAGCTGCCTCAGAGTTGCTCTTTAGTACGCTTCTTAAATTTTCTATTGATATTCCTAAAGGGAAACCCCATTCATTTTCAATTTCAACCGGGGCTAAAACAGGTATTCCTCCACTTAGTACCAATCCATTAACAACGGAGACATGTGAATTTCTCGCAATTATAACTTTTTCCCCTGGTTTGTTAATAGCGAGTAAAGCAGCTTGAATACCAACAGTCGAACCATTAACTAGATAATGTGTTTTTTCAGCACCGAATAATTGAGCTGCAAGCCTCTGCGATTCTGCTATGCACCCTTCTGCCGCTTTTAAATTATCCAATCCAGGAAGCTCAGTCAAATCCATCTGCAAGGAATTTGCTTGCATCAGTCCACGAAATTTGTCCCCGCATCCTTTTCCCTGTTGATGTCCCGGAGTATGAAATCCTGTAATACCTCGTTGTATATATTCTAATATTTTCGTAAGTAATGGCGTCTCGTTTTTCATACTTTTACCTATACCTTATGCATTTTTTCTCTTTTGTAATTTCCCGAGCACTTACCTATAATAGCCTAGTTATACTTATCTGAATTATAAATTAAGGAGGCTAATAACGCCTCCTGTTTACCATATCTTATCATATATATATTCATTTTTTTACTTTCTTTTATTTATATGTAATTGGTTCCTGTAATCTACTAGTAGAATGTAAAATCATTTTGTTTCCTGTGGGAAAACTAAAGCTAAATCTTATTATTAAGGAGAATTACTATGCAGCGAAGTAAATCTCAAATTAATACAACTGCTCTATCTAAAAAATATAAATGTGATGTTAACAGGATCATTCGCTTATGGAAAAAGGAAAGGAATGATTTTGAAGTATCACAAAGTCTAGGGATAGATGCAATCAAACTTCTTCAAATAAGACAAGAAATCGCATATTTATACGAAAGAGAACGGCAAAAGCGCCTTAAAGACGCAAATATTAAGGGACTGGGGATACACCGATAGAAGATTATAAAGTTTTTTACCATAGTTTAGTATTTTTAAATAATATGTTTCGTAGCTTTGCGATTGTCAACATATACTCTTCTTTATGTTCCGGTTGACTATTGATTAATTCTTCTTCACACTTATTACAAATGAATATCCCCCTTAGGAAAAAACCACTACGGATTCCTTCGTCCGGCACCTTATTACAAAGGAAGCAAATGGGCAACACCTTCCTGTCAGCGTTACATTCCTTACCTGAGGCAAAGACTTCATTCTCTACGAATCTATTTGTCATTTAGGGTGCCTCCAAATTATTTTCTCCTTATAAAGTATTCTTTTCCTCTTGTCTTGGTTCTAATCATTTTTTATTATTTTTTTCCAATTCGAGTAGATAAGTTTTCATTTGTAGTCCACCCCGATACCCTGCTAATCTACCTTGTGTGCTAATCACTCTGTGACAAGGAATAAATATTGGTATTGGATTCTTGTTGTTAGCATTGCCAACAGCACGCCAAGCTTTTTTATTACCACTTTGCTCCGCAATCTCCCTATAACTCCTTGTTGTTCCATAAGGAATATTCTGCAAACAATTCCATACGGTTTTATAAAAGCTTGTTCCTGTAGGAGCAAGGGGAAGATGAAATTTAATTCTTTCGCCACGCAAATATTCTTGCAATTGCTTATGGCTAATTCGAAGAATATCTGTTTCCTTAGAAGTATATTGTTCGATTGGTATAAAATCCCCTTCAAAATAGAGATTAATAATCCTTTCATCTTGTTCAGCCAGTGCAACTCTTCCAATGTCCGTTTGGTAATAATATATTTTTTTCATCCCTATCACCATATCCTTTAATTCTCTTTTTCATATATTAACATTTTATAATCTTTTACATATTAATTATAGATATAATGTTTTTATATTTACATCGCATGTTAGATGAGGACATAAAAAAGAGAACTCTTTAATGAGTTCTCTTTTTATATATCCTGGCAACGACATACTCTCCCGGACCTTAAGACCAAGTACCATCTGCGCTGAAGGGCTTAACTACCGTGTTCGGGATGGGAACGGGTGTGACCCCTTCGCTAT
>PHAD01000082.1 GCA_002841595.1 Firmicutes bacterium HGW-Firmicutes-12
CCCATAACTAATGTCTCTTTCTTCAGGTACTAAGTAGATAGCCTGTTCATCAGAAAAATAAAGGGCCACCTTTTTGGTTTTACCAAGCTTATTAGGACCAGTATTATCATCCGTTGAAGAACAACCAAATAGCATATAACCGAGGAAAAGCACAATAATCAAGATTACTACTAATCTAGAATTATTAGCGCTTTTATTTCTATCCATTTATCCTCACTACTTTCTCCATATACTTATCTTTAAGGTTTATTCTTTCTTAAATAGCTACCTAAAATTCATAAGCTGGTATCTCTACCAGCTCATATAACTATTCACTATCTCCTATATACTATCTCCTATATACTGCCGGTACACGATCTTGTAGACACGTCAAATAATTCCTTGATATGTCTACCTTTTCTATATCAATATCTGCTGAGAGTATCTCTTCTTCTTCTTCAGAGCCGTTTATTATCACATCACCACGAGGTTCAACAACCATGGAGTGCCCAAAGAAAGTAGCCTTACCTTCTTTTCCGACACGATTGACCCCTACAACAAACATTTGGTTTTCTATGGCTCGGCTCGGTATTAAAAAATTCCAAGGTATATGTCTTGGATAAGGGAACTGGGCCGGAACGAATAATATTTTCGCCCCATCCAATGCTATTGCACGAGCTAGCTCCGGAAAACGAATATCATAGCAAATGACCAACCCACATTTAATACCGTCAATCTCAAATACCGTTCTCTTCTTACCAGGGGTCAGATATTCTGGCTCTTTCATCAAGCCAAAGAGATGAACCTTATCATACATGGCAATGGTTGCACCCTGTCTATCAAAAACATAGCTGGTATTATATATTTTTCCCTCGCGTTTATCAGCTATCGAACCAGCAACAATATTAACCTGATAACGTTCAGCCAATTCTGCTACAGCCTCTCCACAAGGACTACCATTATTGTCAGCCAGTTTATCTAATTCTTCCATCGCAAAACTCGTATTCCACATCTCCGGAAGCACAATAACATCCGGTTTATTCTCGACGTTCATACTCTTTTTAATTAATCCAAGCATTTTTTTAAGGTTTGCTTCAGGATCAGCGTAAGCAATATCTGTTTGCAACAGAGTAAGCCGCATATATTTTTACCCCCTAAAAGTAGATCCTAAATTAAAACAACAAGATTTAATTCTTAACTGCACGGATCATATAGCCAACACCACTACAGGTAACAATAATCTCAGGATTACTAGGATCTGCTTCAATTTTCTGTCTTAACCTGCCTATACTAACCCTGAGATAATGAGTACAATCCTTATATTCATTCCCCCAAATCTCTAGAAGCAGCTCCTCATGAGGCATTACTTTTTCCGGGTTAGTGGCTAGAATAGTAAGTAGCTTAAACTCAGTTGGCGTTAGATGGGTAGTCTCTCCATTTATGATTACCTGCCTTTGTGAGAGATCTATTAACATATTACCGAGTCGTATCTTGTCAGCAGGTGTCTGAATTACATTGCTTTTCGCTCTCCGCATTACTGCATTAATACGAGCGAGTAATTCTTCCACAGCAAAAGGCTTGGTTATATAATCATCGGCCCCTGCATTCAGACCTTTCACAGCATCTTGAATATCGTCCTTAGCCGTAATCATAACAATCGGAACATCCGAAACACTCCGGATACGTTGACACACTTCTAGTCCGTCAATCTCCGGTAACATAAGATCTAATATAATAACATGAGGTTTTGTCTCTTCAAACTGAGTAAGAGCTTCCGTTCCATTTTTAGCAGAAGCTACTTCATAGCCACTTGCACGTAAATTAGCCCGTACAAAACGTAAAATGTTAGAATCATCCTCAACTACCAAAGCTACTGGTTTCATCTTTATTTCTACCTCCCTAGTTATTTTTAACAAGGTATAGTGAAAGTAAACGTTGTTCCACATCCAGCCATACTCTCTACCCTGATGCTGCCCCCGTGAGCTTCAATAATTCCTTTAGTAATCGACAGTCCTACTCCACTTCCTCTAACTTTATTAGTTAACGGGGTATTTATACGATAAAACCTTTCAAAGATAAAAGCATGGTGTTGGTCATCAATACCTATTCCATGGTCAATTACGCTTACTTTCACTAATCCCTCATCTTTTGCATATTCGGTGCGCACTAATAGCTGTGCTTTTTCATTCGAGTATTTAATCCCATTCTCCAAAAGATTGCTTAATACCTGCTCAATCCTTCTTTCATCAAGCTGAACAATGGGTATCTCATTTTGAAATTCTACAGTTATGTTTTCCGATAGCATTTTCATTCTAAACCCAGTTACTATCCGTTCGATCAGCTTTTTAATATCGACATCATGCAAATCAAGATTTAAAGCCCCGGCTTCTATCTTCGACATATCCATAATATTCTCAATTAATTCGCTCAGTCGTTTGCTTTCATCTACTATCGCTTCAAGAAATTCTTGTTTTTCTATTTTATCCCATTTCACACCTTTACGTAGCAGCGATTCAGCACAGCCGCGAATAGTGGTAAGGGGGGTTCTTAATTCATGGGAAACCGTTGATAGAATTGAATCCTTCAGTGAATCTACTTCCTTTTCGCGTGTAATGTCACGAATAATGTAACCATAACCAATAGAAATAGTATTTGAAACTACAGGAAAGCCCATCAGCAAATAATGAAATTGTTTTTCCTTACGCATGATTGTTGCTTCCCGCTGCTGAAAACCTTTCTTGATAAAAAAATCTTCCCACATTTCTTCCCACGGAATATCAACTCCATGAGTTTGCATATATTCTATCATCTGTTGGAAGGTCATACCCTGACAAAGAAAATTCTCCATTGCAAATTGTTTAATAAATACCGGATTAGCATAAATAATCGTGGCATTAGCTCCAAAAAGGATAAGCCCTTCATTCATACTATTAATTACCGCCAACAAGGTATTATGCTCCTTGTTTATTACATTAAAAAGAGATACATTGCTAATAATAACTCCGATTTGGGTACAAATAGCTTGCAGCAATTCGGCATCCGGCTTACCAAAACGATGTTGTTGACAACTTGCCAAGGTGATAGCTCCAAGTACACTGTCATTATGAATAATTGGCACACTAATGAGCGACTTAGTTAGATGCTCTCCATCATGCAAATAGTTAGCCTGCATATCATTATTCAAAATAGGTTTTCTCTCCTGCGTTGACTGCTCACTAATACCTTCAAGGTATTCAGTATATCGATTTTTTTCCTCTTCCGACAGGTCTAAATCCCATACAGAAAGAGCATGCTTTTCCCCTTCTTCGTTTTTGACCACTATATTGGAAACTTCCACCTGAAATAAATCTACAATCCCCTGTAGCACATTTGCAATTACTTCAGCCAGGTCATACGTGCTTCGTACAGAAGATGCAGCCGCATATAAAACGGAAAGCTCCTTATTCTTAGTTACAAGCTCTCGCGTGCGTTCATCTACGCGTTCTTCTAGATCATCTCGATGATTTTTAAGCAGTGTTGTTGAATACTGCACACTAGCAGCCATATAATTGAATTTCTCACCCAAGCTAATTATTTCCGCTGGAAGATTATCACTATTGTATTTTACTCGGTACTCAAGATTACCGCAGGAAAACTCCTGACAGGCTGCATCCAAAGCCATTAGTGGCTTTGAAATATTTACAACAAGAAGATAGCGCATAACTAAAATAACGGTTACTCCGATTATAATTAACAATGAAAACAAACCTGCAACCCTAAACAAGGGCATCATTACTTCATTTCTAGGGGCGGCAACCCATATCCCCCAACCATATTCTGAAGCTGTCAAAAAGCCGGCTATTTCCCAGCGATTATAGGCCGCTGAATAATACTCTATAGAACCACTACCATTTTGTTTTAACTCTTCTAAGATGGGTTGAGCTGACTGTGAAATTGCCATGTTTTCCTCAGGAAAAGGAATAATATTGCCCGCTGAATCCACCAAAACTGTATAACCGTCATGATAAATCTTATGCTTATTGATAGCCTCTTGCAAATATGATAAGTCTAAGAAACCCATAATATAGCCATAGAATACTCCAGCACGGTTTTTAATAGGTGTAGCTACTATTATTGTATCATCTATGATAATGTCCCTAACCACAGGACTAATGTATGGTTTTCCAAGCGAAAAAAAATCCGAGGCAGTTATTGATAAAAATAGCTGAGTCCTTTTAGTCTCACGATAATTATCCGTTACTTCTAAGACTCTATTACTCACCTGAAAATCCGGAGTATCCAAATAAATTTCACTAAAACCCTCATAATGTTCAGTTACCTGTATAAGAGCCTCCCGCAACTCAGAAGGAGAAAGGTTCATCTCTCCGGATTGTTTGCCTAGTGTATCTATAGCCAGCAAATGCGTCTGAAAGAAAGTTGTAATTTCTTTATGAACTTGATTAACTGAAGACAAATGCTGCTTTCTTAATTCATTACCTTTTTGAATAAAGTTATATGATAAATTCACTCCTAATAATAGCATAGGAATAAGCGCCAACAGAGCAATAATACTGATATAGTGATGTATTTTAAGCTTCCTATCCCTAAATAACAATAAATTTACCTCCTGCCGGAGTAATATTCGAATTCTTTATTCTCGTTCAACCTTTTTTCTTTATTCTATCCAGAAGATTATAAATTTTCGGTTTAGAAGACTCAATAATATATGTTTCAACAATTTTATGATAAAAGCTTTGATATTCAGGAGTAGGTAAGAAATTATTTTTAAACAGATTATTACTCATACTATAAAATTTCTCAGATAAGTTCATACGATAGCATTGATTATTATGAACAACAGACAAAGGTACCGCTTCCTCAGCTAAAGGTGATACCCAGTTAACCTCAAAGAACTCCGGAATATCTTGAAAGGTCTCTTCCATAATTTTGTAGGGATAATCTTTAGCGCTATCGCTTTGCAGATAGTTTCCAGAAACATATGTGCAGTAATACTCGCGAGGTATCAACTCATAATTAAGATCAACTTTTCTACCGACCCAAAAGAACAACATATCCTTTTTAATCTTGGCTCTTTTGCTTTTTTGTAAGCACGATATTCCATGTAAAATGTGACGAGTCACGATTTCTTCGGCATCTTCTACATTGCCAATTCTATTCACAAGTGAAGTAAAATCCAAATAAAAACCCCAAGCCTTTCTCATTATGACATCCTCAGTTATTAGGTTGTCCGAAATAAAGCTAGCTGAAAAATCAGGCAAAAGAAGTGTCTTTTTACCCTCTAGATAACGCTGAACATCGTAGCTTAAAAATGCAGGTAAAACTAAAGTCTTAACCCCTGAGCAGACATATTTTTCGTCAATACAAGCAACATAGTATAAATTTACACTTCTTTTCTCTATAAGGCACTGTAAATTATTGGTGTCCAAAGGATTATCAAGCGCAAACAAAAACGATCCTTTTAGTTCATCATTATAGTATATCTCCATCTCTATACTATTTTTATTACAAATTAGCCCGTATTCTTCTTGTTTAGTCAGCAACTTATTATTTAAATCTTCGGAACTAAACAGATAAAAATCTACCTCACCATAGAAATTCAGTGTATGATAGGCGTTCCCCTCTTCTTCAAAGTGCTTAATAATATCGAAATGTCTATGAGGGTGTAAGTGAGGTTGATTGGGCGAGGGCGGTTTACAGATAGAATATATTCTTTTTGTATTTTTTTCTATACTAAAGGGTTGCTTCATTGTTCCTCCAATTGTATCAACTGATCTTGATTTATTCTACTTAACTTAAATATTTTAATTTCTACAAATGTTTTGTAATTACCTGCCAGAATATAAATTCATTCCTGCTTTTTTAATACCTCTTGCTTAAGAAAAAGCAGATTGAATATTGCTGCCGTTCCAGCCAATATTGCTGGAATACAAAAGGTCCATATCACACTTTTTTCCATAAAATATCCTATAAGGGGTGGTCCTCCAGCAACTCCAAAAAAACGGACTCCGCCGTATAAAGAAGACAAGGTAATAATGTTTATTATACTAAGCGGCGTAACTCTAATCTTCGTAGGTATGTATAAATTCTGAGTCAAAAAATAACCTCTTCCCTTTTCGCTTCTTTATGCATTATCAAGGTCAGAGCGGCTAGTATCAACATTAATACTGCAAAAAACATATTCAAGTAATAATTACCCAAGTCATACTTAGCCATAAAAAACAAGACTAAGCTATATAAAGCGTAATTACGTGTTTTATTCTTTTTTAACAGTTCTGTTTTAATGATACTAATTTTTTTCTGCCTTTTTTCACTTTCGCGTTTAATAATGGTATCCAGTTCAGATTCTGAAGGATAAAAGCTACTGTCTTGCAAAAACCTTTTTAACTGTGTTCCATTAAATAACTTAACTTCCAATCCAAAACGTTCACCTAAAAGTCCCGCCTTATTGCTAAATTCACTATTGGTAAAAATCCGTACTCTTTTAGCTTCCTTTTGTCGGCAATCATGCAGTATTTGCATGATATCACGGGTCTCTACTAATTCATCATTAATCTCATACCTATAAACCAGAGCAAGCTTATCCTGTCCATAAACACCTAATAATATATCATCTTGTTTTTCAAAAAAACGAATTTGGAATAGTGAGCATATATGCTTCTCTAAAGCCTTTAGAACCTCCTCTTGTTCTGCTGCATCAATCCTTTTTGCAAATTCAATAGTAGCAAGTTTTTTCTTACAGGCCTTCACTATATCTTGATATTCCTTCTTATTGAATAAGTATAAACCGACAGACCATAATACTAAAACCAGCAACATATTCCTGCCAACTTGCCAAAAGCTACCGGCCTGCCATAAGGCTACCAAACTCATAAGTACAAATATTACAACACTATTAAAAGCTTTTGCCCCTTGAGCACGTTCAGTTTGACTTAGACAGTAACTCCAGATAAGTCTTTTTAACTTCCAGTTAGCATATCTATTTCGTATATTTTTCGTTATATTCATTTTCATCACCCCTTTACAGTGTCGCCAATTTTTCCTCCACTAATACTCGGGTAATGCTTACTATTATTTAATCTTCAAATTATAGCTCAGTTAAACGTAAAAAAACTGCCTCATAATCTATTATGAGACAGTCCTTTGTTTATTCAAATATTGAGATATATCTTCCTAGATAGATTAAATGGTTGAAATATTGCTTCCTCAACCTTCAAGTCACTATCCATCACCAAAGTTGCATTGTGTAAGAACCTATCCTTCACTCGATAACGCAAATCCATTAGACGAGCAACATATTTACCCTCGGAGGCTTCACAACTAATATGATAATAGGGAGTAAAATCAACAAAGTATTTACCCAGTACCGAGGCGAGTACTGCTTGCCCCAAATGATTTCTAATATTATCGAAACATCCTAATATTCTAACTTTTCTTTTTATAGAATCAACCGTTCCTACTACCTTCTTGTCCGGTAAACTTGCAATGAAATCCCAAACGGAAAAACGCAGAGGAAGTATAACAAGCTTTGAATCCGGATATTCATTCTGCAGGTTCTTTTTAACCAACCGATATGCCCTCTGGCGCATTAATATACGTAATAGCAAATAGCCTATGAAAATTCCTATCGTCCATAGATTTATTATTAAATTATTACCGGCATATATAAAAACGAGTAAAAGAATAAATAACACCGGATCAAAGATTAATAAAAGATTGAAAGACAATTTTTTCTTCATTAACGGCCACAACAAGCTTACTCCATAGGAATTAAACATATCGAGAAAGCTGTGCGATAACCCTCCCAAAACCGCCCAAAAAAAGAGCTGCCCAAAAGATAGCGCCGTATAAAATGGCGTTAATATAGCTCCTATTAATATAGATATAATGAATATACCTGGTAGGGAATGGCTAAATTTACGATGTTGTCCTAAATATACATAATCTCCCCACAATCGAGTTGTGATATCAAAATCCGGAGCAATTGCTCCTAGAGTGCTAGCGATCATCAGCCCATTGGCAACAGATAATCCTACCCCTGCTTTACTACCTATAACTATTCCTGCTACAGCATGTGTTATTGGATCCATCATACCTGCCCCTTTTTAACTGCACATATTATCTTGTTAGTAGACATAACGCAGTAATTATAACACAGTACCGTAGCTCTATTGCTTGGTAGTTGTTACCGTATTGATTTAGTATCTATTACTAGCAAACATCCATAGTATATCCGTCGTAACCGCCGCTTAAGTTATATACATCATACCCCTTTTGCATTAGGAAGCGGCTGGCAATATACGCTCTATATCCGACCTTGCAATATACAACAATTTTTTTGCTTGGATCAAGTTCTTGATAAGTATTACGGATTCGATCGACAGGCATTAATACAGCCCCGTCAATTGCTCCATTTTCGTATTCTCGTGAGGTCCTGACATCTAACAAAAGAATATCTTCGTTCTTACGCATATCATCAAGTGCCTTTGGAGTTACATGACGAAACTCTTCTCTTAAAATATTAGCTGCAACCATCCCGGCCATGATTGAAGGATCCTTTGCAGACGAGAAAGGCGGTGCGTAAGCCAAATCTAAGTGTTCAAGATCAAAAACAGTTAAACCAGCATATATAGCTGTGGCTATAATATCAATCCTTTTATCTACGCCGGCATATCCAACTCCTTGGGCACCTAATACTCGACCTGTAGGCTCTTCCACAATTATCTTGATAATCATTTGGCGTGCTCCTGGATAATATGTCGCATGACTAAATGAAGAAGTATACGAAGCAAAATGCTTAATACCTAATTCACATGCCTCCTTTTCACTGATGCCTGTACGAGCAAGAGTTATCTCTCCCGCTTTGATAATAGAAGTACCCAATACTCCCTTAAACTTCATGTCTTTACCTACGGCATTCGCTCCGGCGATACGTCCTTGTTTATTAGCACTCCCCGCCAGCGGAATAACGACCTTTTGCCCGGTAACCAGATGAATCGATTCCACTATATCACCGGCAGCATAAATATCAGGATTACTAGTAACCATTTTTTCATCTACTACAATCCCACCGGATTTTCCTATTTTAAGGTCTGCCTTTTTAGCCAACTCAATCCGTGGTCGAACCCCAATAGCTGATATTACCATATCTGCTTTTAAAACAGTACCGTCATCAAGTTCAAGTTCTTCAACTTTATCCTTACCTTTAACAGCTTTGGGACTTTTGCCAAGTATAATATTTAAGCCCATATCTTTCAGCTCGCGCTCTAAAGGTTGAGAAAATTCGGGATCATAAGTTTTCATCAAAGCTGCTCTTCTATGGATAAGAGTAGTACTAAAGCCTTTGTTCACAAATGCTTCTGCTGTTTCTATACCAATAAAACCGCCTCCCAATACCACTACCGAGGAAACACCTTCTGCCATATTTTCAGTAATTCTTTCTACATCAGGTACGGTAAACACGGTATGTACACCAGGGAGGTCAATACCTTCTATTTCTGGTATGACAGGCTTGCTACCTGTAGCTAGAATAAGCTTATCATAAGTTTCTTTATACTCTTCTCCTTGTTTCCGCACTACTACCGATTTTTCTACAATATCAATATCCACTACTTCTTGATCAATACGTATGTCGATATTGAACCTACGTTTAAATAACGCCGGTGTTATTAGTAGTAGATGTTCTTTTTTAGGAATATCTCCGCCTACATAATAGGGCAAACCGCAGTTCGCAAACGATACATAAGGCCCTTTTTCAAATACTATAATCTCGGCATCTTCATTAGTTCGACGGGCTTTTGTGGCAGCAGAGGCTCCTGCGGCCACACCTCCAACGATAACAATTTTCATTTCATCCTCCTAGTGCAAATTTTATTTAAAGCTATTAATAATTATACTGCAAATATATATTTCTTTCCATATGTTCATAACCTGAATGTTAAGACTTTTTTGCACATAAATAAAGCCTGTTCCTTTCGGACAAGCTTTTAATCCATAAAATCAAACTCCAATTTACCAATTCGAACCGTATCACCATCCTTAGCACCTTTTTGGCGCAAGGTTTTGTCTAAGCCCATTTTACGCAAAATTAAAAGAAATCTTTTTACTGCAGCTTCATTACCTAAGTTTGTCTTGATAAGCATTCTTTCGATCATTGGTCCTGTTATCTCCCAAACCCCATCAATATTATTCACAAAATAATTTTCTTCTATTTCAACTTTAACTACTCGTAGTTCTTCCTCTTCAACTGGCGTAAGCGTTACGGGTATCTCTTCAAGCATTGCAGCTGTTCGATACATCAGCTCACGTAACCCATCACCTGTAACTGCAGAAACTGGATAGATTTCATATGAATTCCCGAATTCTTCGCGTAGTTTCTTCAGATTATCATTAGCTCCGGGTATATCCATCTTATTCGCTACAATGATTTGTTTTCGTGTCTTCAAGCCAGGATTATATTGCTCCAGTTCATTATTTATCACAACAAAGTCTTCGCACGGATCACGACCTTCAGAACCGGCAATATCTAAAACATGCAAAAGTAGCCTCGTCCTTTCAACGTGACGCAAAAAGCGATGCCCCAGACCGATCCCTTCGCTGGCTCCTTCAACCAATCCTGGTATATCGACGAGCACAAAGCTTTTTCCTTCTTCCATCCTGACGACACCAAGATTAGGATCAATCGTAGTGAAATGGTAGTTCGCTATCTTTGGTTTAGCTGCTGAAACTCGAGATATTATGGTTGATTTTCCGACATTAGGAAATCCTAGCAGACCAACATCCGCCAAAAGCTTTAATTCCATTTCCAGCCAGCGATCTTCACCCGGATCACCATTTTCCGCAAACTCCGGTGCTTTATTGTTAGAAGTAGCAAATCTTGTGTTGCCGCGTCCGCCCCGACCTCCTTTAGCCACAGCATATTCCTGTTCATGACTAATCAGGTCGGCAATTATTTCCTTACTTTCTGCATTCTTAATAACGGTTCCAACAGGTACCCTAACCAGCAAGTCATCTCCCCGTGCTCCATTCATTCCCTTACTTCTACCATGCTCACCTTTATCAGCTTTATAATGTCTTTTGTATCGGAAATCGACCAAAGTTCTCAAACCCTCATCAGCCTTGAAAACCACGTCCCCTCCTTTACCACCATCTCCGCCGGAAGGACCGCCATCAGGTACATATTTTTCACGGCGGAACGCTACCATGCCGTTCCCACCATCCCCGCCTTTAACATAAATTCTGGCATAATCATAGAACATACATTTCACCAAGCCTTAATCATCAATAATTTTTTTCTCTAAAACTACTTAGTAGCAAGTAGTTTTACTCCCCTGGTAATATTAATAAACAAACAACTACCAGACTTTTCGACTAGCCGTATTTCTATTCTCTCCTGATATGTATTATTTAGTACATTTACAGTTTCAATTAATTCATCCATCAATTCATTGCAGTAACATAAAAATCTAATTTCAATCCCGGAATGTTCACAAACCTTCATCTGGATTTCCAGATCCCTCGCAATTATACTTGCGCTAAGAGGATCGAAAAGTTCTTTTACTAACATGGTTAAAGGGAGCTCATCTTCCTGCCAACTGCTCATATCTCCATCAATGGATAGACAAAAATACTCCCTAGTAGAATTTAGTAGTGTTATATAACTAAGAATATATGACTGTAATAAAGGCAAAGAAAGCTTAGCCAGCGGATTAAACACTTCCATACTACTGGCTACTTTTTTCGTATAGATTAGCGCCTTTTCGGACTGTCCAATCTGAATATATCCTGATATAACCTGCAGATCATTCATAAAATCATGTCGTAGATATCGATGAGCAACTATCATTTTATGTAAGTGGTCACCCGGCATAACTACACTTCCCTCTTAACCTCTACTTAAAAAACTTATTCATTACATCTACATCATTCTAAGGAGCCTAGCAGCGATTAGCTATCGGATAAATAAATAAAAGTCCCGGTAATTCGACCGGGACCTTAAGTACATACATTATCTAGGAATATATGCTTACTTGCTTTCTTTCCTTGTCTTTCCGTTCGAATTTAACATATACGGTAATTAAGGCGAATAAGGTATCATCTTTTCCTATCC
>PHAD01000083.1 GCA_002841595.1 Firmicutes bacterium HGW-Firmicutes-12
TCACGGCTGGTCTGAGAGGTTCTATGACCCTAGGAAGCCCTTTAGCCTTGGTGATTACTAACCGTGATTGGCAGAATTGGCAGCAGTTTATGGATCCCCTCCAAGAGCCAGTATCAGATGAGAAGAACGTTACCAAACCGCGTCCCGGACATGCTGATTTGGCAGGAGCCTTAAAATACAGACATATTGATATTCGCAATATTCTAGAAAGAGCAAGTGCCAGAGAAACTGCGATTCGTGTAGCTATAGGGGCTATTGCGCAGGAGTTTTTACTTGCTTTTGGGATTAGAGTACAGGGGCAGGTAGCCTCCCTAGAGAATATTCAAGCTAAAATTGCAACAGATATAGTAGATGACAGTTTGTACGACACATCATTTTACTGTATGGATATTGAGGCTTCAGAAAAGATGAAGACTCAAGTAGACGAGGCTAGGCAGAATGGGGATTCGCTTGGTGGTGTTTTTCAGGTGGTTGCTGAAGGTCTACCCCCAGGGTTAGGTTCGCATGTTCACTGGGATAGAAAACTTGATGGCCTTATTTCCCAGGCATTAATGAGCATTCCTTCTGTTAAAGGAGTAGAAATAGGAGAAGGCTTTCTAGTTAGTACACTTAAAGGGTCTAAGGTTCATGATGAGATAGCTTATTCATTGGAGAAGAGCTATTACCGCAAAACGAATCGCGCCGGGGGCCTAGAGGGAGGACTTACTAACGGTGAAAAATTAGTAGTTAGAGCCGCTATTAAGCCGATACCAACGTTACTATCTCCATTAGAAAGTGTTGATCTTATTAGCAAAGAGACCGTGCTAGCAGCAGTTGAAAGGTCGGATGTGTCTGTAGTGCCAGCAGCAGCAGTTGTAGGAGAAGCGGCGGTAGCGTGGGTGTTGGCTGGAGCGATTATGGAGAAATTCGGCGGAGATCATTTAGATGAGACTCTAGATAATTACCATAGATATTTGTCATACCTGCAAACCCGATAAAAGATTTTTTCGAAACTATTGATAAGTTAGGTTAAAGAATGGGGGCAATAGGGTGACAAAGCAATTAAGACGAGTAGAAGTGAGCCTTGGTGAGCGTAGTTATGACATATTAATAGGCTATAATATATTACAGCAGTTTAGCTTGAGTCTTCGTGAGCGCTGTAGTGAAAAAGAAATAATTTTAATTAGTGATACCACGGTATATGGCCTTTATGGACAGCAACTTATTAAGTATCTGACAAATGATGACTGGAAAGTAATTGAATATATAATGCCGACTGGAGAGGAAGCTAAATCTTGGAACCAAGCCGGGAGTATACTAACAAAGATGCTTGAGGCCAATTTGAGTCGTAATTCTAGTGTAATAGCTCTAGGTGGCGGCGTGGTTGGTGACATGGCCGGCTTTGCAGCCGCTTTGTACAGACGCGGGGTGAATTTCTATCAAATACCTACAACACTATTGGCCCAAGTGGATAGCAGTGTTGGCGGAAAGGTTGCAGTTAATCATCCGTTAGGTAAGAATATGATCGGGACATTTTATCAGCCTCAAGAGGTGTGGACTGACCTTACTTTACTGGACACCTTGCCGTTAGAGGAATGGAGGGCCGGACTTGCTGAGGTGGTAAAATACGGGGTTATCTGGGATGAGGATTTCTTTTTATTTCTTGAAACAAATGCCGACAAAGTTTTACAGCGAAGTGCGGAGGTTGTTCCTGACCTTATCAAACGGTGCTGTCAAATCAAAGCCGAGATTGTTAGCCAGGATGAACGGGATGAAGGGCTACGCAATATCCTCAATTTCGGACACACAATTGGTCATGCTTTAGAAAGTGCGACTCAATATAAGAAGTATCGTCATGGAGAAGCTGTAGCAGTTGGCATGCTCGGGGCATTTTTGTTAGCTCAGCAGATGAATATGCTAGATGCTGAGGTTGTGGAACGATTTAGGAAGCTTCTTATAAAATGGGGGTTACCCTGCTCCTTTTCGAGCTGTCTGCTAGAAAAAGCGGTGCATAATCTCATTTATGACAAAAAGGTCGCACAGCAAAAGCTAGTTTTTATACTGCCTCAAAAGCTGGGAAAAGTAGTAATAGAAAAAGGGATAACCCAGGAACTGGTGGAATCGGCTATGGAAAAATTATTGATAAAAGAAACCTCTCTTTAATAGGGGTTTCTTTTTCCGATAGCTAATTAATTGCCGCTAAGTCCCTCTGAATCGAAGATTTGCTTTATTGCTGATAGGATTAACAAAATAATCAAAATATGAACATTGTATACATGAAAGATATATTGTATACAATACCTAATAGTCTGTACATTAAGAGATAGTTACTGTATTATTAATTCATTATAAACATCGTATTATTACAAAAAAGGAATATTATGCAAATGGAGGGCTGATAATGATTCAATGGCCAAAAACAAATGATGCTTTAGGGACGGTTAATAGAGGGGATGCAGCAGAGTCGGGATTATGTACCCTTTGTCGTGCCGATTGTCAAGGGAAATGTGAAACTTACCTGTCTAGTATGGTAGGAAGAAAGATCTTGTATCCAAGAGATTTTGGAAAGACAATTTCTGGTAGTAGAAACACCATGCATTTAGGAGTGTCCTATAACTCCTTACGCATTAACGGTTATAATTATGGAGCAGAAGGATTGCCCCAGGGATTATCTAATTCAGCGGATGATTGTATATTTCCGAATGTTAATATACAAACTGAGTTTGGTAACGAAATTAAGACAAAAACTAGAGTACCATTAATGACGGGTGCGCTAGGATCAACGTTTATTGCTGCTAAGTATTGGGATTCGTTTGCTATTGGGGCTGCCATAGTTGGTTTTCCAATAGTAGTAGGTGAAAATGTTGTTGGTATTGATAGGGAAGCCGTTATAGAAAACGGAAGGATTAAGAAAGCTCCTGAGTTAGACCGTAGAATTGATACATTCCTGCGTTATTATGACGGTTACGGTGCAATAATTGTACAGATGAATGTCGAAGATACAAATAATGGCGTAGCAGAGTATATAATTGACAAATACGGAGATCAGGTCGTTATTGAGCTTAAATGGGGACAAGGAGCAAAATGCATAGGTGGTGAAATCCAAGTAAACAGTCTTGACTATGCTATTTTCCTGAAAAACCGTGGTTATATTGTAGACCCAGATCCCACAGCTTCTGAAGTACAGGAAGCCTTTAAGAGTGGCGCGATTGGGTCCTTTGCTAGACATAGTCGTTTAGGTTATACGGATTTATCTTCGCCGGATCAAGTTAAAGAGAACTTCATGCAAGCTGTTGCTTATCTACGTAAGCTGGGCTACAAAAGGATTTCTTTAAAGACTGGTTCTTATGGAATGGAAGCGTTAGCCATGTCTATTAAATACGCATCAGAAGCAAAACTGGATCTTTTGACCATAGATGGTTCTGGCGGCGGCACTGGTATGAGTCCTTGGAATATGATGGAGGCTTGGGGAGTTCCTTCTATCCAATTGCATTCAAAAGCCCAAGAATATGCTGCGATATTGGCTGCCAAAGGTCAAAAAGTTGTTGATATGGCCTTAGGAGGAGGACTAGCCCGTGAGGATCATATCTTCAAAGCTTTAGCACTTGGAGCACCGTTTACAAAACTAGTTTGTTTGGGTAGATCTATGATGATACCAGGGTTCCTGGGCTCTAATATAGAAGGTGTGTTGAACCCTGAAAAGAAAGAACTGCTAAACGGTAACTGGGATAAGCTACCGGCAAGTGTAACTCAATTAGGCATGAAGCCAGAAGAAATCTTTGCGGGTTACTACGATGTTCAGAAAAAAGTAGGTAAAGATGAAATGGCCAAGATACCTTATGGTGCAATAGCTATCTGGACACTTGCCGATAAGTTAGGTGCTGGACTGCAGCAGCTGATGGCTGGAGCGAGAAAGTTCACGCTGAATGAAATCACCAGAAATGAAATCTACTCAGCCAATAGAGAAACGGAAAAAGAAACTGGTATCTCTTATATTACAGATGTTCAAAATGAAAGTGCCAAAAAGATATTAAACGCATAGTTTTCATAAAAAAGAGAGCTTCAAATTTCCTCGCGGAATTTGAAGCTCTCTTTTTTTATGCTAATTATCAAAAAGTGCTGTACTGAAGTAGCGTTCACCAGTATCTGGCAGGACGGTCAATATAGATTTACCTTTTCCCAATTCTCTAGCAAGCTTTAGTGCTGCCCAGACATTACTGCCGCTAGATATTCCGACCAAAAGTCCTTCTTCACGTGCTAAGAGTTTGGCTGTAGTAACGGCTTGTTTATCAGTTACTGTGATTATTTCATCTATAATATTCGTGTTTAGAATTGGGGGGATTATCCCGTCGCCAATGCCCTGTTGTATATGGTGACCTACTTTCTTGCCAGATATAATAGCACCATTTTCCGGTTCAACTGCCACGATCTTTATATGGGGATGTATTTCCTTCAATTCCTCTCCAATGCCTGTTATTGTACCACCGGAGCCAATACCTGAGCAGAAAACATCAATTGTGCCATCATATTGAGCTAGGATTTCTTTAGCAGTAGTTTGTCGATGTATTAAAGGGTTGTTGGGGTTTTCGAATTGTTGAGGTACAAATATCCGGTTATCCTTTTTGGCCATCGATAACGCAGATTGAATACAGTTTTCTACGGTATCTCCTATGTTATCCTTATCTTTGACTATAATAACCTCAGCACCGTAATGTTCTATAAGCTTACGGCGTTCAATACTGACAGATGCAGGCATGATAATTTTGACAGGGTAGCCTTTTATCGCACCCACCATAGCAATACCTATGCCTTGGTTACCGCTGGTTGGTTCAACTATTATTGAATCAGGTTTAAGAATACCGTCCTTTTCGGCAGCTTCAATCATAGCAAGAGCTGAACGCGACTTTATGCTTCCTCCCGGGTTGAGGAATTCTAGCTTAACTAGTATATTTGCATCTTCCTTTCTGGGTAGACGCTGCAATGCTACTAGGGGAGTTTTGCCAATGGCTTCGAGAATGCTGTTATAGTGTTTATCCAACAGATCGTACCTCCGGTATTATACTGTTATTTATAATGATAATTATTATAATCAAAACACCATAGATTTGATACTAATTAGCTTGTTCTATTTAGTAATAAGCAAAGCCCCTAACTATGTCCTATAGCTAGAGGCTTTATTTATTCATGTAATTCCCGTTTATCCGGATAGAATAACAAATCGAATAGGTAAACACCATAGGTGATAATCAAAAAGTAGATCAGGAAACCGCTGCCAAGGATTATTAAAGTTAGATAGTTTTCCTGCATTGTACAAAACCCCCTTATATTCAAAATACGACTTTACATTATAGACGTATAATATTCGCTTGAGTTCCTGATAATTACTTGATAATTATAATCTTTTCATTTTTATTATTACCAATTATAACCATTAGTATTATCTTCAAAATTGTTAAATCTTAATAATTTCGACAAAAATAATAACAAAATATTACAAAGTAAACAAATATATGCTATAATAAATTAAAATATGTAAAAAAATACATAATAATCCATAAATTTATAAAAGGATGTAGATTAATGGCTAGATATTATGCTATACATGTAAGAAAAGGTTTAGAAATAAATGTAAAGAAGATCCTCTTAAAGAACTATGCAGTTCATTTAGAAAACAGAGGTGTCCAAATAATTATTCCTGAGAAAAAGGCAGTGCAAATGACTCCGATTAAAGGACCTGACTGTTTAGTTACCTTACCAGGATATCTTATAATTAAGTGTCATGAGCTAACTGATGACCTCTATTATTTGATAAGACATACATTTGGTGTTATAAGAGTAATTAGAGATAGTATTCCGCTAAAAGAGATTTATGATTTTTTAGACGTAGTAACCATTCCGGTAAGTAAAAACTTTTCTAAATTAGCTAGCAAGTTATTGAAAGAAAAAGGCCGTCTAAGGATAATGTTTAATACTGTTTTAAATTTTAAGCGTAGAAAAGTGATGGATGTAATTTTAAATAAAGGCATATATGTGCGTAAAGTACCGATACTGCACCTCTTGAATTGAAAATAGCATGTACTCTTTTTTGTTTATACAAATCCCGATCTATGACCCATCACTATTATATTTATAAGAATATACCCGAAAAAACATTAAAACTTCTTAAAACTGAATATATAGACATAAATTATAAAGCGGTTGCACTCAACAAGACCGTTTTGGAAAACAATAAATATTGGGGGGTGGACTCGTATATCCTAAAAACAATACCTTTTCTATTAAAGAATATATATGGTATGGAGTGAGAATAATGGGGGATCATCTTAAAGCGCACCTCGTTTTTGCGAATGTTGAGAAGGCAATTCTTGAAGGAATAAGTAATTATTGTCAGGTAACTGCTATACATGAAACATTAGATGAAGCTAGCATATGGTCTAAGGATATTGGTGGAGAAGAGCCAGATCTAATATTGATTAATTGTGGAACATATCTAATTCCTCAAGAAAAGCTTATGAGAAAGGATTTTTTAAAACGGATTTCTGAGATCAAAACAAACCGGCCAAAAAGCCGGATTGTTTTACTTATACCAGATAGATTATATTATGATACTCAATTAATAACTCAATTGTTAAGATTAGAATTATATAATTTCTGGTTCTTGGACAGTTTTGATCAAGCAGATATCATAGATTATATTTTCACAATACGCTCTTTAACTGAAGTTGAGGAATATTTGAGAGGGAAAGAAGCGGCTAAGATAAATAGAGAAGCAGTAGAGGGTTTTGATATGAAGCGGATATTAAACAGAATATACCAACCGTATTATATTAAATCCAATGTTATTGCTTTTTGCTCTGAAGATGACTCGCTGCTAAATTATGGTCTAGCCGCATTAACTGCATTAGAACTGGCTGAGAGTGGTTTCAAAGTATCTTTAGTAGAGACTGTAGGAGGTATTCCTCAGTTAGCCAGCATTTTTTCTGTTCCACATCCTTACTTTAATACTAGACATGCTGTCACCATGTATGCTCAACAGAATAATGATTTCATTAGAAATTGTTTATATAATAAAGAGATATATCTTAATGACAAAAACTCACCTATAAAGGATGGGTATATAGAAGATTATCCTTCAGGATTATATTTCCTACCTGATGGAATAAAGAATGATAATTTAAGCAGACATGAAATAGAAAGTTTTTGGGCGGATTTTATTAATGAGTTGACAAAAATAACAATTTTTGAGAATAATTTTAACTTTCTTATATTTATATGTCAGGGACATAATTATTTCAATGATTTTATTATGAGAGAAATAGCCTATCAGAAATTCATAACTATTAATATGCTACCAGGGAGTATTGTGAATTGTATTGATGAACATAAAAAAGGGAAAGGGAAGGTGCATTTAGTAGGAGAAAAAAATATTCCGTATATCTCAAATCAGCTAGCCGACTTATTAGAGGCTTCTTTTTTGTATTTTCCAGATTGCTTTAGCGAAGATTTATTGGAGTTTGTATATTTGAAAAAGAAAAATAGAATTAGTCAAGAAACAAAAAAATTCATTAAACAGATTATGGAGCGGGTGGGGATAAAAAATGGGATCATGATAGACAGGGATAACAGGGTATTAGATAGGTTTTTTTCATTTATGAAAGGTAAATTTGGAAGGAGATTATATGATTGATAACTTAAAAAAGATTGTAATATGGTCCCCTACTGGCATTGATACGAGTGAGTTGAGTTTTGGTTTGGCAAGAGAAATATCAAAACGAGAACGCGCACTAATTGCTGAATTACCCTGTTTAGGTATTCCCAGATTGGCTTTTGCGGCACAGGCTATTGAACGTAACAAAAATATTGAGGAAGAGATCATGGAATTGGAACAAAAAGGGACTATAACCCTAAAGCATTTGTACAAGAAAAGTGACAGTTTGGCTGTTTTGCCAGTTGATATATATGCTTTTCCTGATTATCCAGTTACTCAAAAAGTTAAAATACAAACCTTAATCTCTTTTCCAGCTCATTTGTTAAATAAAGCCCGAGAGTTAGGCTATTCATCGGTCATTTATGACTGTCAGGGACAAATTACAACACCAATGACCTATTTTGCAGTTGAAGTTGCTGATAAGGTTTTGATACCCGTGCAAGCTATGGCAGATATATCTTTTGCTTTACTTAATGTTAAGAGACTAGTACAGGTTTTTAAATTTGATTTAGCTAAATTTACTATTCTTGCAAGCCTAAAAGTAATTGAAACTATAAAAGAGATATCAGTGATTAGAAGTGACGAAGGAAGGATAATAGGGAAACTAGATGTTAGGGAAGAAAACTGTCAGGAGATAATTAAAGCTTTATTTGAGGAAAGTTGTTTTGAAGACATGATAGTTAAGAAAAAACGGCTCCGTTCTAGTATTAGTAGTTTTCTAGCAAGACATAAAAAGAAAGATCAGGTAAGAACAAAAGAAGCCTCTGAAAAAATGACTATTAATTTATGAGAAAGGGAGGGGAGTAAAAAATAAGATGGTTAGAGCATTTAATCCATATGAACATAGTAGCCGTCAAAAGGTAGATATAATAAAGGATTTGGATATTTCGTTAACGGAAAATCTTCATAACGCAGTGAATAAAGTAAGAACTTATCTTAGGGATGAGTATTCCCAAGCATTTGCACAGTCAGTAATTGACTATAGCGCAAGGGAAAAAATGAAAACTATTATAACTGAATATGTAACCCCAAGAAAAGAGTTGCAAATTCAGGGCGTACCACTCGATAGCATGATTAAAACTATACAACAGGAGATATTATATTTTGGACCAATACAACAAGCCCTTGATGATCCGGCGGTTACAAATATAGATATCAATTCTCCGCGGGATGTATTTGTTGAAAGAGATGGTGAAGAGGAATATAGACCTGATCTGGGTTTTAGAGATGAAGATCACCTCTATAATGTTATAAATAAAATGTTAATTCCATTAGGCAAAACCTTAACAGCTAACGAGCCACATATCGATAGCCTTTTTGAAAACTTCAGAATATGTGCGGTTCTTCATGCAGAAAAAGGTGGTATAGCTACAGAAAGTACAGTAGTATCAATTAGAAAATTTTCTGAGGATACAGTTTCACCAGAGCAGTTGGTGGGATACGGTACAATTAGCAAGGAGGTAGATGAGTTCTTCAGAGATGTTATACCAAGCTCAAATGTTATAATTGCGGGTGCTACAAATTCCGGAAAAACTACAACCTTAGTTTCTTTTCCCTTGTATTTCCCAGAGAATACTCGTTTAATTACAATAGAAGATAGTCCGGAGATGATGTTACGAAGAAAGAAAGCCTATTGCCATTATCGAAATATCGTACCTTTGCAGACGAAGCATCATGAGAATCCCGAAAAACGTTATGATATTGCTAAATTAACTAAGGTGTCTCTTAGAATGAGACCCTGGAAGATAATTGTTGGTGAGGTGAGGGACGGCAACGCGGCAAGGCAGGCCCATGAAGCAATGAATACGGGGCATAACTGTTACCTTACCCTACATGCTAGTTCAGCTCAAAATGCGGCGACTAGGATAGTACAGCTAGCTGGTGACGGATATAACGATGAGGCAATAGCAGCACAGTTGGCAGATACTGTTGACCTTATTATATTCCAGCAGAAGATTAAAAAGAGTCGTGTTATAACTGAAGTTATTGAGTTAATTGGATACGAAGGGGCCAAACATCCGATTTGTAGTACTATTTTCGAATATATTCAAACAGGAATTAATAATAATGGCTATTCTATAGGTTTTCATCGAATGGTACATCCAATATCAAAAGAATTAGCCACGAAGCTGAGAATAAGTCTTGTACCAGATGAAAATATCCAACGATGGACAACTATAGATACAGAAGGGGCGGTGTAAGGGGGTGCTGTCCATTATCATAGGCATTATGTTTTCAATCGGCTTTTTGTTTGCATGCTTTATATTCAAAAAGCAAAAAAATGGGACGAACAAGCATAGTGATAGTATACTGAAATTTGCATACTCACTGCACCTGGAAAAGTATCAGGTTAATGCTGAATCAATAGGTTGGAACTTTAGTAAGGGAGAGCTACTAATATTGATCTGCATATCAATAATAATAGCTATGTTACTATCTATTGCGATAAGCAACCCATTTATTCTAATTGCCGGCATAGTATTGGGTATATATTTACCCGCTTTTATTATAGAAAAAAAGAGGAACTCAAACAGAATGTTTTTAATAAGCAAGCTGACAAATCCTTTGCGAATATTAATTTCAAGAATTCCTGATCAGCAAAACATAACTCGGGCTATAGAGGTAACAAGAGATGAAACTACTAATGAAAGAATAAAACAACTTTTCAGTAATTATATATTGAATATAGCAGTAGGGGAGAGCGTTAGAGATGCCCTTCTTGAAATGAGAAATAAGGTGAAGTTAAGGAAATTTGATATTTTTATAGAATATCTTATACAAGCGCATTACGAAGGATTTACTCCAGATGCCATGAAGGCTTTGGACAAGGCGGTTGAAGCTATTGAGTTTGATTTACGAGCTATAGAGAAGGTAAAAGAGCAAAGCAAAATTAAGAAAAAGAAGCTATACACTTCACTTGGGACAGCTTGGTTATTCCCGTTGATACTATCTTTTGTAAATACGGGACATACCAATGTGTATTTGCATTCTATAGCGGGGAAAATTCTGATAATGATGTATTGCTTAGGTTCCTTATATGTTTTTAGGAAAGGAGAAGAATATCTGAGTCTTAACTTAGATGAGATATAAAAGGGGGAGAATTGTGGTGACCATAATCTGGTCTTTTTTAATGCCCTTGATTCTGGCTTTTTTTGCATCCCTTTGTCTTGCCAGTAGAATATTTATAGATAAACCAACAAAAAAAGCAATTCTAAGGGCACGGGAAGTCATCATGTCCGATTGGGAGCTAGAAAGAGCTGATGAAAATATGATAACAAGATGTATCCTTGATATTATACCGAGGATGCAAAGGGTAATAGACTTAGATCAGCTTATACTCTCAGACTTACGGAACATGCTAAGACTAATGGGTTTAAAGCAGCGGGCAGAAAAAGAACTAGCTAGACTCATATTTAAAGGGTTTATAGGGGCGTTGCCTGTTTTAATGGTACCTATATTAACTGGTTTTAGCGGATATGTTTTTTTGTACCCAGTATTTGTTCTAGTCTTAACCTACCAACAATACATGAATTTAAAGAAACAATATAAGAAATGGCAGGTGGAGTTGACTAAAGACCTACCAGAGCTAATAGATAAACTTCGTATAAGTTTTGCCAGTGGCCGAGATTATATCTCGGCTTTTAATCAGGCCAAAGAAAACTCAGGTCCGAGAATAAGAAATATAATTGATAAACTTATAAATGATTTACAGTGTATGCGTCCTGCCCATGCTCTGGATTTATTTGCGCAATCATTTAATATGCCGGTAGTTACAAAGTTTACTTCAGCTGTAAAAATAGCGATTGAATATGGTTATGAAACAGCAGAAAATTATTTCCGTATTATAGAAGGAGACATAACAGAGATTAGGCGAGTGGCTATCGAAGAAATTACTAAATCAAAACCCGAAAAAGTATATCAGTTGTATATGATTTTATTAATTCTAGCCATAGGGTCTCTTACAATAAAAGGTTGGGAGATATTCAGTCAAGTAAATAAAATAATGTAAAAAGAAATAGGAGGAGAAAGAATGTTTTTAAAATCACAGATTATATACTCAATTTTAATTGACAAAGTAAAAGTAAAAATAAGAAAGTTTCAGAAAAATGAAAAGGGAGAATTCGTAGGTACCATAGGCTGGATGGCGATTGTTGCTACCGTTCTTGTTTTAGTTCATGGCTTAATTACAGGTTGGATGCCTGATTTTATTAATCGGATATTCTCTAGATTGGATACCTTGGTATAAGGAATGAAGTTAGAAGAAGTTTTGAAATCGGAACAGGGTGAAGGAATAGTGAGTGCCCTTTATACTATGCTTGTTCTAACGATGATTTTATTCGTAGGAATAGATATAGCGGGTTATACAGCTACAAGTTGGAAATT
>PHAD01000084.1 GCA_002841595.1 Firmicutes bacterium HGW-Firmicutes-12
CCAACTCTTGTCTTATTTGAGTCCCCCATTTTCAACATCGGAAGATCAGTATCAACCTCAATTTTTAAAACAGCTAAATCCAAACTGGCATCTGCTCCTATAATTTTTGCTACATAGGGTTCATTCCGGTCGGTAAGATATACTTTTACTTCATCCGCACCTTCTACTACGTGGTTGTTAGTTAGTATATAACCATCCTTTGAAATGATAAACCCCGAACCGAGTCCTTGTTGAACGCGAGTTTGCGGATTACTATAATCATCACCGAAAAACTCTCTAAAAAATGGATCATTTTGAAAGGGATTACTTGAACTCGTTGTTTTAAAAGAAGTCTCCAGCTTTACAACCGCAGATCCTGAACTTTCGACAATCCGTTCAATAATACTGGTGCCAACAATTTTATCCGTGGAAGCGGAAGCTTTTGTGTATGACTCATCTGTATTTTCCTGTTCCTCCGCCTGCAATGCTTGAGGTGTATCCCAAGGTACATCAAAACCATTTGCGGTCAATATAACGCCAGTAGAAAATACACCAATAAGAAAAATGAGGAGAGTATAGATGATTAACTGTCTGCTGGTACGCATTCGTTCCATGCTTTAAAACCCCCTTATATCTTCATGAATTCTTTCTCTATTAGTGTAATTCTAAATAAGTTTTCTTAAAACAGACTGAGAATCGGTAAACAAATCGTAAAAATAGTTCCCTGATCTAATTCACTTTCCACAGTTATCCTGCCATTATGCTGATCAATAATCCATTTTGCAATGCCCAATCCCAATCCTGTTCCTTCGCCCGTGCGGGAATCTTGAACTCTATAAAAACGGTCAAAAAGATAGGGTAAATCCTTTTCCGGGATCCCTATTCCCTCATCTTGGAAAATCAGAAGTATCTCTGTTGTTGTCCTTTTTGCTTGAAATTTTACTTTTTTACCTGTCGTGGTGTACTTAAATGCATTATCAAAGAAGATAAGCAACATTTGCTTAAAATAGTCAGCATCAGCTTTTATCTCTAAACCTGCAACATCTTGTATATCTATTTCAAAGATGTGTCCTCTAGATAAATACTGGGCATAACGAACAGTATCCTCTAAAACCGGCAAAAATTCCAACGGAGCAATATCTAGACTAAAACCCGCATCTGCCCTTGCTAAAGTAAGCAAATCTTTAACTAAGCGTGAAATTCGTCTGGTTTCCGAAGATATATCAGATAATACCTCCTTGTCCAGGGCCGAACTCTTCTCTTCACCATGTTTTTTCAATAAGAAATCTACATTACCTTGTATTGAAGTAAGTGGTGTTCTTAATTCGTGAGAAGCATCAGCCACAAAGCGTTGCTGGGCCTTCAAGGCATCGGCAAGACGTTGATAGGCCTCATCAAGCCTACCCAACATATTGTTAAAGGTAATAGCTAATCCTCCTATCTCGTCGATAGGCCCGTGATAGCTAACTCGCCGCTGAAAGTCCCGATCCTCACCTATTGTTTTTGCCTCACCAGCTAAATCTCTAATCGGCTGCAAAGCCTTACCTGACATAATCCAGCCTAATAAAAGTGAAACAAATAACGAGGCTAATCCACCTAGAAAAAGGATGCTTTTTAGACGTACCAAAGCCAAGTTGACAGTTTGCAGTGGCCTAGCCACTTGAAGTATGCCCACTACTTCCTCATCCAAGAGTAATGGCTTTATTAACATTCTTAGCTTCTCATTTTCAACGTTGAAGCTACTGAAACTGCTTCCCTCTGCGATGACATTCTTTACAGCTTCTTCTAATACCGGTAGATTATACTCTCCCAGGTTATTTGATTTTGCGGCTATTTCTCCATTAGTGGCTACAATCTGCAAGTAAATATCTGGTCCAGCAAATACTTCAACATCAGGTAGAACTACTTGTCTTAAAAAGAATGGTAATTCCCCGACAACTCTAGTTGAACGCAAGACTTCATTTGCCTTTTGATCAAGGTTACGATCTATCTCAGCTGTCAGAGAATACTCTAAAAGCAGATATACGGAAGAACCAAGTATTAATAGAATGAGCAATAAAATGCCCGTATACCAGAAAGTCAAGCGCCAACGTATCGGCATATTATTTCATTCCTCCTATTCTTTCAGCACATACCCAACACCACGTACTGTGTGAATAAGTCTTTTTTTCCCAGTTCCTTCGAGTTTGTTTCGTAAATAACCTATATAAACTTCCAAAACATTAGATTCTCCTTCATAATCAAAACCCCAGACTCCATCCATCAATTTTTCTCGGGACATAACCTGACGAGGATGCTTTAGCAAAAGCAACAGTAAATCAAATTCCCTAACCGTAAGCACTATTTCTCTGTCTCCCCTCCACACCTGATAAGTATCAGGGTCAACCTGCAAATCGGCATACTCGAGCAAAACGCCCGTTTCTTTAATGAAGCGCCGTAAAAGAGCCCTAACCCGAGCCAATAATTCCTCTAAAGCAAATGGCTTTACTAAATAATCGTCAGCGCCTGAGTCCAGCCCTTTTACCCTGTCTTTTATATCATCCTTTGCTGTAAGCATAAGAATAGGGGTTTCCATAGAATCTTTTAAATACTTGCAGACCTCATATCCATCCATTTCTGGCAACATTATATCTAAAATAACAAGATGGGGTTTTTCTTTCTTTACTAGTTCCCATCCTTCTATTCCTTTTTCCGCAGTAAGTACCTCATAACCGGCATAAGAAAGACTACGTTCAAGCATAGCCCTTATTTTGCGATCATCATCAATAACTACAATCTTCATTTTTGACATATTTACTTCACCCATTTTAGTTAATATTTTCTTCCCCTTTTGCAAAACAGGAGCCTTATAGGCTCCTACTTGTACATATTCAGTGTAATAAGGTGTTCATTTTCCACTTCAGCAATGGAACGAAAGATTTGTTTGATACGCTCCTCTGGAGCTCTATTAGCAGCCTCAATATAGAATTTTATAGCTATTTGCTCATGTTTATTCGACTCTTCCATATTAGTAACATCTTCATTAGCACAAGTGACTTGTGGTGCTTCTGGAAGATCAAAACCTAGAGCTTTCGAAAAAACCTCAGCATGCTCCATCTCTTGCTTCATAAATCTTTTAAATATAGTCTGTGTAACCTGGGTCTGGGCCTTTGCTGTAGCACATTTATAATAAGCATAATTAGTCATCTCAAGTTCAAGTGCTTTCTTACAGTCCTCAATACTTTGCTCACACATCTCTATTTTTCCATAATTAATCCACTCAGCAGCCGGCAAAAGGTTTTTTCCAGCTGCACCACAATATGGGCAACGTTCAGCAGGATATCCTCCAACATACGTTTCCCCACATATCTCACAACGATAAGGATGTAACATAAGTATTTCCCTCCTTCTAAGAAATTAATATATCTCTATTTGGATTTTGCTTATATCATAGCACAAGTTGTCCGTAACAGAAAATATTAACAAATACAATTGTAGAGATTAAAGATAGACTTTCTCTATTTCATTCTAATGAGGCAAGGAGCATCGGTTACACCAGGAATGCGCCCGCGTTTAGCAATCGGTGTACCGTTTACTTCTTTAATATCCATGGTCATGTCAATAGCTGATGCCCCGGATATAAAGCTTCCTACCCCAAAAGCATCGGCGCCCGCTTCACCTAAAAGTACTATTCTCTCCGGAGTAAGACCACCGGATACAAAAATTTTTACGTGCTGGAAGCCAGCCTGATCCAATCTTTTACGCACTTCTTTAACTAGCCCAGGGGTAACACCACCACGTTCACTTGGTGTATCTAAACGTATCCCCTGTAAATCCTGTCCTAACGCTAAAGCCACACGCAGGGACTCTTCAGCCTCATCCTTAAATGTATCGACTAATACCGTTCTGGATTCTCCCAACGGCATAATCTCGTGGTAAGCACGAGCAACATCAACAGTATCACCCATAATAAGAAAGATAGCATGCGGTACTGTTCCTGAAGGTTCCATCCCGGCAAGCTTTGCTCCTAATATACAGCTAGCTCCATCTGCTCCACCAATGATAGCGGCCCTTTCCATTACAGGAGCTACCGCAGGATGAACATGCCGGGCTCCAAAACATAGTACGTTTTTTTCTCCTGCTGCCTCTTTGGCTTGTCTGGCCGCTGTACTCCATCCACTGGAACTAGCAAGTATACCTAGTAGAGCGGTTTCATAAATACCGAATTCACTATATTTTCCGCTAATACGCATAATTACTTCTTTATTAGAAAAAGCTTGTCCTTCTTGTAAAGCCCAGACTTCAACCGGGCAATCCTTTAATAGTTGCATAGCCTCGGTAATTCCCGCTAGCAACCCTTCCCGCCGTGTAAAGATTTCTGCGGTCACCTTTACATCCTCTAAACCCTTTTTTTCCAGGATCTCTTGAGTTTTAATAAAATAGATATCAGTAGTCGCTCCTGAAATAATTTCCTCATGCTGAGCTGAAAAAAGCAGCCTCTCCTTATCTACCTTCAAGTCTTTTACCTGACTTATAGTCTTATATTTCTCACTCATCATATTCCTCCAGTAACTTCCTTTTTCTGTTCAAAAATCATCTGTCGGTCACTTCTTCTTATATATTCTCTTATAAATATGATAGTCAAATAAAACTTTGTCAATATATTCTCTAGTTTCAAGGTAAGGAATTTGCTCAATATCTTGTTGACGCCCTGTCCAAATGCCCTCTGAAATCCATCTTTTCACTTTGTGTTCACCGGCATTATAGGCTGCAAGTACTTTTATCAGGTCACCCTGAAATACACTATCCAAATATGATATATACCAGATACCCATCGGTATATTATAATTCGGCAAATAGAGCTTATCATCCTCGAATTCTGTCATTTTTATCTGTTGTGCAATCCATCTTCCGGTCTCAGGCATTATTTGCATAAGTCCTTTAGCTCCAACAGGCGAATTAGCCTTAGGGAAAAACCGGCTTTCGGTACGAATTATAGCTAAAACAATATAGGGATCTACTTTATATTCATTACTACTTGTAACAATTAATTCCTGGTGCGGGTAAGGGTAAAATAGCTTAAGAAACAGAGCATTGTTGATAAGTACTATAATAATACAACCAATCAGAAATAAAAGTACAATTTTTTTCACCCAGCGATATATCAAGGTAATCCCCCTACCATCAACACGTCAAAAGTTATATCTTATTATTATTTATAATTCCAAGTTATTATGCCTTACGTTTATAATCGGATCAACTCCTCCCAAATAGTTTGCACACTGCGAAGCGTATCTTCTTTACTGCCATTATTGTCAATTACGCGATCGGCAAACTTAATCTTTTCGTTAAGCGGCATTTGCGTCTTCAGTCGGCTTTCTGCAACTTTTCTGGTTAAGGCATCTCTTTTCATCAGTCTTTTTAGCTGTGCCTCTTCTTTTAAGGAAACTACCCAGACTTCCTCAGTCATATCCATCAGACCGGTCTCTATCAACAAAGGAGCATCAATGACAATAACCGGCACGGTCTTATCATCCTTATTCTCATTTATCAGTTCCTTTATTCTCTCAAAAACTCGAGGATGGATTATATCATTTAGCCTTCTTCTCTCCTCTTCGCAATTAAAAACAATGTCACCTAGTTTTTTTCGGCATAGAGTTCCGTCCTCATTAATTACCTCATCTCCAAAGCTTCCTCTGATTTCCTCTAAAACTGGGCTTCCCGGTTCAACCACCTCGCGTGCTAATTTGTCTGCATCAATTACCATTGCTCCTAAATCGTGAAGATAACTAGAAATAAGGCTTTTGCCTGAGGAAATTCCACCAGTCAATCCTATAACAAAGGCCATCGTTACACCTACTTAGTACTAATTTGTTCTTATAATATCTTTAAAGATAGATTACTGCAAGTACGTTTTCACTTTATATGTTTTTACTTTAACGCTGGCATTTTGGACAGGATACGGTTCCCCGACCTGCTACAACCGATTTAACCAGATTTGTCCCACATTTTAAACATGGTTTACCCCCACGATCATATACCTGTAGCCTTTCCTGAAAACTTCCTTTTTCACCTCTACCATCAACATAATCACTAATTGAAGTGCCTCGATATTCTACCCCTTCTTGGAGCTTCGTTCTAATAGCCAAATATAAAGCTTCAATTTCTGGCATGTTCAGTGTTTCTATTCTTCTTTGCGGCAGTAGACCTGCCATAAATAAAATCTCGTCAGCATAGATATTACCAATCCCAGCTATTCGTTTTTGATCCAACAAAAATGCTTTGAGCATACCTTTTCTATTTTTCAATACTCCTAGCAGTACCTCAACAGTAAAATCTTCCGCTAAAGGTTCTGGCCCTAGTTGCGCCAAACCGCCGGCTTGGTCCCATGCACCGGATCGTACTAGAAATATCAAACCAAACTTTCGGACATCAACAAATCTGAGCTGTTTCCCTCCCGATAGGTGAAAAACCAAATGAGTATGTTTAGTTCGCGGCTCTTCTTGATTTGAAATTAGCAGTTGTCCCGTCATACGCAAATGAACTACTAAGGTATCTCCTTCACTGAGATCGAACAGTAGGTACTTGCCTCTGCGACTAATACTATTAATAACCCTATCCACAAGCAATCGACTGAAATCTTGCGGATCCATATTCTTGATTATGCCTCCATATAGTACATCAATTCCTATTAATCTTTCTCCTTCAAGCAGGGGCTGTAAGCTGCGTTTAACAGTCTCCACTTCCGGTAGTTCCGGCATATTTTCTTACTCCTTCCAAAACTATATACTCTACTATTTCTGGTTTAGCTCAAGTGTTTCAAGCTCGTACCAGTTTGGACCGGTCTGCAAGTCTACCTTAAGAGGTACACTCAAAGAATAAACACTACTCATGACTTCATTCACAGTTTTAGCTAGTTTCTCTACTGCTACAGCTGGAACATCAAAAATAAGTTCATCATGCACTTGCAGAGTCATGAAGCTGCCGTCTTTTTCACTTAGCAATATCTCCTGAAGTCTAAGCATTGCCAACTTAATAATATCAGCAGCACTGCCCTGAATAGGAGTATTCATCGCCATTCTTTCGGCAAAGCTCCGTAAATGAAAGTTTCGGCTCAATATATCCGGAAGATAGCGTCTTCTATTTAATAGTGTAGTTACATAACCATTTTCGCGAGCTTCGGCAATTACCTGGTCAATATACAACCTTACACCACGATAGCGCTTAAAATAGTTCTCAATGTATTCTTTGGCTTCTGCTCTTGATATCCCCAAATCTTGACTTAGACCAAAATCACTGATACCGTACACAATACCAAAATTAACTGCCTTGGCCGCGCGACGCATTTCCTTATTAACCGCTTCCATTGGCACCTCAAAAACTTCTGCAGCCGTTCTTGTATGAATGTCCTGCCCCATATGAAATGCTTCCTTCAACACTTCATCATTAGCTATATGTGCCAGAACTCTTAGCTCTATCTGCGAATAATCCGCTGATAACATTTGGTATCCGGGCGAAGGCAGAAAGGCTCTACGCAGGCGGCGGCCCTCTTCCATACGAATAGGTATGTTTTGCAGATTAGGTTCAGTACTTGATAGTCTTCCCGTAGCTGTCACCGTTTGGTTAAAGGAGGTGTGCACCTTGCGTGTATCGGGATTCATTAAGGACACTAAACCATCAATATATGTTGTCTTTATTTTAATCAACTGTCTATAATCAAGAATTCTTGCCACTATTTCATGTTCAGGGGCTAAAAATTCTAAAACTTCAGCACTCGTAGAATACCCTGTCTTAGTTTTCTTCCCTCTTGGCAGTCCAAGCTTATTAAATAATATTTCTCCTAATTGTTTAGGTGAATTTATATTAAACTCTTCACCAGCATGATAATATATTGCCTCAGTTAATCTTATAAGACGCTCGTCAAGCTCCTGCCCCATATCTTGCAGTACTGTCTCATCCAACAATACTCCCCTAATTTCCAAGTCAGCAAGCACCCTGCTTAATGGCAGCTCCAAATCATAATATAGTTCCCACATACCTTGTTCATGCAGTTCTTCTCTAAAGCGTACTGCTAGTTTATCCAGGGCATTTAAGATAATGTATCCTCTTTCTGCTTTATTTTCTGCAATAATATTTACACCTTGATAGTCTCTCACCAGAGAATCCAAATCTGTCTGTGTTCTAGATGGATTTAACAAGTAGGCCATTAACAAAGTATCATTTCTTATACCTTTTAATTCAATACTAAACGACCTGCATGCCAATAAGGCCGTTTTGGCGTCATGAACTGATTTATGAATATCCTCTTTTTCTAACCAGGGTTTTAATGTGTTCATCATTTCCTGGAGATCATTATCGGTATTCCAACAAAGCCATATGGTATCATCTACTTTTGTAGTTTCATCCACACCCACTACTCTAAACCCGATTTCTTTTATTTTCAGTCCACTAACTCCTGCTTTTTGTGTGCTTAAGAAGAATATAAGTTCCGCCATCTTTTCTCTATCTTGCAGGTACTCCCTTAAAGACTGGGGATTATCTATCGTTATCCCCTCAGCCTTGATTGTTTCTACTGTAGCAGAACCCTGACTAGAATGCGACATCTTGTTCATCATATTTTGCAAGATTCCTTTAAACTCCAAATCCCGTAACAAACTAAGCAGAAGTTCATAATCAGGTTCTACTACTCTGCATTCCTCCAACTCATAATCAAAAGGTACATTTATTTCAATTACTGCTAGCTTCCTGCTTAGGCGGGCTTGCTTTGCATACTGTTCTAAAAGTTGGCCCAGCTTTTTCCCTTTAAAATCCTGAAAATGTGCAAGTGCATTTTCCATATCCCCGTACTCTTGTATGAGCTTAAGAGCTGTTTTTTCACCAACCCCAGGAATACCCGGAATATTATCAGAACTATCACCCATTAAGCCTTTTAGATCAATCATTTGCTCTGCAGTAAGCCCATATTTTTCGTGCAAGGTGCTTACATTATATTTTTCTAACTCAGTAATCCCCTTACGAGTTAATAGAACACTTGTATGCGGTGATACGAGCTGTAACGCATCTCTATCTCCTGTCACAATAAGCACTTCCAGGTTTTCCTTCTCCCCCATCCTGGCGAGTGTACCAATAATATCATCAGCTTCATAATTCTCACATTCATAATACGCGACATTCATAGCTCTTAACAGCTCTTTTAAGACTGGAAGCTGTGGTCTAAGCTCATCGGGCATTGATTTTCTAGTAGCTTTATACTGTTCATAGTCCTGATGGCGAAAAACAATTTTGCCCTTGTCAAAGGCGATGGCAAGATATTCTGGTTTTTCATCATCTAGTATTTTCATCAGCATATTACAAAAGCCATAAACGGCATTAGTAATAAACCCCTTTGAATTAGAAAGCATCGGAATAGCATAAAAGGCCCTATAGGCCAAACTGTTTCCATCAACAAGAACAAATTTACCCTGCAAATAACTCACTCCAATTTTTTATTATCGATAATATTATTTCCCAATCTAAAACATTCGGTGTGCAAGGACAATTTCCTGCACACCGAATGTTTTATCAATTATAGTTTGAAAAACACTATATTTACTTACTTATTCTTTCGTTTTTACTCTTAAGTTCTTTTCCTTATAAGTAACAACCAAACCAACCAAACCACAATTCCTAACAATATCAGGTAAGGTATTGCTGCCCCTAGAAAAATAACAAGTTTGCTAGTCCCAATAAGCATGGTGTTGATGGTCTCAATGAAAGCTTCTTTCGTCTTCTTTAACATTTCCATAAATCCAGGATTACTAATCTGTTGTGTAGATGCAGTTATCTGTTCAATATTAATACTAATTGAAGAAAAATCAGTTCTGTTATTCAAATAACGTAAGCGCCCTTGTAAGGATTCAAGCTGTGCACGTGTATTAGCTAACTCATTTTCTACTGCCAATATGTCACTTAACTGTCCCGACTTAGTAAGGATGTCTATTAATCTTTCCTCTTTAGTACGCAATGCCTTCAAGCGACTTTCCACATCAATATATTCTTCAGTTACATCCTGCGAATAAATATTACGATTTTTAACTTTACCCAGACCATCAATTCCCGAAAGGAAGCCTTCAAATTCAAGAGCAGGAATTCTTACCTGCATATATCCGTAAATGGTTCCTTCTCGGCCCACCGTATTTACATTCTCGTTGGCGACATAACCACCAAGTAGGATCACTTTTTGTTTTAAAGCTTCAACAGCAAAATTATATTCATCAACCTGAAGCAACAAGTCAGCATTCTTAATAATTTTACGTTCTATATCTTGCTCCATAACAGTAGCGGGTGCATTTCCATCTTCTCCGGTAGGTTCTGCTGCTATTCTTGGCATTTCTCCTGATGAGGTATATGCAGTAGTTGAAATCTCTACACCTGCTCCTCTACCCTCAGGCGCCATCATCTTTTGCATTTGCTCACTGCCGCTAAGTTGATTATATGAATCAGTATCTTCCAATGTAATTGATTCAGCTGCTTTATCAGAAGAACCCATCCTGAACCCAGGAAGGTTTGAACCTATCTTAGGGACAATTAATATCATCAATAAGAATACTAAAGCTACCGGTATTAGCTGTTTTCTCGTTAGCGCCATCATCCAATTAGGTATAAGTGCTTTTATAGATATCCTTCTCTTTCCGGTACTTCTTTCCAATTTATCGCGAAGCTCACGTCTAAAACTGGCAGGAGGGATTACTTCCTCCAATGAGGAGAGCATTCGAAAAGTTTCTTGAAGCATTTCATATTCTTCACGGCATTCTGCACAATTAGCCAGATGTTCCTCAACAACCAGCATTTCTTCAGCATCTAAAATTTTATCAAAATAAGCCGATAGTTCTTCTTTAACATGTTTGCTGTTCATACCCTTTCCCCCCTTTCCTACCCATATAGACGCTCGCAGAGATTATTTTGTTCCCTCTCTGACAATATTTTCTGTTTCAGGTAGTTCCTAGCCCTATTTATCCGTGATTTTACGGTACCTAGTGAACATTCTAATTCTTCCGCAATCTCTTCGTAAGAATATCCGTTGATATCACGTAAAATAAGAACTAGTCGAAATTCGGGCGAGAGAGTATTAATATATCGCTGTATTCGTTCCTGGAAATCTCGTTGTTCGTAAAGCTCCGCCGGTCCAGGTTCAGGAGATATATGCTGTTTTACAACCTCTCCCTCATCTAAGGTAATTTTTTCATCCAATGATTCAGTTTTTATTCGATAGCGTTTACGCAATTCGTCCCGGCATACATTAGTAGCAATGCGACTAATCCAAGTTATGAACGAAGCCTCGCCTCGAAAGTTCTGTATTGCTTGAAAAGCTTTAAGAAAAGCTTCTTGAGCAAAATCATTGGCATCTTCGTGATTACCCATCAACCGATAAGTAAGGCTATATATTTTTCGCTCATAGCGACACACCAATTCTTCAAAAGCATTAATGTCACCGCTTTTACTTCTGTTTACCAACTCTTCATCTAGAGTCACTATTCGCTTCCTCCCTCCACGTACCAATTGTTTTAGACGTTAAAGTGGAAAAAAAGGTTCCATAAAAACATTTTAACATATAAAAAAATGTTGGAATAGCATTTTTATTATCGGGGAAAATAAGCAATAGAAAAAAGGGAGAGCAAATTAAACGGCGGCTACTTCTTTGCTTCTACCTTGTTTAATACCGAATTATAAGGAGGTCCAAAAATGGACAAGAATAAATTTAAAGCAGTAAAGAATGATGCCGAAAAAAACTATAAGACCACTAATATTATGGATGAAGAATTCGCAAGTGAATTGAACGAAGAAAATATTAAAAAGAATCTTTCTACTAATTTCAAAAATAATAATCAAAACAAGAATCAAAACAAGAACTATAAAGAAGACAACCAAAAATAAGCTTACTTTATAAAAATTTCTCCTTTTTTTCCTGCCGCCGGATGAATATTAAGAGAAGCCATTTTTGGTCTTCTCTTTTTCCATATTTGTCTTATGTCAATAGTCAGCGAAAATGTCACCCCTATTGAAGGATAACTGGTCAGCGAAAATGTCATCCCTGAAGTGAATAAT
>PHAD01000085.1 GCA_002841595.1 Firmicutes bacterium HGW-Firmicutes-12
GAGCATTTCAACCCGCCAACCCTTTTTTTCAGCATAGCGACTGTACATTTTTAACAAGTCGGCAGCAAATAAAGCAGCTTCCTCTCCTCCTGTACCACCACGTATTTCTATTATCACGTTTTTTTCATCATTCGGATCTTTGGGCAGGAGTAATATCTTAAGCTTTTCTTCAAGTAATTCTTTTCTTTCTTTAAGCTCTTCTATCTCATTTTCTACAAGGTCTCGAAAATCTGCATCTAGTTTATCTTCAAGAAGCCCTTTGTTATCCTTGATTCCAACAATTACTTCTTTATATTCCCTATATGCCGCAACTACATCGGTCAGCGAAGCGTGAGTCTTGGTATGCTTTTGCCATTCAGTTTGCTGACTAATAACTTCCGGGTCGCTGATTAGACGGCTTAATTCCTCATAATGATCTTCCAAGTGTTGAAGTTTTTCTAGCATAATCTACACCTCTATTTTTATACTGCTGCAAACAATTAATTAATATAAAGATAGCAGAGCCGTAGCTCTGCTATTCATATTATTCGATACCGTACTTGCTCTTGAATCTCTCTACGCGGCCCTTTGTGAATACTGTCCTTTGTTTTCCAGTGTAAAACGGATGGCACTTGGAACATATTTCAACTTTTAGATTTTGCTTTGTCGAACCAGTTTCAAATGCTTCGCCACAGACACAGGTCACTGTAGTAGCTTCATATTTCGGATGTATATCCTTTTTCACAAACATCACCTCTTTTTAATCTGCCATAACCGCAAATCACTTTATACAATTTACGATTATAGCATAGTGTTACGAATACTGCAAGCACGTCATTTCTATAAGAATAAACTATTTTTTTTAGTATTCTTACTTCGAGAACGTCTCCACCATACGAAACGATAGGTAGCCAAGAAGGTGGCACCAAAGATTAAAAATGCATTAATAACACTTCCTAATAGAAACGATACCCCAAGATGGGACCAATTAAAAAAGTACCAAGGATTTGAAACCAAGTCCAATCCAACCGAGCTTTGATCTTTAATAAATAGCTGCCCCGTCTGTACATTTACATATATAAAAACAGGTATTGCTAGCTTAAACACTACTGCTGACAATAATGCAGCCAGACGATTAACTTTCAAGAGAGTAGCCAAGAAATAGGCAAATATAACGCCAAGACCAAAGGTAGGTAGGACATCAAAAGATATACCAAGGGCGGCACCTATTGCAATACTACCGGGATGATCTTTAATACGAATAAATTGTAGATATTTATACTTAATCCATCGTATGAAATTTAGTTTGCGAGGCAATTTAAGACCACCTTCAGCTCTTAGAATAGACCCCCTCTATTATATCAATTTTATTGTGCTTATCATCTAGCCTGAAACAAATTCCTTCTTTTTGTCAATACGATGCTGCGCATCAATAAATCTTACAGTACCTGAAGCTCTGCGCATAACAACTGTATGGGTTGTTGCAGTATCACCGTAGTAACGAACCCCTTTCAAGAAATCACCATCGGTTATTCCCGTAGCTACAAAAATTACATCGTCACATTTAATCAGTTCTTTCATGGTCAGAATTTTGTTAATATCCGTAATACCGAGTTTAGCTGCCCTCAACTTATCATTTTCATCTTCCGGCCAAAGCCTTCCCTGGAATTCACCGCCTAAGCAGCTCAAGGCCGCTGAGGCTAGAACTCCTTCGGGAGCACCACCCACTCCCAAAAGCAAGTCAACTCCGGACCCCGGGATAGCTGTAGCCACAGCCGGGGAGACATCACCATCACTAATTAATTTTATACGCGTACCGATACTTCTAAGCTCATCGATTATATTCTGATGCCGCGGCCTATCTAAGACAACAACCGTTACATCTTCTACTTCTTTATCAAGACTTTTTGCAACAGCTTTAACATTTTCAGTGACGCTCGCTTCTAAGCTGATCTTGCCAACAGCCGCAGGACCGGCAGCAATCTTCTCCATATACATGTCCGGTGCATGGAGCAGACATCCCTTCGGTGCTATAGCTAATACGGAAATTGCTCCCATAAGTCCCTTGGCTACAATATTTGTTCCTTCTAATGGGTCAACAGCTATATCCAACTGTATGCTTTTTCCACGACCAACCTTCTCACCGATATATAACATTGGGGCTTCGTCCATTTCGCCTTCACCAATAACTACCGTACCTTCGATATTTACTGTATCAAACATCTTCCGCATTGCGGTAACAGCAGCATCATCAGCTGCTATCTTATCACCACGCCCCCAACAGCGTGCTGAGGCTATAGCTGCAGCTTCTGTAACACGAACAAACTCCAGGGTTAATTCCCGTTCTATCACGCAGTCAAATCTCGACATCTTCTATCCCCCCTATTCTTTAGTAGCTTTAGCTTTTTCCCAGTCAGCTAAAAACTTATCTATACCTATGGTTGTAATGGGGTGTTCTATCATTTGCATTAAAATCTTATACGGTATCGTTGCAATATGGGAACCGGCTTTAGCCGCATTTATAACATGCATCGGATGTCGTACACTAGCTGCAATAACTTGTGTCTTTAGTTCATATGTCTTAAATACAGAAACGATATCCTTTACCAAAGACATGCCATCGTAACCTACATCATCTAAGCGCCCGATAAAAGGACTTACATACGTGGCCCCAGCTCTTGCTGCCAGTATTGCTTGGTTCAAGGAGAATACCAGTGTTACGTTGGTGTTAATGCCTTGCAGACTTAGAACACGTACTGCTTTTAAGCCCTCTGCCGTCATTGGTATTTTAATTACAACGTTTTCGCTTATATCTGCTAACTTTTCCGCTTCGGCAATCATCCCTACGGCATCTATAGCTATTACTTCTGCACTTACGGGGCCTGGAACTAACTCCGAGATAGTCTTAACCAAGGAGAAAAAGTCGTTGTTATTCTCTTTTGCTACTAAGCTCGGATTTGTGGTGACTCCGCTCACAATACCCAACTCTAGACTCTCTCTAATTTCATCAACATTAGCCGTATCTAAGAATATTTGCATTTTTATTCCCCACCTACCTCCAGTTAATCTTTACTAGCTCTATGCCTTTCCACTAGAACCAAAAATACGTATTTTCTCTCGTACAATCTCCGTCATCTGTACTCTTGCTGGGCCCAGGATCTTACGAGGATCGATTTCTTTAGGATCCTTGACAGCCTCTCTAACTCCCCTGACAAAGGCTTCGCGTATGTTGGTGTCAATATTAACCTTACGAACACCTAGCGTAATGGCTTTTTGGATGTCCTTATCCGGTACACCCGAGGACCCATGCAGTACGATTGGTATGTCTACTAGCTCTCTTATTTTCGCTAACCTGTCAAAATCTAGTTTAGGCTCAAACTTGTACTGACCATGTGCAGTTCCGATAGCAACCGCCAATGCATCAACAGCAGTCTGTTCTACAAAGTATTCGACGTCCTTTGGATCTGTCATCATTGCATCCTTGTCAGATACACTGATATCATCCTCTGTCCCTCCGATTTTGCCAAGCTCTGCTTCGGTCGATACTCCTACAGCCTTGGCAATTTCTACAACCTTTTTGGTTAAGATAATATTATCTTCTAAGGAATACTTCGAACCGTCAATCATTACTGAAGTAAAACCGTAGCGAATGCACTGTATTACTTGATCAAAATTCGTTCCATGATCCAGATGCAAAGCCACAGGAACTTTAGTGTTTTTGGCAGAGATATTAACTAAAGCAACAATATATTCCAAGCCCGCATATTTTATAGCTCCCTGGCTGGCCTGTATTATAACAGGCGCATTCTCAGCTTCTGCCGCCGCAACGATAGCTTGGACTATCTCCATGTTATTGCAGTTAAATGCTCCTACAGCATAACCTCCTTTTTCTGCATTATCAAGTAATTCCTTCACAGTTACTAATGGCATGTTAATCCCTCCTAATTTTAATTCTTAATTCATGATATAGTGTGTGTTTTTTTCTTTGTGTTTAGCAGTAAGGCATAAAAAAAGGCCTGTATCTGCTGTTTTTAGCAAATTGACAAAAGCCCCTTTCATAAATATTTTAGGTGTTTCTTTTATTAAACCGCCTACGCTTACTACTGCCTTTGAGATTGAAGGAACAGTATTTGTGGGCCTTTAGCATGAATTCACTGGCTTTGTTAACCCAGGTTAAATCTTCCTTTGTTTCTGCAGATATTACACCTACGGCTTCACAGTTAGTACAGTACAATTCAACTCTATCCTGATATGCTTCAACCTCTAGATCGCCCGCTCCACAGCTACAAAACACTTTTCCTTCCTCGGTCATTTTTTTGAGCCATTCCAACACTTTATACATGATTTCTGGATTCAAAAAGTATTTGTCATAACCCATATCTTCGGATAATTCTCTCATTGACCTATCCAGTCTTTGTACATACTCCCTAACTTGTTCGCGAGGACCTATGAAACCAATTTCCAACCCAGACTCTTCACATTTTACTGATTTTATTCTGGTATTCCACATATTGGCAGCTTTATATTTGCTTGAATGCTTGTTTTCGCAAAGCATGCATTCAACCTGTAAATAGATATTGCTTTTCCCTTTATAGGCTATTGTGGCTAAACACGCGCCACACTCACAAGTATACCGGTTCTGTTTACCTTTATTTAAAACGAAACGCGATAGCGTATGAAATACCAAGTCCCCACAATTCGCACATCTTAACGCTAATGTAGTCTGGGTTTGAATGAGCATTAACTTTATCCTCCTTAGTCCTTTGACTAAAGAAAGTATTCTGCACCTCTTAAATAAAATCCTGCCATTTTTTAGAGTATTATCTAAAAACTATTTCTAGAAATTTTTTTATTTCATCTAAGTCAAAAGGTTTGCGAATGATATTACAGGACGCTAAGTTCACTGTCTCTTCCTCGGCAGGATACATTTCCCCATAGCCCGTCATTAAGGCAACCTGTAATCCTGGGTACAACGACTGCAGCCTATTCATTGTTTCTATCCCATTCAAACCTGGCATTTTCATGTCAATTAGTGCTGCTTTAAATTCATCCAATTTCGGCAATTTGATAGCTTCCAATCCCGAAGGGGCTGTGACAGCGTCATATCCAAGCAATACACACGTTTCATACAACAGCCTTCTAATTCCCTCCTGATCATCTACTACAAGTACCTTTTTTTGAACACTCATAAACATACCTCCTTTATTTCTGTTCTATGCTTACTCTTTTTGAGTGTCCGCTAAGTGTTTTCACTTCGTCTTATTCCCATGAGTTTACTATCCTGAAGATACAGCCTTGGTACAGCCAAACTCACTGCCGTTCGTCTGACCGGTATACGTACTTCTGTTCCAATCTCGGCCCCTTTAATTCCGGTAACATTGATCATAGTTAGCTGCATTCCAACCTTTCCGATAATTCGTGCCCCGCCCCCCGGCAACAAGACCGACGGAGTAACTAAGGGATGGTTTATATAATACAGGAACTGTTTAATCCCTCCTTTAAGCAGTTCCCAAAAACCAGCTGGCTTTAAAACAGGCTCCATTTGAAACCCATCCATAAAGCCTATCGGTAATATTGCTACCATCGTTTTGCGTGTGGTCTTATAGGTCCGGCCATAACCTACCCCATATCCTGCCGGCAATTCTCGCAAGTGTATAATGCGCGCTTTAAACAACCAAGGATCCATTAGCTCCAACATACCTTCGTGCCGGGGACTCGGAACCTGTCCATAAAGTAGTGTTCCCGTGCGAACCATGTCCAATTGTGCTTCGGGTAAATCTAATATTGCTGCACTATTACTTATATGTTTGACTAGCTCATTTATTCCTGCTTGTTCTAATTTCTGCAGAGTTTCTTGAAAAAGCTTTAATTGAAGCTTAGCATATCTCTTATTCTTCCACATCGCTGTTGCGAAATGCGAATAAACTCCTTCTAAAATTAGCCCGGGCACAGCTAATACTTCGCGCGCAGCCTCCGTAATCTCAGCTGGCATAAATCCAGTACGACCCATTCCGGTCTCAACTTTTAAGTGCACTTTTATATCCGGGCTATTTATATCCGGGCTGTTTGATAACAGTGCCTGTTTCAGCCATTCAATCTGTTCTTTGGCAGCTACTGTAACCGTAAGGTCATAACTAATTATCTTCTCTACCTCGTCGGGTAAAAAAGGGGCAAATACCAAAATCGGAATTGAAATCTGATTCTCCCTAAGCTGGCAGCCCTCTTCTACAGTGGTAACACCGAGCATATCTACACCCATTTTCTCTAATACTCGTGCCACTTCTAGAGCTCCGTGACCGTAAGCATCTGCCTTGACAACACCTAGCAGTCTTGTCTTATCGTCAAGCCTTTGCCTTACCTGTAGATAATTATGTTCAATAGCATCCAGATGGATTTCAACCCATTTTGTACTGGGACATATCTGTTGCATAAATAGCCCCCTACTTTTTCAACTTCTTTTTGAGATTAATCAAGCGCCGTATGTTTTTCTGATATATAGGCTCTAAGGTTGTCCACAACCAGTAGTAAGCACTAGAGAAAACCAAGTCATATTCTCCTACAAACTCTGTATATTCTCCATTAAAACCTTTCTTAAAGCGATATAATCCGTAAAGCGGATTCTCCTCCGTGAGATGACCCGGCACCCCTCTAAAATCATAAAGTGTGCAATTGTTCGCTTTTGCCCATTTAATCATTGTCCACTGCAAAAGATAGTTAGGCATGACGTTTCTATAGCTGTTAGATGAGGCCCCATAGATATACCATGCTGTATCGCCAAAGAGGAAGGCCAAAGTTCCGGCTATAGGCCTGCCTTCGTAATACGCCATAAATAGTTTCATGTATCCTAGGGGTTTCAAGCAGTCCCATATATCCGCGAAATAGCCATAGGGCCGTACTAGGAAATTGTCTCTTTCGGTTGTTTCTTTAAGTATCTCATAGAATATTGGCAACTCTTCTTTTGTACAGTCTTCTTTAATCTCTACTCCCTTTTTTATTGCAAGTCTAATATTATATCGTGTTTTTTGATGGAAATTATTAAATAATTCTTCTTCGTCCGGATTAATATCTAGACGAAAAACAAACTTAGGTTGTACACCTTCAAAACCCTCTTCTTTTTCCGCAGTTACAAATTTACGGTTCTGGAGGTATTCTTTAAAATTTTGATTTTTCACTGAAACATCCGGGTCTATTTTTAAGAATATTGCACTATGCTTACGTGCAAGATTTCTTACTTCGGAAAAAAGAAAATCCATCAGTTCCCAATTGTCTATATCTCCAACCGGTCCACGTGGCGCATAAAAGATATTTTTCCGCAAACCCGGTATCCGACGCTCTAAAATCGTAAGGGCAGCCCGCGTTATGCCGGCTTCTTCTATCATAAGCCTTAGAGGCCTCCAATCCCCACGTCCCTTAATCTCTCCCCATTCATATGACTGTAGTATGTGTCCTTTGACAGCCCGCTTAACGAATTCATTGAACACGGCTTTATCCTCAGGCCCGATTAGTCTAGAATGATACATGGTTTCCTCCTGCATTTAGATCAGACTTACCAATTTTTATTTTAACCAAACTCTTCCATAATGTATACACTAACTTAGTTACCAATAAACTGTCAATTTAAAAATAAAATCGCCACCCCTGGCGATTTCGTTATCTAAGTATTGCTTCTGCCTTTTAGTTGAACTGCCGCTCCAATAAACTCCCTAAACAGGGGATGTGCTCTGTTTGGCCTCGACTTAAATTCCGGATGAAACTGGCAACCCACAAACCAAGGATGATCGATAAGCTCAACAATCTCCACCAGACGACCATCTGGTGAAAGTCCGCTAATAACCATGCCTTTTTCGGTTAAAGCTTGTCGATAATCGTTATTAAATTCAAAGCGGTGGCGGTGTCTCTCCCCTATTATTTCTTCTTGATAAGCCGCATGGGCCTTGGTACCTGGGGTAAGATGGCATAGGTATTTACCTAGTCTCATTGTACCTCCCATATCGGTTACTTGTTTTTGTTCGGGCAGTAGATCTATTACAGGATTAGCTACCTTGGGATGAAATTCGGTGCTGTTGGCCTCCAGACCAAGCACGTTTCGAGCATATTCTACAACCGCTAGCTGCATGCCCAAACATATACCAAAACAAGGGAGCTTATTCTCACGTGCATATTGTATTGCAACTATCTTACCTTCAATAGCCCGGTCACCGAAGCCTCCAGGTATCAGAATACAATCGATACCTTTAAATTTTTCTTCCAGCTCACCGTTCTCCAAATCTCCGGAATATATCAATTTTATCTTTATATCTACATTATGGGCAATTCCGGCATGCCTTAGGGCTTCACTAACACTCATGTATGCATCAGGCAGCTCTACATATTTCCCAACTAAAGCTACATTGATACACCCGCAAGGTTCCTTTATCTTTCTAACTATTTCTTTCCACTCGTCTAGTTCTGCCTCATTACATTTAAGATTAAGACGTTCAACAACTATATCGTCTAGCCCTTCACTTTTAAGAGTCAACGGTACTTCATAAATCGAATCAGCATCAACCGCTTGAATAACCGCATCCTTATTAATATCACAAAAGAGTGCGAGCTTTTCTTCCATTTCTTTGGAAAGAGGACGTTCTGAACGACATACTATCGCATCCGGTTGAATACCAATACTACGTAATTCTTTGACACTATGCTGCGTGGGTTTGGTTTTGGCTTCTCCTGCTGCCTTCAAATAAGGCACCAAGGTAACATGAATGTACATCACGTTGTCCTTACCAAGATCACTTTTCAGTTGTCTAATAGCCTCCAAGAAAGGCAAGGACTCTATATCGCCAACTGTTCCCCCTATTTCAATGATCACAACATCAGGCTGGTTATCCCGCGCCACCCTATGTAGACTGTCTTTTATCTCATTTGTTATATGAGGAATGACCTGTACCGTCCCGCCCAGATAGTCTCCTCTTCTTTCTTTGGAAATAACAGACGCGTAAATCTGGCCTGCTGTTACATTGGCACTACGGGCAACATTAATGTCAATAAATCTTTCATAATGCCCCAAGTCCAGGTCTGTTTCAGCCCCATCGTCTGTAACAAAAACTTCCCCGTGCTGATATGGACTCATGGTCCCGGGATCGACATTGATATATGGGTCAAACTTCAATACTGCAACTTTTAAACCGCGATTCTTCAGCAATCTTCCTAGGGACGAGGCAGTAATGCCCTTCCCCAACGATGATACAACTCCACCCGTAATAAAAATGCATTTAGCCGGCAATTTATCCCCCTCCAGTTTTCCGACTTTATATTAAAGTCCAGTCAAATTCTGTGATTAAAAAACATACTCTTAAATTCTATACTTACTGTTTTCTACAGTCAACTTTACTTTTTTTTGAATTTCCGAATTAATTATTCATTATGCCTTCCTGACTAACAAGAATAGCCGGTTATAATCCGGCTCTTCCCATTTACCACTGTTTAAAAAACAGCGTGTAGTATTATATCATTCTTCCCAATCTTCGTCATTATCCTCTTCCTCTTCCCCGTCTGTTAGTTCATTCTCCTCATGACTATTGTTAGTGTATTCATTTTCTCCTAGTTCACTATCTTCATCCAAGGAACGACGTTGTAAGGCAGTGGTTTGGGTCCATTCTTTTAAACCCCAGTTGCCCTGACCTAAAAAGATAAAGCGATTATCAAGATTTATCTGCGTATGAACCGCAGCCATTAATTGTGGATTGTCATATGAAATACTTTTCATTGTACAAATTTGCTGCATTAATTCTCGAAAACTCAAACCCTGACCATTATTCTTTAATATTTGGTACGCAAGGTCATTTTCAGCTTTCTTAGGGTTTATTTTGTTAATTATTTGTTCCATAGGCTGGCCCCCTCCAATTCTTTAACGGCAGTAAATTTTTACCTTTATTCTATTTTTCAGTTCAGTCTTCCTGCTATTTTTAAATATTTATTCTTATATTTACATTCTTTCCGGAGCACTTATTCCCAGAAGTTCCAACACATTACGCAGGGTAATCCGTGTAGCATCAACCAGTAATAATCTTGCATTACGCAAGTCCTGATCGTCTGTCAGGACACGACAGCTATTGTAGAAGCTATGAAACTGCGAAGCCAGCTCATGCGCATATCTCGTCATACGATGAGGTTCTCTGCTTATAGCAGCCCCTATTATTTCATCAGGTAGGTCAGCAATCTTTCTAATTAGTTCTACTTCTGCCTGTTCTTTTAATACGGAAAGATCCACCTCATTTCCACAGGGCATTTCTCCGGTAAAAGCTTTAATAATGCTGTTTATCCTAGCATGAGCGTACTGTACATAATATACTGGGTTTTCTGCGGACTCTTCTTTAGCTAAATCTAAATCAAAGTCTAAATGACTGTCAGGGTTACGCATCACGAAAAAATAACGGGCTGCATCCTTGCCAACTTCATCTATCAATTCTGATAATGTAATGTACTGCCCGCTACGTTTGGACATTCGAACTATGTCCCCGTCCCGGTAGAGTCTAACCAATTGCATGAGCATTATCTGCAAATTATCGGCATTATACCCTAACGCTGTAACGGCGCCTTTCATCCTAGCTACGTGCCCATGGTGGTCAGCCCCCCATATGTTTATTACCTGGTTAAATCCTCTTTCAAACTTGTTTCTATGGTAGGCAATATCTGCTGCAAAATATGTAGGAATACCATTTGACCGCACCATCACTTCATCTTTCTCATCACCAAAGATGGTTGATTTAAACCAAAGCGCCCCTTCCTTCTCATAAATATAGTCCTTTTCTTGCAATTCTTGCAGAGTCTGACTAATTATCCCGCTGTCATGCAAACTTTGTTCACTAAACCAGACATCATAATCAACACCAAATCTTGCGAGGTCATACCTTATTGAAGCTAACTTTTCCTCTAATGCTTTTTGGATTAGAAATTCACGTCTTAGTTCCGAATCAATATTTAGATATTTATCCTGTACCTGCTCAATTATGTTTTTTACAGTATCAACTATATCTTCCCCATGATATCCATCTTCGGGGAAAAGTGCATCTTGTCCATGAAGCTGCAGATATCTTGCTTCGAGAGATCTACCGAAATTATCAATTTGATTGCCAGCATCATTTATATAAAACTCCCGGGTTACATCATAACCTGCTGCCTCAAGAAGACTCGATAATGCATCTCCAAGTGCCGCCCCACGGGCATTACCCATATGCAGCAATCCCGTCGGATTCGCACTAACAAATTCGACTTGTATCTTCTCGCCATTTCCATACGCTGATGTTCCATAACGTTGGTCTTCCGCAATAACCTTCGGTAAAACCTCGTAAATCCATGATGTGTTAAGAAAAAAATTAAGAAAACCCGCCCCTGCAACCTCTACCTTTTCTAAAAATCCATCTTCATTTTGCATATTATCAGCAATTAGCTGTGCTATATTCCGTGGGGACGTCTTCGCTTCTTTAGCCAATAGCATTGCAATATTTGCAGCAAAATCCCCATGGGTTTTATCTCGAGGAACTTCAACCACGAACTCTGGTAATTGCCGGTAGCTTATTTTCTTAGCGTCACGAGCTCGCATTAGAGCTTCTATAACTCGCAGACGTATTTTTTCCCGCATGGAAGTAACAATGCTCATACCTACTTCCTCCTCCAACTTCAGTATCCCCTATTCTTCTTGAAAAAAGCTTATAAACGTAACTTTTCTTCACAATTATATGTTGGACCTTATGGGTTGTCAATCTCAACCTCCTGTAAATTTCACATCATCATGAAAAATGATTCCATTC
>PHAD01000086.1 GCA_002841595.1 Firmicutes bacterium HGW-Firmicutes-12
GAGGAAGACCATTTGGCAGACAAGCAGAAAAGCAATATGCTTTTAAAAGAAGAAGTTGACGAAGAAGATATCGCTAACGTAGTAAGCCGTTGGACAAGTATCCCTGTTAATAAGCTTATGGAAGGGGAAAGAGAAAAGCTTGTACGTCTTGAAGATGTCCTGCATGAGCGCGTCATTGGGCAGGAGCAGGCTGTGAATGCTGTGTCTGCCGCTGTACTAAGAGCTCGAGCAGGCATCAAAGACCCTAATCGTCCTATCGGAAGCTTCATTTTCCTCGGTCCTACCGGAGTGGGGAAAACAGAATTGGCCCGCACTCTAGCCCAAACACTTTTTGATGATGAACATAGTATAATCAGAATTGACATGTCGGAATACATGGAAAAGCATTCTGTGTCTAGGCTCATTGGGGCCCCTCCCGGTTATGTTGGCTATGATGAAGGAGGGCAGCTTACCGAAACCGTACGAAGGCGTCCTTATTCCGTAATCCTTTTCGATGAAATAGAAAAGGCACATAGCGATGTTTTCAATGTAATGCTGCAAATCCTAGATGAAGGAAGATTAACCGATGGTAAAGGACGTACGATTAGCTTTAAAAATACCGTAATAATAATGACCTCGAATATTGGCAGCCAAGAAATTCTAGATTTTCAGCGTCGTGGTGAAAGCAGCTACGAAAAAATGAAAGAAGTAATAGATGGCTTAATGCACAGACACTTCCGCCCAGAGTTCCTCAACAGAGTAGATGAAGTTGTAGTTTTCCATGCCTTGGAGCTAATACACATCCAGCAAATTGCTCGTATTATGCTTGTTTCTCTTGCTAAACATTTAGAAACAGCGATACGATTAAAACTGGAATGGTCCGAGGATGCCCTTATCTACCTGGCAAAGAAAGGCTACGATCCAAGTTTTGGCGCTCGTCCAATGAAGCGTTTAATCCAAACTGAAATAGAAACACCGTTAAGCCGCTTGATTGTTAAAGGAGATGTTCAGCCTGGCTCTAGCGTGCTGCTAAAGGCCGAAGATAACCACTTAGCACTCGAGGTAAGATGAACCACAGTCAAGAGTTATACTATGTTTTATATAAAGAGTCACAGTTCATATATAAAATGGACCCTATCTTAAGGACATTTTATTACACTGTGACTCTTCTATTTTTATGCCATTTAAACAATGCGACATATTCTCTAAACAATTTCAAAGTGACATTATCAAAAGAACAAACAAAAATTCCCCAGGTCTTGACAAACAAACTACCATCTTATATACTTAGTTACAATAGTAATTAACCAGTTAACTAGTGAGGTGATCTTTTTGAATTTTGAAGATGAACGTCCAATTTTCGCTCAAATCGCAGAAGAGATAGAAAATGGGATATTGTCTGGGGCTTTCCCCGAGGATAGCCAAATTCCCTCAACGACTGAAATCTCAGTAAGGTATAAAATAAACCCGGCAACAGTACTCAAAGGCATGAATCTTCTTGTAGACAGTAACATCATCTATAAGAAAAGGGGAATCGGCATGTTCGTCGCCCAGGATGCTAAGTCAAAACTGATGCAAAAAAGGAAAGACCAATTCTACGAGAACTTCATCGTTCGAGTAATAGATGAAGCAAATAAGCTTAGACTCCCAAAGGAGGAAGTTCAATATATGTTAGAAAGGGGTTTTAACAGGTGAATTTTATAGAAGTGAAAAGCCTAACTAAGACATTTGGCAATGTCACTGCCCTTAAAAATATCAACTTAAAATTTGAAGGAAATAAAATTTATGGTTTGTTAGGAAGAAACGGAGCAGGCAAAACAACCCTACTTAACATCATTAATAACCGGATATTTCCTGACAGTGGCGAAGTTCTAATTGATGGTGTAACTGCCTTTGAAAATGATTATGCCCAAAGAAACGTCTACTTAATGAGTGAAAAGAATTATTATCCTTTGACAATGAAAGTCAATAATGTGTTTAAGTGGACAAATGAATTTTATCCTTTGTTTGACATGGACTATGCCAAAGAGCTGACTGCGAAATTCGGCTTAAACCCAGCCAAAAAGGTAAAAGAATTATCAACTGGTTACAACTCCATATTTAAAATCATTATTGCTTTATCCGTAAATACCCCCTACATTCTGCTGGATGAGCCTGTATTAGGGCTTGATGCCAACCATCGGGCCATATTCTACAAAACCCTGATTGAAAATTACAATGCAAACCCCAAAACTATTATTATTTCCACTCACTTAATTGATGAAGTGGCAAATGTACTTGAGGATATTATTATAATCAATCAAGGTGAAATCCTGAAAAACGAATCCTGTGAACAACTACTTACCCAAGGATATACAGTTACTGGGAGTACCACTACAATTAACAGTTTTATTGCCGATAAAAACACAATTGGATACGACACTTTAGGCGGATTGAAAACCGCATATATATATGGTTCAGTAGATAAAAGTGAATTACCTACTGGTGTTGAGATATCAAAATTAGATCTACAAAGGCTGTTTATTCAGCTTACCAACTCTTAGGAGGTTATAACGATGTATATGAAAACAGCTATAAAATATAAGATTTGGGAAAACAAGCGTCCGCTCATGATTTATTATGGTATCATTTATACGATATTGGTAGCATCAGCTTTAGCAATTACCTCAGCTGACAATGGTTCCATAAGTGTTAGTGGCATCGAATTCGCATCGATGATATTTATTTTCATCTCAGGTTTGAACTATTTTGGGGAAACCTTCCGTATGTTTCTGCAAAATGGTTTATCCCGTAAGACGCTTTTTATAAGCTTTGTCTTCAGCATTATTCCTATTACAGCCTTTATGGCTATTTTAGATAGTATCAACAGTTTAATAATGGGTTACATCACAAATTATAAAAGCTTATATTTACAATTTTATCATCCGCGGTATGTCGAGTCGTCGGGTACTGGGCTACAGTTTTTCGAAGGCATATTGTGGTCTTTGTTTGCCTATGCAATGCTGGCAATGTTAGGCGTATTTATCACTACTCTTTACTATCGCATGGATAAAAAACAAAAACTTGTGGTTTCTATCGGTTTTCCGTTACTATTATTTGTTGTTTTGCCGATGCTTGACAACAGCTTTACTAATGGCGCCATCTTTAGAGGAATCGGGGATTCCTTTGCTTTTGCCTGGGGCTATCAACACGGCTTTAATCCCTATTATTCAATGCTAACCTGCACCCTGTTCTTTATCTTCTTCGGTGGCTTGGCCTACTTGCTTATTAGGAAGGCCGTTGTGCAGGAATAAGAAATTCGGTAAATAATGGCTATGTAGTTCCAATGGAACTACATAGCCATTATCATAGTTAGACACAATTTTTATTAATTAATATGCCACTTTACTTATCCCCTTAAGACTTAGAATTGTTCTGGCTTCTTCAGGAGTGGCTGCTTCAAGCCCTAGGTTATTTGCAATTTGTCTAATCTGAATAACCTGTTCAGCACTTGATTTGGCCATAACTCCCGGACGCACGAAAAGATTATCCTCCAATCCTACTCTTACATTCCCCCCCAAAGCAAGTGCGGCTGTGGTCAATTTAAACTGGTATCTTCCTGCCGCAGCACACGACCAACTAAAGTCACCAATCAGTTCTTTAGCAGTTTTAAGTAGGTATACAAGGTTATCAACCGTTGCAGGTATCCCCCCCAAAATGCCCATTACAAACTGAAGGTATACAGGAGATTTAAGCAAACCCTTTTCCAAGAAATAAGCAATATTATTAATCATACCAACATCATAAATTTCAAATTCAGGCTTCGTGTCATTATCATTCATTGTTCTAACGAAATAATCAATTCCCTTAAAAGTATTGGAAAAAACAAAATCATAAGTGTTTTCTAAATAGGGCAATTCCCAATCATACTTAGGGTTTTTTATTTTTTCTGCGGCACGTTGCAAAACAAAGTTTACCGAACCTGCATTGCACGAAGCTAATTCAGGTTTAAGCTTTGGTATTGCTGATATTCTCTCTTCAAGAGTCATACCAAGCCCTGCTCCGGTGGTTATACATATTACAACGTTCGAACGTTGTTTAATACCTGAAACTATTTCTTGTATTAACTTAAGGTCCGATGAAGGACGACCCGTTTCAGGGCATCTTGCATGAATATGAACCACGGATGCTCCCGCTTCATGTGCGCCCACAGCATCATTTATTATTTGTTCAGGCGTAATAGGAAGATATGGTGACATACTTGGTGTATGTATGGCTCCAGTAATCGCTGCCGTGATTATTACCTTCTTGTTCATAAATATCACCTTTCATATATTTATTGTAGTGCTCTCGAAACATTACCCAATAACCCATCCATCTATAAATAAGTCGCCGACTTACGTCGGCGACTTATTTGCTCAATTTATTCGCCATCGCAGGGTCTTACCCCAACAATTGACAGAAAGATTAATATATTAAAGTAGCAATAAGGAAAGCCCCATAACTACTCCACCAAAGAGCATGGCCACAACGCAGTATCCCATTACATCTTTGGCACTCAAACCCGCAATACCTAAAGCTGGTAGCAGCCAGAAAGGCTGAATCTGGTTAGTTAAGGCATCGCCCCAGCCGATAGCCATCGCGGTCTTCGCTAGGGGGACTCCCAATTCTATACTAGCAGGAATCATAACAGGTGCTTGCACTGCCCATTGTCCGCCGCCGGAAGGAACAAAAAAGTTTACAATAGCAGCACTTATAAATGTAAATAAAGGAAATGTAAATGGAGTAGAAATACTAACAAACCACTGGGACATAATATTTGCGAGTCCAGATCCAACCATCATCCCCATTATTCCGGCATAAAAGGGAAACTGGAGTATAATACCCGATGTGGTTTTAACACCCTCAGCCAGGCAATCAAGGAACCGACGAGGTGTTCCGTGTAAAAGAATAGCCACAAACAAAAACGTTATATTCACAATATCTAGGTTAAGTTTGAAGCCCTTTGTCACAAAATACCAAACAACGTAAGCTAGACCAAGCACCCCAAGAAGAATAGAAATAGCACTGCTATTCTCCATCTTTTCTGAGGGAGTCATCTTTGATCTTTCTATTGTAGCTGCAGATTCTTCAACAAAAAGCTTTGGACTAACTTCAATAACATTATTCTTATCGGGATGCATTGCCCTTGCAATAAAAGGCAGAATAATTAAAAGAACTATTACTGGAACAAGGTTAAAGGGGACAAAGATCGTTTCTGAAGTAGGTATAATTCCCATTATATTTTCCATGAAATGACCCTTTGTAGCTATCGTTAGAGGTACAGAACCGGAGATTCCGCCATGCCAAACCATATTGCCCATAAAACCAGCGGCTACCAGAAGAGGAAAGTGCACTCCTTTTACTCTACTTGCTACTTCTTTGGCAAATAAGACACTAATAATTGTACCAAAACCCCAGTTAATCCACATAGTAACTACACTGACCAGGGTAACAACCATTATGGCTGCACCAGGACCTGGCAACCTACCTGCAATCCCTCCCAGTAATTTCCTTATGGGGGGACTACTTGCCATAGTATAACCAGTGACTAAGACAAGAACCATCTGCATAGAAAATGCCAATAAATTCCAAAAACCGTTACCCCAGTGAACAACCATCTGCAAAGGGGAGTTTTTGGCAACACCTATACCCATTATAAAAACAACACCGGTTAAAATCGCAGCAAACAAAAAAGGATCTGGTAGGTACTTCTGCATTATTTTTACACATGCACCGGAAATTCTTTTTAACATTCACTTATCCTCCTCATTAATAATAATGAAACATCAAACCCGTCCAAAAACACCTTTTTAATACTTGCTCTTATATCTTATTACCACTTCACCCCTCTCTTGCCAAAATGAGCTTCCTTTGCATTGTATAGTTTTTAGAGCAAGAATTGCGTCAATTGTTAGATGGAGTCACGTACGATTATTCGACTTCTATCTTTTTCAAATTTGGGCTTATTTTCAAGATTGCTTCTGTAGCTTTTTGCACATCTTCTAACGAAAATTCGGGAGCAATCTCTTCCAAAACTAATCCTTCATTTGTAACCCGGATTACTGCCATCTCTGTAATAATCATATCCACTTCTTTTTGTGCCGTTAAGGGTAGCGTACATTGTTTTAAGATTTTAGGAGCTCCGCCTTTTGCTAAATGCTCCATGGCGACAATAACCTTTTTCGCACCAACGGTAAGATCCATTGCTCCCCCCATACCGGGAACCATTTTCCCTGGTACCATCCAGTTAGCCAAGTTTCCGTTTTCATCTGCTTCGAGCGCTCCAAGCACGGTCACATCTACATGTCCACCCCTTATAAGTGCAAAAGACATCGCACTGTCAAAAAATGCGCCGCCGGGATTCACGGTAGCATATTGTCCACCTGCATTTACTAAATCTTTATCTTCCTCTCCCTGAGGAGGAGTAGGTCCCAATCCGACAAAACCATTTTCAGAATGGAAGATCACTTTCATCCCTTTAGGCACATGATTCGCTACCAATGTCGGCAGACCAATACCCAGGTTAACAACATCACCATCATTTAGTTCTTTCGCTACTCTTCTGACAATCAATTCCCTGGGATTCATCTTACGCACCACCTTTCATTGCATCTTTACTATCCTCAAAAATAACTGAATTAACCAGAATTCCTGTTGTCATGACTTCGTCTGGGGGAATATTACCCGCTGTATGGAAGTGTTCAACTTCGGCTACCACATAATCAGCAGCCATTGCCATTATTGGGTTAAAGTTACGAGCTGATGCATGATAAACTAAGTTTCCCTCCTCGTCAGCCATATACGCTTTTAAAAAAGCAACGTCTGCTTTAAGGGGTAATTCTAACAAATATTTCTTTCCGTCTATTTCTAATATTTTTTTACCTTCCTCTACAATTGTTCCAACACCAGTTGGCGTTAAAATTCCACCCAAGCCGGAGCCACCGGCTCGGATTCTTTCAGCTAACGTTCCCTGGGGTACCAGCTCAACTTCAATTTCCCCAGCATTCATTTGACGTCCTGTTTCAGGATTGGTGCCAATATGGGAAACTATTAACTTCTTGATTTGCTTCGCAGCTACTAATTTGCTTATGCCTCTGCCTGGGAAACTGGTATCATTAGTGATTATGGTAAGATTCTTAACCCCTTTGGCTACTAGTGCATCGATAATATTTTCAGGGGTTCCGACTCCGAGAAACCCTCCAATCATTAAAACAGCTCCATTGTTAATACGATTTATTATTGAATTGATATCAGTCAATTTACTCATGATGTTTCTCTCCTCCGGCAATTATTCTTCTTTGAATATGTTCAATTTATAATATTGCAATAACCACGCCAAACATATTGAAACTCGAAACCCTCATTAACAAGCGTTTGCCATTAAAAAAGAATTGATGACGCTGCACTTTTGCATCACCCTCAATTCTTTCTATAGATGTTACCAGGTTATAAAATGTTCAACATACGCCAATATCACTGTTGACTTAGTGATGCAAAAATGTAGCGCACTTTTGCATCACTTTTGCATCACTTGGGTAAGTTTAGGCCATATTTTTGAGCTCTCCGAATAACTGTTGACTGACTTGTGCCTAGTTCCTTTGCTGCTTTGCGAGTACTTCTGAATTTAATTAAATATTTTAAAATTAATCGTTTCTCAACCTGAGCTATGGCTTCATCCAGTGTTAGACCATTATCCCAATCGTTAGTATTCGGCATTTGGTTGCTCTTTCTAATTAACCCCTTTAAATGTTCACAAGTTATGACTTCATCACTTGTTAAAATAACTAGGCGTTCAACTAGATTTTTGATTTCTCGTACATTTCCTGGCCAATCATATTGAATAAGCTCGTCCAGAGCCAGCAAATTAAACTGTTTATTATAATTATATTTTTTGTTATATACATCAAGAAAATGTTTTACTAAAAGGAGAATATCCTCCCTTCTCTGGCGCAAAGGTGGAATACAAATGGATATTACATTTAGACGATAAAAAAGATCTTCCCTAAATACTCCATGTATAATCTTTTTCTCCAGATCAACGTTAGTCGCAGCTATTATTCTGAAATCAACTTTTTTCACTGAAGTACTTCCAATCCGTGTTATCTCTTTTTCCTGGACCACCCTAAGCAATTTAGCCTGTAATCCCAAAGATAAATCACCAATTTCGTCGAGCAAAATAGTACCCGTATTCGCTAATTCAAACATCCCTGGTTTACCATTAATGTGCGCCCCGGTAAATGCACCTTTTTCATAACCGAACAGTTCAGATTCTAATAAGTTTTCCGGTATGGCAGCACAGTTTACTTTGATAAATGGACCTTTATTTCGCGGACTCCTTTTATGGATATATTGGGCGATCACCTCTTTACCCACACCCGTCTCTCCAGAGATAAGTACCGTAGCATCGATGTGAGATACACGATCAGAAATATCTAATACATTTTTGATTGCTTTACTTTGTCCAATTACTTCCGTTTCAGACATCTGCTGTTTCCGCAGTTGTTCCAACTCCAGATGATATATTCTAGTTAATTCTTTTGTTTTATCTAGCTTCTCTTTCAAATTAATCAAATCCGTCATATCCCTGGCTGTTGTAACCACATAGATAATTTCCCCGTCATCATCAAAAACTGGATTGCCTGTTACCAACAATTTTTTATGGCCTTTTACGGTATGCATAATCGTCACCGCTTTTTTCTGTTCTAAAACACTTGGGGTAACTCCCTCAGAGCAGTACCCTGTATCCACTAGCTCCTGAATATGTTTTCCCATAACCTCCTTAGCTTGGATACCGCTTATGCGCGTATACGATTTGTTTAGCCTGGTCGTGAATCCCTTTCCATCGGTAATGAACAAACCATCATAAACTGAATCAATTATTGCATCAAGTTCTTTATTTAATTGTCTGGAATTCTTGAGCTCAGATGCGATCTTCTCAAAATCAGAAATGTCCTGTATTACTGCTACAGCTCCAATAATCTCTCCATCTTTGACAATGGGAGCCCTATTTGTGACAGCAATAATCTTACCAATTTGTAATTTACCCCCATACTCACTTTCTCCAGTATTAAGGGTTTCAAGTAATCGAGTATTGGGTATAACATCCATAACCGGTTTACCGATCGTATCCTTAGCAGCTTTCTTTATAATCCTCTCAGCAGAAGAATTCCAAATTTTAATTATTCCTTTCCGATCTACCGCAATAATACCATTATATGTAGACTCAAGGATTGTCTGTAGTTGATCACGCGACTGTTCAGTATAATAAATCAAGGACAATAAGACATCATTACGAGTAATAATCCCTACCACCTTCCCCTTTTCGTCAAGCACAGGAAGGGTTCCTACTTTTGCTTTCCAGATCTCTTGCAAGAGAGTATCCTCAGTCACAGTTATGACCGGGGAGGACATCAATTCCGATACCTTAGTGATACCGGATAATCCCTGAGCAATAGCACCAATAATATGTCCTTTGGAAAATATTCCGTTTAATTCTTCTTTTTCATCTAGTACAGGTGCTCCGTCAATTTTTCGCATTCTGAACTCCTGAGCTGCGTACACAATAGTGTCAGAGTTTCTTAATATAAAAGGATCACGATTATTCATAATATCTTTTGCTCGTTTCATAGCTGCTCCCCTTTAGTTTTTTTATATAAAAAGCTAGAATAGAAGGTGTAACTATTTTTAGTATATTCTAATTATTTTTTTATTACAATATACTAACATAAGTACACACCTACCTAACCCATCAGAAAAACAGATCATGAATTCAAAGAGTAAATGTTTCTATTTTTGACATGATATTATGTAAATGAATTATAATGCCTCCCGAAGCCGCTCCACGATACTTTTCTGGTCAGTTATTGCATACGATACCAAAGAATAATCACTCCTGTCATATTCCTTAATCCAGCACCCACTGTCATTATTGTATTAAAAAAAGAGCTGAAATTACTCACTTTCGTAATTCCAGCTCTTTAAAATTTTTGACTCTAAGTACCACTAATATTAGTAGTCTCTACTATGCAGTTAACTATATGCCTTTAGGCTTTCTTTGCCTCACTCTGAGCTTTTTCTTTAGCATAAACATTTTCAAAGAAGTCTTTTGTTTCTGATACCACAACACCGCTTAATAACAGTAGGCCAATTAAGTTTGGTATTGCCATTAAGCCATTTAAGGTATCCGCCAAATCCCATACAAAGGACAGCTTGGCAATAGCCCCTACAGCTACAAAGATAACCCATAGATAACGGTAAGGCATTACAACTTTACTTCCCAGCAGATACTCAGCACATTTTTCACCATAATATGCCCAGCCCAGAATAGTAGAATAAGCAAAGAGAATGATACCTACCGAGACAATCATACCACCCCATGTTCCTAATCCATTAGTAAAGGCGGTCGTTGTCAAAGCAGCTCCAGTTAAAGTGTCAGGATTAGCCAGCTCCCAGGTGCTTGTAATTGCAAGTACTAGACCAGTAATAGAACAAACAATAATGGTATCCAAGAAAGTACCCGTCATAGAAACAAGCGCTTGACGAGCAGGATGGTCTGTCTTAGCAGCGGCAGCAGCGATAGGAGCGCTCCCTAAACCAGCCTCATTAGAGAATACGCCTCGAGCCACACCGAAACGAATAGCATGAGCCACAGTTGCTCCAGCGAAACCGCCTGCTATGGCTTCTTGACCGCCAAAGGCCGCTTTAAAAATAAAGGCAATTGCTGCAGGCAGTTGCGGTATATTAAGTAAAATAATAACTAGTCCTCCAAGAATATAAAAAACTGCCATAATAGGAACCAGCCTGGAGGTTACCTTCCCTATACTCTTAATTCCACCTAGAATTACAAGTGCGGTAAAAATTGCAAGAACTATGCCCGTCAATATAGGTGGAACTTTAAAGGTTGACTCAATAGCTGCAGCCACTGAATTGGATTGTACCATGTTACCTATGCCAAATCCGGCTATTGCTCCAAAGAACGCAAAAAGTATACCCAGCCATTTCATATTCAGGCCCTTTTCCAAGAAGTACATAGGGCCGCCGGCCATCTCGCCTCTTTCATCTACAATACGGTATTTAACAGAAAGGATGGCTTCTGCGTATTTAGTAGCCATTCCAACTAGAGCAGTTATCCACATCCAGAAAACAGCACCAGGCCCGCCCAATGTTACAGCAGTGGCAACACCAGCAATGTTACCAGTACCTATAGTTGCAGCTAGAGCCGTCATCAGAGCCTGGAAGTGACTGATGTCACCTTGTGATTTGTCGTCTTGATTTTTACTGAAAGCTAATTTAAGTGCATAAGGAAGATACCTAAAAGAAATGAAATTCAATCTTAACGTTAAGTAAAGACCTGTTCCAACTAAAAGTACCAGCATGTACGGACCCCATACAAGGGAGTTTAATGCGCCTACAAAACTTTCAATTCCCTCCATTAAATAACCCCTCCAATTTTTTAGGAATAATAGCCGTTTACTTTTACTTATCACCCTCCTATACAAGAAAAACAATTCTTAATTCTATTATTAATTTGGCACTATTATCATGCCTTTAAAACAAACCCAAAAGAAGCTACAGTGAGTCTATTTAACCAGTGCGGCAAGAAATCTCCCGCCTCTAAGTAACCTTGCTCACGTTAGTGAGAGCGTAGGCGGGGGATGAA
>PHAD01000087.1 GCA_002841595.1 Firmicutes bacterium HGW-Firmicutes-12
TCAAGTCCTCTTACCAGGCGAGGTTGCAGACGATAATTTACTCCAAAGGCTTGAAGATACTCCTGTACTCTTAGGAAATGCCCTTCACATTCCGGACACAATACTTCTACTATAGAAGGAACATCCTTTGCCAGCTCTTGGCATAGAACATTCTTACAATCAAGAATCCTTAGCGGATTCTTTTCCAGCCGCCCTTGGCAAGTTGTACACAAACGCTCCTGCACGGGTGCTAAATATTTCTTCATTTCTTCTAAGTGATTCGGCCTACATTTTGGACATCCCACACTATTTAACTCAACCGCCAATCCTTTTAAACCAAGACGATTAAAAATATCTACAGCCATTGCAATTACCTCAGCATCTATTCCAGGGTCAGCCGAACCTATTACCTCTACGCCGTATTGATGGAACTGTCGGTATCTCCCGGCCTGCGGTCTATCATAACGAAACATTGGTCCCAAGTAATAAAGCTTGCTAGGAAGAGCCTCCGCAAAAAGTTTATTCTCAACAAAAGCTCTTACAGTTGGCGCAGTTCCTTCCGGACGAAGAGTTAGAGACCGCTCACCTCTATCCTGAAAAGTATACATTTCTTTTTCAACGATATCCGTAGTTTCCCCGACACTACGCAAAAACAGCTCTGTATGCTCAAAGATGGGCGTTCTTATTTCGTCAAAACCATATAATAGAGAGATATGCTGTAGAAGACTTTCAAGCTTTTGCCACTTTTTAATTTGTCCAGGAAGAAAATCATTAGTTCCTCTCGGTCGTGTAGTTAACATACTAATTCCTCCTCGCCTAGTAAATATAAAAACTCATCCCAAAATCGTTATTGGGACGAGTTATTACCCGCGGTACCACCCATATTAACAGTTATACACTGTTCCTCTTTTTACACAATAACCGGTGTAACCGGACAGGCAGATCTAATTAATCGCCTGTTAAAGCTCAGGAGCGTCTTTCATCAGCACTTCTTAGTAAAGCTCTCAGTCTTGGCTCAACCTTCCTGTAAAAAAGATCAGCTAACTACTTTCTCCGTCTATGCCTTATTGAACATTATAAACTAATGAACAAATACTAGAAATCATTGTATACAATGCCCTTGAGCTTGTCAACTTTCTTTGTTATTATTTCCTCCAAACGATTTAGATACAAAACTAAGTCTTTAGGGTTATACACATTATCAATTCCTCCATGCTGCAGATTTAAGATCTTACTGCCCGCACCTACTCCAAACCCTAAAACTGTCTGCCTTTCTTCCATCATATGGATGTTATATCGGCAGGCAAATCCATCTAATGTATAACCTACGTTCTCGCCGTGAGCCAAAATATCCTTCTGCCTGTATAAATAATAAGGTATATATCCTGCCCTTTCCATAGATTCATGTGCTAGCTCCATCATCGCTTGGCCTTCAGTCCAGGCAGGTATTTTTATACTCTCTTGCCGATAAAGGGCAGCCCGTTTAATAGCCAAGGCGTGTAGTGTTATATTTTCTGGATGAAGATTAAGCACCGCATCTAATGTTTGCTTCAGAATATATCTGTTTTCACCTTGCAGACCAATTATTAAATCCATATTAATAATTGGTATCCCAATTTCTTTAGCGAGTTTGTAGTTTTCTATAATATCAGCCGGCGTATGTTTTCTCCCGATAACCTGTAGCGTTTGCTCACACATGGTCTGCGGATTGATACATAATCGGTTCACATTATTGTCTCTTAGTGTTTTGAGCTTACTATAATTCAAGGTATCCGGGCGACCACCCTCGACCGTAATCTCACAGTCCTCTTCAAGCGGAAAAGCCTGGGCAGAAGCCTTCAATACACGCTCCAACTGTAGGGCAGATAGAAGCGTCGGGGTTCCTCCACCCAAATAGATTTCGTGTACAGAAAAATCAGCTTTCTGAAGAAATTCTCCAATTACACTTATTTCTCTTTCTAAGCCTTCTATGTATTCATCCAGTAAATATCCCCACTTTTGCAGGGAGAATGAAGGAAATGAGCAGTAATGGCACCGTGTAGGGCAAAAAGGAATGCATATATAGATACTAACTCTTTTTGTAGTATCTGTTTTCTTTATTATATAAGGCAACTGGTACAGTGCTGTCTTATATAATAGACATGCTTTATCATACCTAATTCCATAATCCAGCTCAAGTAAAGACAGAATCCTTTCTTTAGGTAAGCCCTGTTCAATAAGCCTATGTACAATCTTAGTAGGTCTGACTCCTGTTAGAACACCCCAGGGACTTAGGCCCCAATGGTCTTGTATATCCTCAGAACTTGTAAGGCTTTTACAAATATCAGTGTAATTCTCACATAACAGCCTATATACCGCTAAACGCAATAAACGCCGTCTACGGTTTATTGCTTCCTCTTGAAAGCTTTCTGATCTAAAGTACTCAATATGTTTATACTCATTATCTTTGTTTCGAAGACTTATCTCCAAATTTTCGCTAATATCCTGCCTTTTCACTTCTAAGACAAATAGATTAGGATTACTCTTATCAAGAATAATCGGCCTATCTTGATCCGTTAGATACAAATGTTGAAGTTTAGCCCCAGGAAAATGTGCCTTTAATAAATCATGTAGGACTTTCAAATCACTGGGTTCGTCAGATTTAATACAAATATCAATCATCGTCTTAACTCAAATAGGGATTTCTTGCTCTTTCTTTGCCTATAGTAGTCTGTGGGCCATGCCCCGGGAATACTATAGTTTCGTCATCCAATTTCATAAGCTTTGTCATAATTGATTCTATTAATTGATCATAAGAACCGCCCGGTAAATCAGTTCTTCCAATAGAGTATTGGAACAATGTATCTCCAGTAAAGCATACTTGACCACTTAGTAAGCATATGCCTCCTCGACTATGACCCGGCGTATGTAAAACAGTGAATTTTTCGTTTCCTATCTCTAAGCTATCCCCATCCTGTAGCATCCGGTCAGCAGCAGGCTTATCAATTTTAGCAGACATATAAGAAGAGAGGTTTTTAGCCGGATCTGTAAGCATTGGAGCATCATCCTCATGCACTAGAAGCTCTGCCTTAGTGGCCTCCTTAAGATAAAAATTCCCTCCAATATGATCGCCATGTCCATGAGTATTAACAATATATTTTACGTTTAGATTATTTTTCTGTATCTCAGTATGAATCTTTTTTCCTTCATCACCGGGATCTATAACCATACATTCCCTAGTTTCCTCCTCAAAAACAACATAACAGTTTGCTTCAATTGGCCCAACAGGCATTACAATAATCTTCATCATCAAATCCTCCTTAGAATATTTTACGGCTATCTAGCAGTAAGGTCACAGGCCCGTTATTATCCAGTTTCACAAGCATATGCTCTTGGAATACTCCTGTTTTTACTTCAATACCATACTGTCTTAGCTTATTAACAAATAACTGATAAATAGGTTCTGCCTCTTGCCCAGAAGCAGCCTCCGAAAAACCTGGTCTCCTACCTTGTCGAGTATCCCCATATAGTGTAAATTGGGAGACTACCAGTAACTCCCCGCCAATATCCTTAACAGAGAGATTCATCTTTCCATTATTATCCTCAAAAACGCGTAAATTAACTACCTTATCGGCAAGGTAACGAACATCCTCTTCTTGATCGTCTTTTCGAATTCCTAATAGTATTAGAAGCCCTAGTCCTATTCTGCTTATTTCACGATCATCAATAAATACTGATCCTGTTGTGACTCTTTGTACAACGGTTCGCATAACCTTCCCCCCTATTTATGTGGAGTTACACGGAATACATCTATTACGCCCTTTAGTCGCTTAATTTTCTCCATAATATGATTAAGATGACTAAGGCTGTGAATTTCAATTTTGAGATTTACAGTAGCTTGATCATTACGTGTGGATCTGGCCCGAACTGAGTTTATCTGCACCTTCATATCCGCAATAGTATTCATAACATCAGTTGTTAGTCTAGGTCTATCTGAAGCCTGCACTTCAATTTCTACCTGATAATTGCTTTGATCATTTTCATCCCAAGTCACATCTACAATACGTCCCTGCTCTTCATGGAGCAGGTAGGTAATATTAGGGCAGTCTGTCCGATGTATGGATACTCCCCGACCACGTGTTATATAGCCGACAATCGGATCACCCGGCAAGGGATTGCAACAGTGCGAAAAACGAACCAAAACATCCTCAACACCACGAACTCTAACCCCCTGTAAAGTTTTTCCATATACCTGTACTTTTTTGGGGCCTAATACAAAATCCGAAATTACACTTTCTTCATTTTGTTTTTTTAGTTTTAATTGATCATCCTTTAATCTAGTAAGTATTTGCAAAGGGCTAACTGCCCCTTCTCCAATAGCAGCAAGCAAATCTTCGGCACTACTCATACTGAAACGCTTGACTATCTCCATGAACTTATCCGCCTTAAAAAGCTCTACGGAGTCAAGTCCCTGTTTTTTATATTCTTTTTCTAGTAATTCCCTACCACGATGAACATTTTCTTCTCTTTTTTCTTTTTTAAACCAATGTCTAATTCTATTTTTAGCTTGCGAAGTTTTAACAATTTTCAGCCAGTCTCGACTTGGTCCGTTGGTCTGTTTTGAAGTTAATACTTCTACTATATCACCATTTTTCAAAACATAATCGAGCGTTACAATTCTTCCATTCACTTTAGCCCCAATACAACGATTCCCTATATCAGAATGAATACGATAGGCAAAATCTATGGGGATTGAGCCGGCAGGAAGCTCAATAACATCGCCCTTTGGAGTAAAAACAAAAACGACATCGGCAAATACATCAATTTTTAAGGTTTCCATGAATTCCTTATTATCTCTGACCTCAGTTTGCCATTCCAGCAAATGTCTTAGCCAGGCCATCCTCTTTTCAATATCTTTTCCTACACCTTTGCCACCTTGCTTATATTTCCAGTGTGCAGCAATACCATACTCCGCCGTCCGATGCATATCCAAAGTACGTATCTGTATCTCAAAAGGCTCTGTTTCAAAACCCATAACCGTTGTATGAAGAGATTGATACATATTTGGTTTGGGCATAGCAATGTAGTCTTTAAATCTACCTGGTAACGGCTTCCATAAAGTATGGATAATTCCCAAAGTTCCATAACAGTCTTTTACATTTTCAACCAATACTCTTACTGCAATCAAGTCAAATATCTCATTTAATTCCCGATGTTTATCATGCATTTTTTTATATATCGAATAGAAGTGCTTAGGACGACCAATAATATCTGATTTTATCCCTACCTCATCCAGTTTTTCCTTTAAATTGCTAATTACCTTTTGGATATAGACTTCGCGTTCTTGACGCTTCATAGAAATCTTCTCTGCCAAATCATAGTATTTTTCTTGCTCGATATAACGAAAGGCTAAGTCTTCCAATTCCCATTTAAAAGCAAATATCCCAAGGCGATGTGCTAAAGGCGCGAATATATCCATTGTTTCACGAGCTATTTCTATTTGCTTCCAAATAGGATGATGTTCTAACGTCCGCATATTATGAAGTCGATCCGCCAGCTTAATCAAAATAACCCGAATATCCTTAGCCATAGCCAAGAACATCTTCCGCAAATTTTCTACCTGCCGTTCCTCTTTGGTATGGAACTCTAATTGCCCAAGTTTAGTAACACCATTGACAAGATAAGCCGTCTCCGCACCATAAGTTTTTTCTACATCTAAAAGAGTAACTTTAGTGTCTTCAACAACATCATGTAACAAAGCTGCCGTAATTGTAGGCAAATCTAATTCAAGCCGGGCCAGCATGTTAGCTACAGCTAGCGGATGCGAAATGTAAGGTTCTCCAGAATTTCTAGTTTGACCTTCATGCGCTTGCTCCGCATAAGAATAAGCCTTATCTACTATATTCAATTCTTCTTCTGTAAAATACTTTGCTAATCGTTCTTTTAATTCTTGGTATGACAACTGGCTTCACCACCATCTATTTTAACAAGTGTACTATTTAACTTGAAACTTTAAGGCCTTCTTAGGGTAAATTGGTTGATTAATCTGCGCTAATATATCATCCTCAGCCTCAGTCAATACAGATCCTGCAAAATCCACAAATTCATCCCATTCATCCAATCCCTCTATGTAACGCACAGAATCTGTCAAATCCAGCTTACCCGGGGGCGGTGGTACAAAATGAATAAAGCGTTTGTTGCCTTCAACCTCACGCAACACCAATCCCATTTCTTCCAGTATTGCCAAACTAGCTGATGCAGTTTGTTCTCGAAAATTCTTTATTCCTGCTTTCTGCATGGCCTCACTAATTTCTGAGTTTGTTATCGGCAAAGTAATGGTATCCTTGATCTGGTCGCGTATGAATAAGTATACTTTACCCAAAACCTCTCTTGATGGTACAGTTCCTTCTAGAATTAATTCGTTAAGGGTTTTATCTTTTTCTCCAAACAAAATATGAATAAAGGCTTCTTCGTTATTTCGACCGGCTCGACCGGACAACTGATTAAATTCGGTACGGGAAAAACTCAAATGGTAGAGCACTACATGCTTAATATCTGGGATGTCTATACCCTCTCCAAAAGCACTGGTTGTAACCATTACTCGCAAATCTCCACCACGAAACATTTCTTCTAAACTCTTTCTATACTGACTATGCAAGCCCCCATGATAGAACGCGATCTCCTCACGAACTGGAGGATAATAGCTACGTAGGTCACTGGCTAATTGGAAAGCCTGTTTACGGCTGTTGACATAGACTACAACCCTTTCCCCTGCAGCGATTAGTCTTATCAGATAGGCTAATTTATCAGCTTCGCGGCGACGATCAATAAGCTTAAGGTTTTGCCTAACATGCTCTTCAATAACTACGCTCTCACACAAGATGGTATCAATAATCTTCTGTGCCGTCTCTTCATTTGCTGTAGCAGTAACTGCAAGTGCTAATGGCCTACCTAAAGTATTCCAGCTTCTAGCCAGCTGTCGATAGCCTCGCCGTTTACCTTTTGCTAAGTGATGGGCCTCATCAACCACAAACAAGCCTAAGCGGTTTGATATGCTACCAAACTTTTCTACATGAAAAGCTAAAAATTCGGGAGTAGTAAGGATTACGTCAATTTTCCCTTGCATCAGCTGGATAAAAAATTCCTTTTTTTCCTCTACGTTCATTGATCCAGTTATTGACTCAACATTTATTCCTATTGGTTTCATCCTTTGGCGCAATCGCTGCAATTGATCATTAACCAACGAGCGTAGTGGATAAACAATTATTGTAATCTGATCCCTACAGAGTGACAGATAAGCACTCATACTTTGGAAAATCGCTGATTTACCCCTGCCAGTCGCAAAAATAGCTAAAGAATTCTGTCCAGCTTTTAGATTGGCAAGAGCTTCTTTTTGTTTTTCATGATACTCAAAATCTCCTAGTATCGCCTGTCTGATGCGTTCTTCAATTTCTTCTATAGGAAGCTCCTTCAAACCCATTTTTATGTTTTCTTTATCACTTGAAACAATATTCGTTTCTTTTTTTCTAATACACAAATTAACGCCCAGACTATCTCGTTCACGTCCCGTTACCTGTGTTATATAAGCTTCATACTCCACTCCCATATCAATAAGGGGAGAAACCACTCGAGCCAAACGGGCATTAATATATCCTATTGAACAACCTTGCCAATAAACAGCAAGTGCATAACTGTCATGTTCATTTTCTTTTTCGCGAGTAAGATTTACGTTATCTCCGTCCTGGATCTGTGTTATTATACTCTGACGATCGGAAAAAGTCACTCCAACTACTTTAGTGAAAAATTCTTCCCGATTAATAATGTCGCGGTAACACTCATCCTCTAACCATATTTCGCCATCTAGATATAAACGGTCCAAAAAAGACAACGGTAAAAAAGGGTTGTCCCTCTCTTGACAGGTCTTCATATCCTTAATAACTAGCTGCAGCTTAGAGTGCCCTTGATAGGTATTGATCTCTGGTACAACTGCTAAATCACACCTATTACTCGCGGCAACTAAATCTTTATATACACCTTTTTGAAAGGCTATTCCATCCAACCAGCCATTTTCACCCTGGACCCTTAATTTAAGGTGTTTTCCATTACTACCAACTTCCTTGCAGTTTTGTATTTGCTTCGACCTCAATACTAAAAGTGGATAAGGATTATGATAACCGAAAGGGGCCATCAATGCAATCTCTTCTACTAATTCGGTAGACAGTTCATGCCAAGAGACCTCACAATCGGCTTTTAAAACAGGCACAAGATCTTGTTCCTGTAGAATCTTATCAGCATAAAGGTTTAAAGCCTCTCTTAATAGTGGTATCATTTTTTCTTTGATAGATAAGCCTGCGGCCATATTATGTCCGCCAAAACCTATTAGCTTGTCCGTATTCAATTTGAGGGCTTCATATAAACTAAAGCCTGGAATGCTTCGACCTGAACCCTTTCCTGTCCCATTTTCAAGCGATATGATTATTGTTGGCCGATAATACCTATCTACTATGCGAGAGGCTACTATCCCGATTACACCAGGATGCCAATTCTCCGCTACCAAAACTATAACCTTATCTTTACTTATATCTACTTGTTCCTCGAGCAAGCCTAAGGCCTCTTCGAGTATTCTCGCTTCAAGCTCCTGACGAGTTTTGTTTTCCTGATCCATAGCATGAGCTTCTATTCTAGCACATTCCGAATCTTCTGTTAAAAGTAGCTCAACTGCCTTTTCTGCCCTACCAAGCCTTCCACATGCGTTCAAACGGGGTGCCAAATAGTATCCTATTTGTTGGCTATCTACTTCTCGTTCCTTATCCCCGCTGACTTCTAGTAGCGCTTTCAACCCAGGTCTGGCGATTTCATTTAAAAGCCTAAGTCCTTCTTTCACTAAAATTCTATTCTCATACTGCAGTGGAACAATATCAGCTATAGTCCCCAAGGCTACCAAATCAAGATAATCATTGCACCACTTTTTGTTACCGAACATTTCAGCTATGGCCTGGGCCAGCTTAAAGGCAACACCAACTCCGGCCAAATCATACCAGGGCACATCTTGTGCGACTAGTTTAGGATTTATTATTGCTACTGCAATAGGTAGTTCTATCGGTGGCTGATGATGATCCGTTATAATTACTTCCAATCCCAATTCAGAAGCATAACTAACCTCTTCTCTCGATGATATACCACAGTCAACAGTCAGCAAGATATTTACCCCTTGCTGCTTTGCCTTGAAAATAGCCTGCTTGTTCAAGCCGTATCCTTCCTCAAGACGTTCGGGAATATAATAGCTAACCTTAGCACCCCATCGCCGGAAAAGTCCCACTAGCATAGCTGTCGAGGTAATACCATCCACATCATAATCACCGTATATTAAGATGCTTTCACCATTATTTATAGCGTCGTATAGTCTTTGGGTCCCCTCTCTCATGCCCGGCAAATCCAAAGGGTCCGTCAAATTGTCAACACTCGTGTAGAGGTAGCTTTTAGCCTCTGCAGTTGATCTTATGCCTCTATTATGTAAGACTCTTGCTAAAACGCTGGATATTCCAACTTCTTTACTCAGATAGTCGGCTGCTGTATCTGTTGCTCCTATTTGCCAAATCTTTTTGTCTCGCATTGTTTTCTCCTGCACTTAATATTCCTATCTATAGAAAAAAGAGACTGGTGTCTCTTTTTCATAGGTACTCTTATCCTTACTGATACTTACTGATACTTACTGATACTTACTGATACTTTATACGTTAGTAATTTCAGTATCTTTTCCGTCTTCTTTATTATTTTGTTCTACCTCTAATTCTGTCTTCGGTTTAACCTCTTCTTGCTTATCTGAGTTTGGATCTTTTGGTTTATCTGAGTTCGAATTTTTTGGCTCTATCTTTTCCTTAACAGCATTAAGTTGCGCTTCAAGCTTTTTCACTTGATTCTCAAGCTCACTTTTATGATGATTAATCTGGCGAATTTTCATCCATGCACCAACTTGTTTGAATAATCCTAAAAAATATAATACTAGAGCCCCGGCTACGGCTGATCCCAATACTATTAGAACTAAAGAGACAGGAAATGACCAGGTTAAGAACTTAATAACTACCATTTCAGTGTTTTGAATAGCAAATACAGCTACTAACAACGAGAATACTAATGCGCTAATCAGATAAAATTGCATTGCAATCACCTCTTAAATTATTATTCGCTTTGTTTCTCCATATTCCTTCAAAATTAGCATTATAAACCCTTACAAATATAGATCATATATATTGATTATATAATACGAAGGACTGTGCTGAAACCCTAAAGTTTCTGCACAGCCCTTTTTTTACAAAATAAAAAATCTATTCAATGCCTACGCCAATCTTTTTGTGCTCCTCAGTCTTGAATTGATACCAGAGAGTACTAGCTACAAAGATGGAAGAATACGCACCACTTATTACTCCTACTATCAAAGCCAGCGAGAAATTCTTGGTGGTTTCTCCTCCCAAAAAGAATAATGCAAACAAGATAAACAGCACTGCTACAGAAGTATTTATAGAGCGTACAATAGTTTGCTTAATACTCTTATTGATAATAACATCCAAACTCTCTTTACGTCTATTTTTAAGGTTCTCACGAATTCTATCAAAAATTACTATCGTATCGTTAATTGAATAACCTATGATAGTTAATATCGCAGCTATAAAAGCAATATCAACCTCGATTTGAAACAATGAGAAAAACCCTAAAGCTATAAATGCGTCATGTAAAAGGGCTATGATAGCAGCTATCGCAAACTTAAACTCAAAGCGAATTGTAATATACAGTATTTGTAGTATCGAGGCTACCAATAAAGCAATCAAGCCAGCTTTTCTTAATTCCCCACCTATAATAGGACCTACTTTTTCGCTACGAAGCAACTCGTATTTACCTATTTTTTCTTCAAATGCTTGTAAAAGCTCTCCAAGTTTATCCTGCTCCAACTCTATTGTCTTTATCACTACACTACCATCTGTGGCCTCTTGGATGCTACTGTTCTCCAAGTCAAATTCTCCGAGAATGTTACGAATCTGCTCTGAATTCACGCTCTCATCTACAAACTTAACATGAGTTAGAGACCCTCCCTGAAAATCTATGCCAAAATTAAGTCCCTGTGCTAAAAGGGAAACCAAACAAATTGCAATTAATATCAAGGATATGCTATACCAAATTTTTCTTTTTCCTATGATTTCCATATTGCCTATGATTTTCATCTAATTTCCCTCCTAGGCCCCAAACAGCTTTGTATTTGTTATAAGCTTTGATTCAGCCAAAGTTTTCAACATAAATCTTGTAAAAGTTATGGCTGTAAACATACTACTAAGAATACCAATACTTAAGGTAACAGCAAATCCCTTGATTGTACCGGTTCCTAAGTAGAACAGAACTCCTGCCGCTATAAGAGTAGTCACGTTTGAGTCAAATATTGTCCAAAAAGCCCTTGAAAATCCAGCCTCAATAGCCGCGCGTAGGCTCTTACCGTTTCGGATTTCTTCCTTCAAACGTTCATAAATAATTATATTAGCATCGACACACATACCTATTGACAAGAGGAAACCGGCAATGCCCGGCAATGTAAGGGTTGCGTTAATCCCAGCAAATACTCCCAAAACAATCAATGAATACAGTACCAATGAGATACTGGCAA
>PHAD01000088.1 GCA_002841595.1 Firmicutes bacterium HGW-Firmicutes-12
TCCTAAACTACGTCCAAATATTGTAAGGATACTAATCTCCTCTTTCACAGTTGGTACTTGCTCTTTTAGTATTTTTATTCCTTCATCCCAGGCTTCACTTGCTGTTATTCCTTTATTACTCTGCAGTAATTGAGCGGCTCGTAAGAAAAGTGTAGAACTACCGTGGGATAATTTTTCTCCAACTCGAGACAAGGCTTGCGGCAATGGAGTTGAAGCATAGCTTATTTCAGTTTCCAGTAGATTGAGCCCATTTTGTAAGCTACGCAGCATTTCTGTTCTCAAGCGATAACCATCCCCAATCCTCAATCCCGTATAACCACAGCCCCCAATAACCAGCACAGCCCCAATTACTCTGAGCATCATTAGCACAACCTTTCAAAACTTTTTCCATCATATACAGCTTCTAATGTCCCCACCCCTTGGCGTCTGCTCAAGATTATTAAACGCTCAAAAAACTTACTGCTCAAAAGCTCATTCAAGACCTGCTGTTGTTCAATTTCTTCAAAGCTATTTCCATGCACAGTCGTTAATACTGATACTCCAGCCTGCAACGTTTGATTGAGGGCATCTATATCTTCTGGTTTACCAATCTCATCAGTAGCGACAATACGCGGCGACATCGCCCTAATCAGCATAATCATCCCTTGCGCTTTCGGACAAGCATCTAAAACGTCGGTTCTAATTCCTATACTAAATTGTGGTTGTCCTTGAAATGCTCCGGCTATTTCCGACCTTTCATCAACTAATCCAACATTAACACCGCAAAATCTTAAGCTTTCCACACCATCACTGAGCTGCCTAATTATGTCTCTTAGCAAAGTGGTCTTACCACATTGCGGTGGCGAGATGATTAAGGTATGATAAATTTTGTCTTTATTTATTACGTAGGGCATAATTTTATCTGCGCATCCTATTACTTCTCTACCAAATCTGTAGTTAAGGCCAGAGATTTCTTTAAGCGTTTTAATTAACCCATTTTCGAGAACCACTCGTCCAACTACTCCCACACGATGACCACCCGGTATTGTCAAATAACCGTTTTTTAACTCGTCCTCCCAGGCATATAATGAACTCTGACTAAGAATTTCTATGCTTTTTTCTAATTCTTTACTTGTGACAATAATTCCATTTTTCAGATTAAAAGTTGCTTTTTTATCCTTGCTTACAGTCACTTCTGTATCACCAAGGCGTAATAACAGTGGTCTATCTAGCCGCAAACGGATTTCCTCTATTTTATCCAAGTGCCTACCCATGCTTTCTAAGATAACTGTTCTTAATTCAAGCGAAAGTGACTGTATCCAGTTTACTTCCTTAGAATTCTCCATTCCAGGAAGTGTATCCTCATCAAATTCACTTATTGTATCAGGAGAAACAGTTGCTCCCTTTTGGTTGATTATGGTTTTAACCATTTACTATCCTCCCAACAAAGATAATTATCATGATATAAATATATATTGTCCCTCTACTGTTTTTATGCAAAAAAAAAGACAAACTTAGCTTGTCTTTCTCCTTTAATCAATATATTTATATGCCCCATTATTTTATTTCATAAAATCTTAAAAAATGGGGTGAAAAATCAGGAGTTAATCATTATAATAAGGAGAGAGTCATGTGCTAAAAAACACATATGATTGTGCCAAAAAACACATATGATTGTGCTAAAATACACATATGATTGTACTAAAAAACACATTGTAATATTTGGAAATTGTTTACAGTTATATTTCTGATATTATAATTTAACATATAACCAATTTTTTATACTTATTTTATACTTTAAGTTTTATTATTATTATTATGAAAGGGTGATAATTTTAAGCATGTGTAAACAACTAACCGAAAAAGATGTTTGTGAAATCATCGCATCTCATCAGGCATCCAAAGAAAAACTACTTTCAATACTTCTTGATATTCAAGATGCATCAGGACAAAACTGTATCGTTGAGGAATGGGCCCGTGTAGTTTCTGCTGAGTTAGACCTCCCCTTAACAAAAATCTATGATGTCATAACTTTTTATGAAATGCTTTCTGAAAAACCTCGGGGGAAGAACATCATTGAGATTTGCAAAAGTACTCCATGTCATTTCATAAAGGGAGTAAATATTGTAAATATTTTCGAAGAAGAATTATGCATTAAAATGGGAGAAACAACTCCGGATAATCTTTTTACTCTTCAGTATACTTCCTGTGTAGGCGCCTGCGATATTGCTCCGGTGGCTAAGATAGGAGATGAGGTATACGGAAATCTGTCCAAAGACAAGATTGTCGATATTATAAAAAGCTATCGGGAGGCGGCAATATGTCAAAAATAAAACAAGTACTATCAGTAAACTTTGGTAAAATACAACCTGATTCCGTTGAAGAATATGTAAAAGCCGGTGGTTATGAAGCTTTAAAAAAGGCGTTTTCAATGGAACCCGTAGCTATCATCAATGAGGTTAAAGCTGCCAAGCTATTAGGAAGAGGCGGCGCTGCCTACCCAGCCGGTTCAAAATGGGAACAGCTATATGAAATACAGGAATTCCCCAAATATATCGTCTGTAATGCCGATGAAGGAGAACCAGGTACCTTTAAAGATAAAATGCTCTTAGAAAAAGATCCCTTGCGTGTAATTGAAGGTATGACCATTGCTGGTAAAGTCTTTAATTCCCACGAAGGCTATATCTACATCCGTGGCGAATACAGAAAAATTCAAAAGGTTTTCCAATCTGCACTAGATAATGCTGAAAAAGCTGGCTATCTCGGAAACAATATCCTTGGCACTGATTTCTCTTTTAAAATTCATATCATGACCGGCGCTGGAGCCTATGTCTGTGGCGAAAACTCAGCTCTGCTCAATTCTACCGAAGGTAAGGTCGGTCGTCCAAGAATTAAGCCCCCACATTTGGCTGAAGTCGGTTTATTCTTAATGCCTACTCTCGTAAATAATGTTGAGTCTTTTGCTAATGTTCCGACTATCGTTTTAGTCGGTGGAGATGAATATCTCAGTTACGGCACTCCGGACAGCGGTGGTACAAAATTGGTCTGCTTGTCAGGACATGCTGCTAACCGTGGTGTATATGAGGTTCCTTTTGGTGTGACCCTGCGCGATATTATTTTTGATGAGGAGATAGGCGGAGGCGTTGCAAACGGTGGCAAACTAAAATTCTATCATTTGGGTGGACAGTCCGGTCCTATTGGTTTTCCCGAACAGTTAGATACAGCCTATTGCTGCAAAGTAATGCGTAATAACGGACTATCGGTAGGCTCTGGTGCTGTGGTTGTATTAGACGAATCCGTCTGTATCATAGATTACCTCAAATCCGTTACCGAATTCTTCATTCATGAATCTTGTGGCAAATGCGTTCCCTGCCGTGAAGGAAATACACAATTACAATTCATTCTAGATAAGTTCTCCAAGGGTACAGCTACCGAAGCAGACTTTGCCCTAATGAAAAAACTTTCAACTACGATGGCTAAGGCTTCCTTCTGCGGTCTGGGTCAAGCAGCAACAACTGCTCTTGATAGCTGCTTAAAGTACCGCAAGGCTGAGTTTGAGGCTCATCTAAACAAACAGTGTCCGGCTGGAGTTTGTTTTACAAATGAAGAGGGTGGTGAATAGCATGCATCATGTTGATCCAAATGTTGATGTTAACTTAAAAATCAATAATATTCCGGTAACTGTAAAAGGTGGTACCACCATTGTTGAAGCTGCAAGCAAAGTGGGTATTAAAATTCCTACTCTTTGTCATCATCCGGATTTACCCGTACGGGCCACTTGCCGTATTTGTGTAGTCGAAGTAAAAGGACAAAAGAGATTCAAAACAGCTTGTAACACCATGGTTGAAGAAGGAAACGAGATATATACCAATACTAAAGCTGTAAGAGAAGCCAGAAAAACCATCTTAGAGCTTATCCTTGCAGATCATCCGATGGACTGTTTGAAATGTATCCGCAATACAAACTGCGAGCTACAAGACCTCGCAAATGAATACAATATCAAAGAAATCCCCTTCACTCCTACCGCAGAAGTTTTACCCATTGAAGCTAATAACCCTTCCATAGTTCGGGATATGAGCAAATGTATCAAATGCGGCCGCTGTGTAGAAGCCTGCCAAGCCGTTCAAGATGTTTATGCTATAAATACAGCTAACCGTTCTCATGAATTCACTATCACTACAGCTTATGGCAAAGACCTAAGTGAGTCCACCTGTACCTATTGCGGACAATGTATTGCCGTATGTCCTGTCGGTGCTCTTTATGAAAAAGACGATACAGGAAGAGTTTGGGAAGCCCTTGATAATAAGGAACTCCATGTGGTTGTACAAACAGCCCCGGCTATTCGTGTAGCTTTAGGAGAAGCCTTTGGCATGGACCCCGGCAGCGTTACAACTGGCAAAATGGTTGCTGCCCTTCGTAGACTTGGCTTTGATAAAGTATTTGATACTAACTTTACAGCCGACCTAACCATCATCGAAGAAGGTAATGAGTTATTGCAACGCATTACTGAAGGTGGCACACTGCCAATGATGACCTCCTGTAGCCCTGGCTGGATAAACTATATAGAGAAGTTCTATCCGGAGCTCCTGCCCAATGTATCAAGCTGTAAATCACCTCAGCAGATGTTTGGTGCATTAGCTAAAACCTTCTATGCAGAAAAGTCTGGCATATCTGCAGCTAATATCTTCTCAGTATCGATAATGCCATGTACTGCGAAAAAGTACGAGTGTACACGTCCTGAAATGAATAGCAGCGGATACCAAGACGTAGATGTTGTTTTAACTACACGTGAACTTGCGAGAATGATTGAAGAAGCAGGTATCAATTTTAATAATTTGGCTGAAGAAGAATATGATGCTCCCTTCGGTTTATCTTCTGGCGCGGCCGTTATTTTTGGCGCATCCGGTGGAGTTATGGAAGCAGCCTTAAGAACCGTATACGAGGTAGTAACCGGTGAAGTACTTCAAGATGTAGAATTCACTGCCGTAAGAGGATATACCGGTATTAGAGAAGCAGAAGTTGATTTGGCCGGTACAAAAGTAAGAATTGCTGTCACAAGCAGCTTAAAGAATGCCAAAACCTTAATGGAACAGATTAAAAAAGGTGAATCTAATTATCACTTCATTGAAATCATGGCCTGTCCTGGTGGATGTATCGGTGGCGGCGGCCAGCCCTTCCGGGCAACTGCTGCTATCAAAGCTAACCGTGCTGCGGGTGTTTACGAAATTGACTCCAGTCAAGAACTACGTCAATCCCACAAAAACCCATCCATCACCGAGATATATGAACAATTCCTTGAAAAGCCTCTGGGACATAAATCCCATGAGCTCTTACACACTCATTACACACCCCGCAAGATCTAAGCATAATATCTCAAACTAAAAAAGGTACTTATTGAAACTTTTAAGTTTCGGTAAGTACCTTTTTTCGATGATATCCTTTTGCTAATCAAATCCCCAATAACCTATTAAACTCTTTAATATAGTGACGACTCACAGGAATATTCTTTTCCGTGCAACCCTCTAAAAGTAACACATATGTATTATTAAACCAGGGTATGATTTCGCTTATCTTTTCAAGATTAACATAATATCTTTTATGAGTCCGTAAGAAATGTAATGAGTTTATCTTTTCTTCAATCATCTTTAAAGTTTTGTTTAGGCAAAATTGTCCTCTTTCGGTAAAGAGCATCGTCCTACCTTTACTCTCAGCTCGGGCAAAATATATTTCTGAAATACCAATAACAACGAGTCGATCACTTGCCCAAACAGATATTCTGTCTATTTGACTTTCCATACCTTTGTCTAACAAATTAAAGACTTCTTCGTTTCCTTTTTCTTCTTCTTTCTTTTCAACAATATTCTTATCAGACATTATCTTTTTGGTTGTGTGTTCCAGTCGCTTTTTTGAATATGGTTTCATTACATAATCTATTGCATTTAGCTCAAACGCCTTAACTGCATACTCATCATAACCCGTTGTGAAAACTATTTTGGGGTGATTCTGGATCTGAATAATCTCCCAGGCTGTGGTCAGCCCATCCTTGCCACTCATCTGAATATCTAAAAATACCACATCTATGTTCTCGGCTTTTATCCACTCTAGGGCCTCATCTCCGTCTTCGCATTCACCGACAATTTTAAAGCCACCTATCTCTTCTAACAGGCACTGTAATTCTCCTCTTGCCGGGAATTCATCGTCAACCAGCAATACCTTTAGCATCCTACCGCACTTCCTTTCCCAAAGGTATTGGAATAGTAACGCGAGTACCACGTCCTGGCCAGCTCTCAATATTTAACCCGTAATTTTCTCCGTAGAAGTTTTTCAATCGACTATGCACATTACAAAGGCCAATGCTTTTGCGCTCAGCGTTATATTCCAAGAGTTTATCAACCATGTTTTGTTGCATACCTACGCCATTATCCTCAACAGTTAAAACGCATCTATCATTATTAGCGGAGATACTCCCGGATACAGTAATAACTCCGCCTATCTTATTGGGTAGTATCCCGTGCTTAATTGCATTCTCAACTATGGGTTGAAGAATAAGAGAGGGAACCATACATTTGCACATTGAATCAATTTCATAATGAACCTTTAGTCTTTCACCAAATCTTGCCATTTCTATTTTAACATAGGAATCGACATGCTTTATTTCTGTCATTAAATCAATCATCATATCTGACTTCATTAAATTATTACGGTAAAAATCGCCCAAATGAATTAAAAGATCTCGAGCCGTCTCAGGCTTCTTTCGGCAATAATAGACAATTGTATTGAGTGCATTAAAAAGAAAGTGCGGATTTATTTGAGCCTGTAACGCCATTATCTCCGCTTGAGCTAGCAAAGCCGATTTTTGATGAACCTTGCTAATCTCAATTTGAGTTGAAAACAATTGACCCAATCCTAAAGCCAATTCAATCTCAAAAGAGGTAATACTATTCTCATCAGTTTTATAAATCCCTAACGCTCCCACAACTTTATCTTTCTCATGTAGTAGGACGATCATTTGAGATTTGAGAGGGCAATCACTTTCGGGACAACCTATTTCCTCTTTTTTCTGCGAGATTAAATAATCGCCACTTTTCATTACATCTAAAATATTTTTGGTATGCATATCCTTTCCTAAAGGAGAGTGAAATTCACTCCCTTTTCCTACAAAGGCCAATAAAGCGTCTTGGGATATAAAAGCAACTGCTGCCAAGTCATCTACCATCTCTAGAATGATTTCCGCGGCTTTTTGCGCTGAATAATTATTCAAACCCTGCCTTAAATAGGGTAGTGTCCGATTAGCTATTTTTAGTACCAGCTGAGTGGCTGTAGCCTCTATTCTACCATGTTCATTATAGATGTTTTCCAGTACTGCCACAAAGATACCGACTCCAATAGCATTAATTAATATCATTGGTGGACCGATAAGCTTTACAATCTCCAAAGCTTCCAGCACCGGTCTTGACATCAGGATTACTATGATAAAATGGAGTACCTCCAATAGGGCTGCAAGTATCATTGCATAAAACCACTTGTTATTTCTTTTATGAATTTTCTTATAATACATACCTGCTAAAAAACCCTGTAAAACAACAGAAACGAAGGCAGCGTTGACGGTAAATCCCCCTAAATAATAGCGGTGGACTCCGGCTATCAACGCTGCCCCTATACCTACTACCGGTCCTGAAACCAAACCGGCTACTATAACTCCAACAGCCCTTGTATTGGCAATAGCGTTCTCAACATTAAAGCCATAAGTACCAATTATAGAGATCAAACCAAAGAAAACCATCAAAATATATTTTTCCAGGTTTGTAGTCTTCTTTAGCATAAGATTCTTAAAAATCTTAAACCTGCTAAGAATAATCACCAAGATTAGAATTACGGACATATGTTTCATCAAATGTACAAATATTTCTTCAAAAGCTTCAAACATATTTTTCACCATAATTTTATCTTTATTTCTTATAAGAAACTATTTCTATAAAAACCGAGATTTACCTTTATTAATTAACACCGTTTTATCTGTTTAATTTATGACATTTTTTCTCCGCAACTCAACTATCCTTTCAGGACTATACTTTAGCAAGCTAGTCAAAACCTCATCAGTATGTTCACCCAAAAGCGGTGCATGTGTTCTAACCGCACCCGGTGTTTCCGATAAATGAAAGGGTGTACCAACAATCTTCAACTTCCCAACACCCGGCTGTTCAATCTCGGTTATCATCTTCCTATAATTAATTACAGGGTCATTCACTACCTTATCCACCGTATTTAATGGAGAATATGGCAAAGCACAGGACTCGAAAATTTCAATCCATTCAGATGTTGATTTCTTCTTAATAATATCCGCGATGATAGTTGTAAGTTCGACCCTATTCTCATTCCTAAGTGGGTTCGACTTAAATTTTGGATGTTCGCTTAAGTCTTCCCTCTCAATAGCCCTACAAAACGCGACCCAGAGTTTGTCGTTGCCTATAGGGGTTATGACCCATCCGTCATTAGTTTCGAAGCTTTGAAAAGGTGTAATTGTTGGATGAGCACTACCCATAGGCTGCGGAACTTCGCCCGTCATGGTATAGCGACTTATCGCATTCTCCAAGATATATACTAAGCTATCTACCATGGAAATATCGACATGTTGACCTTTTCCCGTCGTATTGCGATGCCATAATGCACTTAGAATACCAATTGCCGCCTGATGTCCCGCCACAATATCACCCACGGAGGTACCCACACGACAGGGCGGACCTCCCTCAGGTCCGGTTATACTCATCAGTCCGCTATAGGCTTGAGCAACCATATCATAAGCAGGCTTCGCCGAAAAACCAAGGGGAGTATCGTGTCCAAATCCACAAATTGAACAATATATTATCGCCGGGTTGATTTTGTTTATCTCTTCATATGAAAATCCTAACTTCTTCATTGTATCTGGTCGAAAATTCTCAATAATTATATCCGAATTCAAGATTAAGTCTTCTAGAATACTCTTACCTTCAGCTGTTTTGAGGTTTATGCAGATGCTCTTTTTATTTCTGTTTATACTAATAAAATAGCCACTTTGTACCCTTTCACCACTCAACTCCTTGATAAATGGTCCAAATTCCCTGGAGTCATCACCAGTAAATGTTTCTACCTTAATTACCTCGGCGCCTAAATCAGCTAAAATCATTGTTGTAAATGGTGCCGCCAAAACATGGCTCAAATCAGCTATTCTTATTCCTTCCAAAGGTCCTGCCAAAACAAGCACCTCCCTTTTATTCTATTTTTCAATAGGTAAGTCATTACTTTCTTTCTTGGGTAATGCTATCCTAGATATAAAAATGCTTATTTCATACAGAATAAACATGGGCACAGCTATGAATACCTGCGAAATTATATCAGGGGGAGTAAGTATAGCTGCCAATACAAATATAATCATAATAACAAATTTCCTGTTTTTACTCATTATAGCCGGTGTTATAATCCCAACCCGTGTTAGAACCAGGGCAATAATGGGTGTTTCAAAGACCAAGCCAAAAGGGAGCAGCATCATAATTACAAATGAAAGATACTTTTCAAATGAAACAAAAGGAGAAAGGCCACCTGAGAATTCTATCAACATAAGCCTTAAGGCCATGTCCAAAACGAACATATATGAAAATATTATGCCACCAATAAAAAGTAGAACTCCACTGAACATTAGCAAAATGACGATACGTTTCTCATGTGAATACAAAGCCGGAAAAACAAACCTTAAAACTTGCCATATAATTATCGGCAGAGCAACAATTATCCCCCCGAAAATAGCAACCTTTAAACGGACAAAAAAGCCTTCTGTTACACCAATAATTACAGGTTGGATACCAAGTTTTTCGATGGGAACCATAAGCGTTCTTAATAAAGTATCTAATTGAAATATGTACACTAAGACCGTAGTAAATATAAGTGCAAGAACGGAAATTAATAGCGACTTTCTTAGTTCCTCCAGGTGATTAAAAACACTCATTTCTTGTGTAGTATTCTTAGTCATGATACCCCCTAGTGCAATAATTTGAGATTAATAAAGCTAAATTGGCATAGCAAACTCAAATGAATACGATAATCTATTCGTTGAATACGGATCTATGCTTATTCTTTTTTCTTTTATATTAAAAGTCATATCCAGCATCTCTAGATCAGAAACAAAATTCATACAAAAGCACTCCACCAATGCCCAGGCAGACAAACTCCTATCTACACTATGTTTCTCCATGATGGTATGGCCCTCCCCATCGTCTCCAGAAAATTCAATGTCCCGTACAGCCCAAGTCCGAGATAGAACCTGCGCTTCGACCCCACACTCCTTTAACACACCATCTTTCCAGAAAGTCTCAAAGCTACCAATACGAAAAAGCCATGGGCTAAGAGACTCTCGTTCCTGAGGGGTAGGTACTCCCTTACCATCCTTTAGATCCTCAAACTCTCCATGTTCGCTATGGCTATGACAAGGACAGGCTTCTTTAAAGGCTACCCCTGTTTTACTAAAAAGATCACTTACCCTAGCAACTTGTTCAAGCAAGGTAAATTGAGCAAAGTCTTCCTCTTCCGGATGAGGATAGTAATAAAGTATATAAATACACTCCAAACCACCCTCTCTATTTAGTACCCGGTCAAGTTTAATATAAAAAACCCCTTTTTTATCCTTTGGCCAGAAATACCATCCCGGCATACCTATCCATTCCGGACTGACATATTTAAAATGTAACCTGTTCTTAGCATTTTCCTGTGTGATAATTGAAAGAAGAAGCTCCTCCATCAGTCCTTTTGCAGGTAAAACCATCTTTTCTTCCATCATGTACTCCTTGTCAATTATATTCTGTTTTACTTCTCTGATATTTCCTTTTCTACTATTTCCTTTTCTTCTATAGTGGTAACGCTAACTGCGGTTTTGAATTCTCTCAAGCCCTTTCCTATGGCTTTACCAACTTCGGGCAGTTTTGCAGGTCCAAATATCACTAAGGCTATAATCAGGATTAAAATAAGTTCAGGAAAACCCATATTAAACATATTCACTCAATCCTCCTCTAATTTTTATGCTCCACTTCTTTTTCATTATCACAGTTAAATATCAATCGTGCCAATTCATATTTGTCCTTTCCAGAAGAATCAATACCCCTCGTTTTGGCATCACACTGCAATTCTTCTAGTGAAACCTCTGCCAAGAAAGGATAGCACTTCTCAAAGGAACGGAAATACTCTTGGTTATTCTCTTCCTCTTTTTCTCGGTCAGTTGCTGATTCCTCATTAAAGGCATCATAAGCATCCTTAATAAAATTAAATAGCTCTTTCGTCAGAAATTGCCTCCGGTTGACCATAATATTGCCTCCTCCTATCCAACACCCCAAGCCCTGCCTGGGGTGTTGGTTTTAGGGGATTTTATCATAATATTTTTTAAACTAGCAGTTTTTTTCTTTACATCGAAATAGTTTTGCTTTTTTCAGCTTTACCGGAGTATTGCTGAGATATTTCTGCTAGATTAACAACTTTCTCTCCCGGCCAGTTGTCAAAGAACCAACTGTGTGCCAAGAGAAGGGCTACAATGAGAGTTGTACACGCTAACGGGAATTGCAAAGGGTGAGAATATCCCGCCTGCTGACCTAATATAAACGGATTGACCGATACAAACAATAACGGTCCTTACCAAGAAATTGACCTCCATAGAATACTTTTTCGGCCAATTTTTGAAATAAAAGCCCCAAATAAGAGCTATCATCAACATAAACAAAGATAATTCACCGCTATGTAAGTACCTCCAGTCCACCGCTGATAACAATGCACTACCACGAACCGGAGCTCCCCAAGCTACCTCCTGCAGAAAATGGAAGCCACTATACAGGATTAACGCGAATACGAAAGTTCCTACTACACCAGCAATAGCACGCCAAGGCTGCTTAGGAATATTCTTGAAGGGGAACCCTTCATACGTAACCTGAATAATCCACAACGCAGCAGTCCAAGACATCATCATTCCTAAGACAAAATTACTGGATAGTGTATTTGCAAACGGTTCCCACCACGGAAATGCCGCCGCTAAATACTGAAAAGGATAGAATAATACGCCAAAATGGAGGTGATAAGTACATGTAAATATAAACCCTGCAGCAAATAATATAAGCGCAGCACTTGTAAAATAACCATTAGCTTTGGGAATCCTCTGGGCAGGCCAGTTATTGATGTGCAACACCCATATTGGCACCATTAGTGCTGTTAAGCCACCCAACATGGTAATAGCCTGATGTGAATATTCTAAGGCGTTAAAGGGGTTTTGCCCTAATGACAAAAGCTTGGCCTCACTGAAATAGGGAAAGCTAAGAGCTCCTACTATTTGAAATACAACATTAATCATCAAAATAACAAAAGCAAAGCTTAAAAGCATGAAAATAGAACCCTTCACTGCGGGATGTTTTTCTGCCAGAAACGAAGATTCTTGAAAAGGCCAGTATCTAAAAACTAACTGAGTCATTAGTACAGCAATCAACAACCATTGGACGTAGGCATATCCCCGCATTGGTGTATATAATCTTACTAAGCCTCTAGGATCCATGAAGACCCTCCAAAGTATCAAGAAAACAGCTAGCATCAAAACCACATTTAATATTCCTGATCTGAACAAACCCCATCTAGGTTCTAGTTTTCGCGTCTCAACCCAATTCTCAATTTTCATTGACATTCCCTCCTAAAATACCAGGACATCGCCGTTGCCCAGATAAATGTCACGTTTTGTTAGGTTTTTACCGCTACCTTTAACTACTGGAACTCCAGCCGCTATCATCTTTTCCGCAGTAATATAACCGGTACAGTGATTACATCCCAATTTTTGTACATTGTAATTGTTTATACTTAATACCAGGTCATCGTTTTGTGGATTCCAGTTATCGTAGGGCGAAACGTGCAATCCGCCGTATACACCGTAAATTTTGTCGCCGCCCTTGAAGTTTGCTTTGGTATACTCCATCAAGGTAATTATTCCCATATGACAACATCCTGAAATAGTAGTTATACCTTTGTCCTTAATATTACATACGAGTACTTGTTCTCCGCGTACACCACGCCCACAGGGGCAGTCAAATGTTACTGCTGCTACTCCCGGAAATAAGGGGTAGACTTTTTTGAGATCATGCTTCACCAACTGCCCGGTATGAGGAACTGAGTTTGAAATAGGCGGTTTAGGGAAACTTCCCCCAGCTAACAACTTATAGCTATTCTCCATGAAAGAGTCAGGGATCATAATCTTGATATCCGGGTTATACTGAAGAACAGCTTCAATACCCCAGAAATGGTCGTAATGGTCATGAGACACTACCAGATACTCAATTTCACCGTTCTCCAGCATCTTATCGACGCCTTCCTCCTTGAAACGATGAGTCATCCAGTCCACATTCCAGCCGGTATCCAGCAATATTTTCTTGCGGGACCCATCCAAAAACTCAAATTCTATTAAGGTAGAATATCCCCCGGCATTGGTACCATCATAACTGTTAGGAACACCACTTCTGCTGAATTCTACATCATACTGAGTAACGAGAGAACCACCGGCTTTTTTAAAATCAGCCATTTGTGTGTTGTTGTCAAACCAACTGGTTTCAGAAATGCATTTTACGGTAATACCTTTGAGTTCTCCGATATCAGTTTCTTGTCTATTCTTCGCCGGAACCAACGCGGATCTGAACAAAGAGGATGTAACGCCCTTTGTGGCAAAGAAACCGGCAACTGTTCCTGCTGCCATCCCTTTAATAAAATCTCTCCTATTGCTCATACATGCCTCCACTCCTTTCTTAACTACACTTTTTACCGTTTCAACTCCTCTTTACCAAATTGCAATTAGTTTAACAACGCCAAGAAAAAGAACCACTCCTACAAATAGACCTACAATGATACCTGATGAATAACCTGAATTCATTTTCATGTCCATAAACCACACCTTTCAACAGATTTTGATGTTGAGTCAGCGCTAATCTAATCTCCCCTCCTTTCTTTTATAAAATTCTAACTTTTCAAAAAGTAATAATATGTAGCTTTAAAATAACATAAGCCATTTACTCATGGCTTATTAGAGGTTCAAGATAACAAAAAAAGTACTTGAAAGCCCATTTTGGTATGATAAGATGCATATGCTTTTTTATGTATACGATCAGATAAACCTACTGAAACTATTTCTGTGGATACTGTTTTGGTAAGTAAACCATTCTTAACGGGTTGTATCATCGATATAAAAATCTATTTTACTCTCTTTAAAATACTTTCATGTTCATTTAGCTTGATGTCGACGCCAATAATATATTCTTTAACTATAGCCATATCCTTTTTCATGTCATTTATTTCTACCTGTAAATTATCTACTTTTGTATCTAAATTATCTATTTTTCTATCTAAAATACTATGACCCTCGGCAATAGCTTTAATATCACCTTTACAGTACCCTTTCCTGAATTTAAAGCATCAATTGACTTCTTTAGTCTTTTTTTGGTTTTCATCACTGTAATACGGGTCGGCGCTTGCAATAACTTTTCGTTACGTTATAAATGTTGCTCCTCAGCTCTCTTTTTTACAATCCGCTCATGTTCATTAAAGATCGAAAAATCTCCCTATAGAATATCAGATGCTATTGTTGCAGTTCATTGGCAAATTGTTACTATCTGTTTTCAGCAGGTAAACTGCTGTTCTTGCTGAGAAGGTAAAGGCAATATTGATTCATGCTGATACCTTCCTGCTTTGATTTCTCAGCCAAATCCTTATGGAGGGACTTAGGAAGACGAAGCTTGAACTGTCCAGAATAATCCTCCAGGGCATTAGGCTCCATTATTTGATATTTGCTTTCTAATGCCGCCATAAGCCACTGCTTTTTTGCATCCTTAATTAATTCCATACCCTTTTCCAAATTATCGGCACAGGTTAAGCAACCCTTTAATTCGGGAACCGATAGCACATACCCACCTTCGGTTTGGTCCTTTACAATTTCAATTTTATAGTTCAAGCCCATGTAGTAGTCCAAAGTCTTCACGGCTCATTCCTCCTCGCTTTCAATAATATCCTTAATAATCCTGACATACACAATTTTTATAGGTTCATTTTCGGGGATGGTGATAGGCGATTTCCCTTGCTTTCTGAAAGTCCAATGACTGCTACCGCTACCCGGCTTTCTACCCTCGTAACCGTAGCTTTCCAAAATTCTTTTGAGCTCTGCAAACTTTAAATCCTTTGACAGCTCAGTTATTTTACCTAATAGCTTTTCCCATTTCGACAAGCTTATCACTTCCTCTTATATATTATATTATGGTGTCATATACGATGTCAATATCTGGTGCTGGGTCCCTTTTGTTTTTTGCTGGGTATGGGATAGTTTTCTGCCCTGGTTGTCGTAGGTGTAGAGGTCTACTACTCCGGCAGAGTTGACTTTTTTCCTGAGGTTACCCAGTTGATCATATTGATGGGTAAGATCACTTTGCAGGATGGTTAGTATCGCCGGGATAGATGGCTTTTTTGAGTTTGTTTATGTTGTTGTATTCATAGGTGATGGTGTTGCTGTTGCCATCGGTCTGGGTAAGAAGGTTCCCCGCCAGATCGTAGGTATATTCGGTGCCATAGCCGTTGTTTATTTTTTCATCGTTGGTTGAACCAGCTCCTGCTTCATAGCCTATGGCATCGAGTTCTTTTATTTTGTTGCCGTTGGCATCGTATTTGAACAGCCTAATATGTGTAAGACCTGTTGATTTTTCTAAGATAACATATTTACAATAACTGTATTATCTTGTTTTCGAGGTTGGTGCAAATGGTTTGTTTTTTTCTCAATTGGATACAATTCTTTTCTTGGTTTTTTCGAGCAAGGTTAATGTCTGATACAGCCAAAGACCTGGAGATATTGGCCCTTCGTAGTCAATTAGCAATTGTGCAGGAGCGTATTTCAAACCGTAAGATTTTCAAACCACGCTTTACGCCTGCTTTACGCTGTTTGTGGGTCTTATTGTCAAATTATTTCTCTGGTTGGCAGGCATCTTTAATTCTTGTTAAGCCAGAAACGGTTATCGGCTGGTATAAGACTGCTTTTAAGTTCTTTTGGAAATTAAAATCCGAACCGGGCAGGTCGAAAATATCTTTAAAAACTATAGCCATGATTAAACGTATACATAAGGAAAATCCCTTACTTTCTCCTGAAAAAATTCATGATATATTAGTTAATCTTGGCATTACGGATACTCCTGCTCCTAATACTATTGCCAAATACATTCCTAAGATTCGAAAAGCTCCTACTGATAAGCAAAGACAGTCCTGGGTCACTTTTCTTAAAAATCATAGTAACGCTATCTGGTCTATGGACTTTTTTGTAGTATCAACTCTATGTTTTCAAGTTCTGTATGTTTTTTTGATTGTAAGCCATGACCGCAGAAGCATTATACATTATGCGGTTACTGCGATACCTTCTTCGGCCAGCTTCCAATCGCCCTGGCAAAACGGTATTTGTGAAAGGACAATTGGTATTTTGCGACAGGAACTGCTTAACCATGTTATACCTGTTAATGCAAAATATTTGGAATGGCTTCTTGGTGAATATATCGGGAA
>PHAD01000089.1 GCA_002841595.1 Firmicutes bacterium HGW-Firmicutes-12
TATTAGCACCACAGTTATCCCGACAGGCGCAGGAACAATCACTGTAGAGGGAACAGTAGTAGCCAGTGGAGCAGTATCGGGAGCAATTGATTTTAGTGCAGGCGTTGAAAAGACGGTTACGGTAATTGCTACCGAAACAGGCAAAACACCTAAGACCTATATAATCAAGGTAACAAGAGCGGTAGCACCTACCTATACAATCACAGCCATTGCTGATCAGACCATGACAGCAGTAACGGCAGGCTATGGTGCAGGTACGCAGGAGACAAAAACTCTGACCATAACCAGAACGGGAACAGGTGACCTTTCGAGCGTAGCCACAGCCTTAAGCGGGGCAAACGCAGGAAGCTTTACCATAACCCAACCCCTCATCACAACATTAAATGACGGAACATCAAGTACAACTTTTACCATAAAAGCAAATAATGGACTAGCAGCGGGAAACTATACGGCAACCGTAACCGTATCAGCAACCAACATGACGAATGTGACCTTCACAGTAACCCAGGTAGTAAATGCAGCCTCAGGAGGAGGCGGGTCCGGCGGAGGAGATTCAGGTGGAGACAGTACCCCTAGCCCAACCCCTGCTGCAACGATTCTCAATGACATCACGACACCTGATGAGCAGAAACTAGAAACTAGTCTCCAGCAAACTGGTGAAGCGAAAATAGAACTAGCTTCTACAGCAACAGGTCAAGCCAATATCACTGGAAACGTAATAGGTCAGCTATCCCAATTGCAAAAGCCACTGAATATAGCCGGTCAGGGTGTCAGCCTGCAGTTTGCCCCAGAATCTCTGCAGACTTCCCAAATTAGCGGACAGAACAATAATGCCACCGTGCAAATCGGCGCAGCGGCCGTAACAACCCAAGAGCAACAGGAAATCCTAGCCGCCACTCCCTTGGGTCAAAGCACGGGTGTCTTCCAGGTCGGTGGGCAGGTCTTCAACTTCACCGCTCAGCTTAGCACCACTTCCTCTAGCGGAAGTACCAGCACAGAGAGCATCACTAGCTTTGCCGAACCGGTAGCTGTCACCATTGACCTTTCAGGATTGTCTTTGACGCCGGAGCAGATCAGCCAGCTAACGGGGACCCGCTTGGAGAAAAATGAGCAAGGTGAAATCGTACCCGTATTTTTAGGCGGAACCTACGATCCTGTAAATAAAACCTTCACCTTCTATACCGACAAGTTCAGCCTCTATACCGTATTGCAGAAGGACGGGATCGTTATTATGAACCTGACTATTGGCAATACAATAACTAAATTAAATGGAGCGGTTAAAACCATCGATGTTCCACCTAGCCTTATCAACAATCGCACCTTCGTGCCCCTACGCTTCATCGGCGAAGCATTGGGTGCCAGCTTTGACTGGAACGACAAGACCAAGACCGTAACCTTCCAATGCGGTGCCGAAAAACTAGCCCTAACCGTAGGGACAACTATCCCAGGTATGGATACACCACCTACCATCGTTAATGGGCGGACCATGGTGCCTCTACGTTACATCTCGGAAACCTTTGGAGCTCAGGTAATGTGGTTCCCTGCTAGTAGATCGGTTAGTGTAGTAAAATAGAAACATCATAAAGAACAAAGGTTCCAGGTAAAAGACCTGGAGCCTTTGTTCCTCATAATTGATTTTTGGTAGTACGGAGGCAATAGCTATGATGGATTTGATAGAATTTTTCATTACCCTTGGTTATAGTATCGTCTTGATGTACATGCTTTTGGATATTGAGGTAAAGCGCATCAAGGGTATTTATCTGATGGGCTTATTTATGACCATCTTACTTGTCTGTGGTGTGTTTGTTTGGTTTAGCTTGGGTTATCAGAGCTTTATGATTTTCTACCCTATTTTTGTACAGGTGCCGTTATTTATATTATTCTGGTTTATTTCGAAGTATAGAGGAATAAAGCTCCTTTTTGTTCTTTTGACGGTCATCGTTTTAGCTTCGCCTCCCATATTGCTTGGACAGATTGTTTCAGCAATCTTTGGCTACAATGACCTGATATTAAATGTTGTTTGTATAGTTATGTATCTACCCATGACGTTAATAGTGTACAAGTATTTTCGTCCCTTATTTCTTTATATGCTACGCAATACAAAAAAAGGTTGGGCAACATTTTGCTTGATACCACTTTCCTACAATGCATTTACTTGTATACTTGGAAGGTATGACGTAGAGCTGGTGAGAGAAGAACCCATATTATGGATTGATACGACGGTTGCTATTTTGATTATTGCAGCTTATGTGTTAATTTTACGTTTTTTTAAACAAACCAGAGAACAGCTTATTTTACAGAATGAACAGAATATCTTAGCAATGCAGGTGTCTGCCTTACAGGCTCGCTATGAAACAATAAAAGAAGCAGAGGGAAAAATGCTTATTTGTCGCCATGACTTGCGTCATCATTTGAACCTGCTAAATGGTTATTTGGCTGAGAATAAATTTGTAGAAATAAAAAAATATATTACGGAAATTGAGTCAAATTTTGAGGACACAGAGATAAAAAAATATTGCAACAATGATGTTGTGAATTTGATTATGTCCTCTTATATAAATATGGCTAAGAATGAAAATATTCTGGTAGAGTCGCAGGTTTATATTCCTCAAGACTGTGCAGTTTCAGATATGGATTTGTGCATTATTCTAGCTAATGCCATAGAAAATGCTATATATGCCTGTATGAATATCGAAGATATCAATACTAGAAAGATAAATATTAGCTGCAAGTCTAAAAATGATAAGCTGTTTATTCAAGTTACGAACAACTTCAGCGGTGAGGTCATATTCGCAGAGGATATGCCCATAAGTGCAGAAGATAACCACGGTTTTGGTACAAAAAGCATAGCGGCTACCGTGCAAAAATATAGCGGACTTTATTCCTTTACCGCAGAGAACGGGGTTTTTAAGGCAAGAGTTATTTTGTGATGGTACATTTCATTACTAAAAGCGACATCTCATGCAGGCGAGCTAATGGGAGAAAAAATAATTATTCAGCGGGAATGACCATGCAAGCAATAGTTACATATGAAGTGGAGGGTACTATATGGAAAAACAGATGGAAGCAAAGGACGCTCCGGAAAAGGTTGGTGTAGACACACAAACCTTTGTCTGCGCAAATTGTGGTGGTGTTATTATGTATGACATCGGGAGTGAAAAGTTTAGGTGTGCCTCGTGTAAAGCGGAAAGCAACATAGAGAGTCTGTCGGAAGCGGTTTTGGAATATGACTTTAGTCAGTACGCCGAGCGGGAGAAAAACTCTATTGCCTTTGAGGGCCTAGCAGTGGTGCATTGTCAAAACTGCGGGTGTGAAATTACCTTTGAGGAGTCCCAGATAGCAACTACCTGTCCGATGTGTTCCTCAACGCAGGTGGCAGCCGTAAAACAAGCGGGAGGAATACCACCGGAGGGGATTGTACCCTTTAAGATTGATAAAATTTCAGCCGGGCAGAAATTTAAGGAGTGGGTAAAGTCAAGATGGTTTGCACCCAATGACTTCAAGAAGAAATGCGGCGAGGGCTCGCTTAAGGGAATGTACCTGCCCTTTTGGACTTATGATGCTACGGCGATAGCTGCTTATACTGGGAAAGGTGGCAATCGCCGAACCGAAAAAGACAGTGAAGGAAGAACTAAAACGGTAACCGACTGGACATTTACTTCGGGCGTAGTGAGCAAAAGCTTTGATGATGTACAAATCTGCGCTACGGAAAAGGAAAAAGATATTCAAGGGGTTATGCCCTTTAATACAGTGGGGAGCACAAAGCCCTTTGCCACCTCCTACCTCTCAGGGTTTCATGCAGAGCTTTATACAATAAAGGCGGACAAGGCCTTTGAAGTTGCAAAAAAAATTATGGAGAATGAGCTTCGCTCTCTTGCGGAGCAGGATATACGACGGAGGTACGATACAGCTCAGGTGAGCACCCTTAACACCAAACATTCCAACGTTACATATAAGCACCTACTGTTGCCAATATGGGCTTCAGTGTTTGGTTATAAAGGTAAAACCTACAATTACTTCGTTAACGGCGAAACAGGAGTGGTTGATGGGAGTCGACCCTACAGCGTTCCGAAAATAGCAAGAGCCATAATTATAGGAATTATCATTATTGGTGTACTACTATTCGTTATCTAATAATTAGGATGTAAAAAGATTGGAGGGAAGAACTTATGGCATGGTTTGGACAAGGCAAGGATACCGTTGAATGGGAAGAATCCAGAGCAGATATGTTATTTTTTAAGTGGCCTGCCAAAGAAATTAAAAAAGGTGCGAAGCTGGTTATTCGTGCGGGACAAAAGGCAATCTTCTATGCAAACGGTGTAATCGAGGGCGTGTTTGAAAAGGCGGGTAGTTACGATATAGCTTCCGAGATTGTTCCCTTTCTCTCCACACTCAAAGGTGTCTTTGAGCTGAGAGGCGATACAGGAATGCGGGCAGAGGTCTATTTTGTTAATAGCAAGGAGCTCCTGTTGCCCTGGGGCACCCGTCAGCGTATTATGATTCCAACACCGGAGGTTCCTTCGGGAATACCCGTTGGCTGTAACGGAAATCTGATCTTGGAATTTCGTGATTACCAAAAATTCATTGAGAAGGTTGCCGGCGTAAAGGAGTCTTATTCACTAGAGGATATTTCCGAGCGTATTATGGGTGAGCTGAACCCTGTGATTGCCGAAGCTATTTTAGGAGGACAGCAGAGCATTGGCGTAAATGCACTCATTGGCCTTCAGCAGAATAGCCGTATGCTAGGGCAAGCAATCAATGTAGAATTAGACAAAGAGCTATTAGATTTTGGCTTTGGTGCCGTTGATGTCAACATCCTTAGCATCAACTACCCGGCGGAAGTTCAGCAAATGGCCGAAAGAGTTGCCGCACAGTCCTTTGTAGGCAATGTTGGCAAATATGCTGCCGTACAAATGGCAGACAGCTTTGACTCCCCCGGCGGCGGTAATAATATTGCCTCGATGGGTGCTCAGCTGGCGATGGGAGCGCAGATGGCACAGCAGATGGCTGGTGCTATGACCGGGGCCGGAGCAACCGCAGCGGCACAGCAACCAGTGTCACAAGCCGCTAACTCTGTCTGCACGGGCTGTGGAATTACCAGCACTACCCCAGCGAAGTTCTGTCTGGAGTGTGGTAAGCCTATGAAGCCTGCTGTAGCGGAGTCGACCGCAGGCACTGATCAATTCTGCCCCACCTGTCGCAAAATGGTAGCGGGTAAATTCTGTCCGGACTGTGGAACGCAGACAGTGTAACTGGAATCAGGCAACCAGACCAGCTAATCGGCCTGGGTGACATAATATTCAAACTAAATTTATGGGGGAAATTTCTATGAAAAAAATACTTTTACTTATTCTCGCGTTGGTTATGGTACTTAGCCTTGCTGCCTGTGGTGGAGAATCTCCTAGTGAAGCAGTGGCCTTGGTTGATGTCACCACTGAACTAGGTATTAGCCTTAAGCTTCCAAGTGATATGACAAAGCAAAGTGAAGTTATTTATGTTAATATGGAAACAGGTGATGTAGCATCGTTTGGGGTAGAAGTTGGTGGAACCCCACTTTCTGACTGGAATGAGGAAACCGTTTTAACTACCTACCAAAGCAAGTATAAAGATGTTGTAATTAAAAGCTTTGAAAATGGTAAAAAAATTAATGGTAAAGAAGCTCTTGTCTCTAAGTTAACTTTAACAACTCCAAAGGGCAGTCCTTTAACCATGGCCTTAGTTATGCTTACTGATGGCAATAAAATATATGTTGTAAGTTTAGCCTATGGAACTGATAAAACAGAGGGCTCACTAGCCACAAATCTACAAGCTTGCATTGACAGTATCACAATTAGTACTATTGCGGCAACGGTAGAAGATGATGCAGAAGAAGGCTATGCTACAGATGAGCAAAAGGAAGAAATGATAGATATGCTCGTCGAAATGTTTAATGGAGTGAATACAGACTTTCAAGGTATGATTGACCTTATGAATGAGAAAGGGTTAGTTGTAGAGGGTACTGAATTAACAGAGGATTTACTTGAATATACAGCAGCTTTAGAATATGTGCGCGATGGCTTGTCAGGAGAAACAATGACAAGTGCTGACGCTGAAGAATTCTTGGACATAATAGAAGCTACTGATGTTTTCATTGGCGAAACAATTGAAGCATATTTAGTAGATTGATATTTAGTCAAAATAACTAGTCATAAGATTCACTTCATATACCAATTCCATATAATCCCAGATTGTGTTTGAATAGATTATAAGGTTGTAACCTTACGATGAGCGCCAATAAGGTGATGATATGTTTTCATGATCTACAGGGTATTCTACCTACTTAAACCCAATTATAGCAATTAAATAACTGAGAATAAAAGTACAGTCTCCAGGCTTTAGGACTGTACTTTTTATTTTGCTATAACGAAGGGGCCAAGCGGCTTGTTTACCAGCATTTTAATTCTATATTGGCAAAAACATTGTAAATATAAGCCATCTGATTTCACAATAAATTTACTAAATCGAATTATGATGCTATTATGAAACTGTAGTTTAATTAGGAGTAGCTCAGTTTATTGCAACAGGGGGAAAGATTTGTGGATGATAATGTTCATAAAGAGCGAAGTAACCTTGCGCACTCGTTTCAATCTGCTTTTGAAAACGAAGAATTACTAGCAAAGATTATTGAGTTCTTCCCCTATCCTATTCAAGTATATACGCCCGACGGGACGTCAGTTATGGTTAATCAAGCTTTACTCAGGGAATACCATATTTTTAGCTCGGATATGATAATAGGGAAATATAATATATTTGAGGATCCATCCGTGATTGAACTTGGACTTTTGACGCATAAAGAAAAACTCTTTATGGGAGAAACAATATTTTTAACAGATATCAAAGTGCCTTTAAAAGAAATAGCTTTACGTTATGGCATAGAGGATTTAGATTTAGAAGCAGTATTTCAGGATATCACCATTTTCCCAATTATGGATAACAGCAATAAGCTATCCTATATAGTAGCACTCTTAATAAATAGAAGGGTATACCGGGGTAAATACGAAATTGTTGAGGCAAGGGAGTACATAGAAAATCAATGGCTGAATCCATTTGATATGAATGAAACGGCAAAAGCGGCAGGTCTCAGCAAAACTCATTTCAGGAGACTTTTTAAAAAACATACAGGAATGACGCCTCATGAATACTATATGAATTTTAAAATAAATAAAGTCAAGGAAAAACTATCAGACCCCGATCTTTCCATTTCTCAGGCCTTTGCTGCTTGTGGAGCTGACTACAACGGGTATCTGGCAAGAAAATTTAAGGAAAAAGTAGGTGCTAGCCCATCCCAATACCGAAATAAGACAACACAAAATAAATAGTTTTAACTTAGTATAGAAGCTAGGCTTCAAGGAATAACCTTAAGTCTAGTTTTTTATTTACAGAAAGGGTTTTATTCTTATTAATGATAGTCAGATATCAACTATCTAAAAGGGTAACATTCCATTATAATTGTATGGAAAATGATAGAAGGTGAAAGAGGAGGTTCTTTATGAAGAATATTAGAAATAAATTAAGGTCTGGTTTATTTATAATTTTAACCTGTATATTAATATCCATGCTTATGCCTGTCAACGTTTTAGCTATAGATAATTCCTTGGACACCTTAATGATTAATACAACTGCTTTGCCAGACGGAACGAAAACATATAACTATAATACTTCAATGGAAGCAAGTGGTGGGTTAGAACCCTACTCCTGGGTCGCCTTTGGGCTTCCATTGGGTTTAAGCATTGATCCTACAAGCGGTTTAATAAGTGGTATACCCACACCAAGAATTGGTGAATACCACGTGTATCAACCGCAATTTGTCGTAATAGATGCTAACGGAGTATCAGCATCAAAGTATTTGAATCTAAACATATACGATAATCAGGTAAGAATTATTTATGATGCCAGTACAAGGCCCACGTTACCTACTGGATATGTTGATACATATTACTCTGTTAGTTTTGAAGCAAGATATGGAATGGAACCTTATACCTGGAGTGCACAAAACCTTCCAGCAGGATTACAAATTGATTCGTCCACAGGGATTATCAGTGGTGTTCCAACAGTCTCGGGAGGCCCTTATTATGTTACTATTACCGTTAAGGAGTCATATATTTATTCTCATTCCGTTATGTTTATTTTAACAATTGAAGAAAATCCTATACAGACCAAAAGTATGATAACCTATACACCTATTATTATCACGCAGACAGGAACTATCTACGGTAACGACATTCAATATCAAAGTGCCGCAGAAGTTATCGTCGCATTGCCGGAAACGATATCTGTAACACTGGAGGATAATAGAGTTATAGATATACCAATAAGCTGGACAGATACAGATAGTTATAATCCAGCCATAGCAGATGACTATACGTTTACAGCTGCTTGGGGAAATCTCCCTGAGGGCGTAGATAATGACAATGAGATAGCCGCTCCTGCTGTGATGATTGCAGTGGCACCCGGTGAGGCAAATCCTCCGATAGCAAGCTTCATTATGTCACCCCCTGATGAGGTGGCTGCAGGATACCCTGTTCTAGTGGATGCTTCAGCTTCATTTCACCCTGACCCCTATCGCGTTATTGTATCATACGATTGGGACTGGGACGCTAAAAGTGACATAAATAATCAAATTATATTCGATACTCAGGATACAGGGCTTACTCAAAGCCATCTATACGAATACATAGGAACTAATAGGGTGGCCCTCAGGATAACAGATGATATCGGACAACAAGCCATAATCTTTAAGTACATTACCGTTGAAGCAAGAAGACCGCCGTTTGCTATTCCAGGTGGCCCCTATGAAATTATTTGGGGTGAGGATTTATTTTTAGATGGTAGTGGGTCTTATGATCCTGACAGATCAGCGGGTGATTCTATTGTTAGTTATTGGTGGGACATAAATGGTGATGGAATATACGATTTGGAGGGTGTAAATCTAAGAGTACCCTGGAGCACCCTGCAATCAAGTTTAGGAACAATATGGCCTACAGATCCAGTACTGGGTTACCCCAGATATACCATTCGACTCAAGGTGACTGATACCACAAGAAGAGAACATGTAGGTATTACCAGTTTGGCTATCTGGGAGGTAGTAGCACCACCTGCTGCTAGCATAGAGTCGACTGAGCCCATCAGCTTGAGTGAAGCTGTACTAAATGATGGCAGCCTTGCCCCGGGTGTAATAGTAGTTACTATAGTTAACGGAAGCTTGGCAGCAGATATCGCAAAAGAAGATGTGACTACATCTAACTTACCTGGAGGTTTAGATTACACAGTAACCTGGACCGATGAAACTCATCTAGAGATTAGCATAATCGGAAATGCAACCAGTCACAGCAATATTGATGATATAAACAATCTAACATTTACCATAGTTCAAGCAAAAGTTACAAGGGCAGAGAGTGACCTTACTACAACAAGCATTAGCATTGACTATAACGACCCGCCAGAATCGGGTGAAGTAGCCCAGGGAAAAGGCTATCCAGATGCTTCTGCAATTGCAACGAAATTATTAAAGGCTGCTGGCATTAATCACAATTATGTAATCAATGGAGTTAAAGGTAATTATATTGCTGACGTGGCTCGGATGAAAAAAGGGAATACTTTTAATGGAGTAGATAAATCTGATTATGCTGCATATGTGGCAGCTGTAGAAGAGTACTTAGAATCCAGGGGTTTAGTTTTAAGAAATTAAACAAATAGAATAGTAGAAAAAGGAACAGAGTCTATGCAAATTATTGCATAGACTCTGTTCCTTTTTTCTTTTCGTTGAGAAAAAATATGTCTATACATCGATTTAATATTTAAAAAGCCAAAGCGGAAGAGTAGCCTATCTTCCTCAGTAGTGGCTTTTCCACAAAATGTCAGCTTGTGATAAAATATAGTATAAGGATGTATTTTTAGGGGGTATCAGGAAGTGGAAGGGAAAATTGAATATTGGCTGGAACTTGCCCAATATGATCTTGATACAGCTAAAGTAATGTTGGATGGAAAGAGATATTTATATAGCACAGATATATGATTTGCTATCTGATGAACAAAAAGATCTGATGGATTTACTTGAACCATTAAACATTGAGGCCAGATATCCAACCGTAAAAGACAAGCTTATGAAATCATTAAGTGAAAATAAATGTAGACAGCTTATTGAAAAGACGGAGGTTTTATACTTATGGATAAAAGCCAGATTATTGAAATAGTGAAAAGTTATGCTGTTATTGTAGACAAGCATATAAAACCTAGTAAAGTCATCTTGTATGGCTCTTATGCAAAAGGTGACTGGCGTGAAGATAGTGATATAGATGTGGCAGTGGTAATGGAGACCGTTAAGGGTGATTTTTTAGAAAAGGAAGCGTTATTATTTAGGTTAAGAAGAAATATTGATGACAGAATTGAACCGGTTCTTCTCGAAGAGGGAAATGATTGTAGTGGTTTTCTAGCCGAGATTCTTAAATATGGTCAAGTTATCTTTAGTCAATAAAGAATATAGAAATATAGTTTTAAACTTCTAATCCCAGCCTAGTTTGGGATTTTTTCTTTTATATTGGTGTTGATTACCTGCCTTTGTGAACAGTAATACTGCCAAAATTGCAAAGGGGAGACCGCCAACCAGACCGGTAATCGCCGGACCAAGCAGAGTGTTGTATCCTGCTTTGGCTAGTAAAATCGGGAGTGCAGCCCCTGCGTTAACAGATGAATGGATCATAGCTGCAGGAAAGGCGCTTTCCAGTTTGATTGATGCGTAGCCTTCGATAATACCCAGTACGACACAGAATACAATCATGGCCAAAATGCCAAGCCAGGGATAGCCAATATAGCCGGTTCCGTAATTATGTCCCATCGCGATAACCGGTATATGCCACACGCCCCATACAATTCCAGTAATAACTAAGGCAGCCCTATCGGAAAAAAACTCGCGCAATTTGGGAAGCAGATACCCTCTCCAGCCAAGCTCCTCTCCCATTGTTGGAACAATATTGACAATTGGACCAATGATAATAACTTGCAGGACAGCTATGAGCAGAAGACTATATGCGGATAACCCGGAACCGCTTGAAGCTGCCGATGCTTTCAGCACTGTAAGTTCAGGATCAAATGTTGCGGGGAAAATAAGAAAATAAACTACACCACTAAGAAACAATAGAATAGTCGGACCAAAGAAAACAAGCAGATATTCTTTAATATGTCCCTTAAAGTTCGGGCGCAGGTACATATTCTGAAAGCCTTCTTTAGTTATTAGCCTTGTCAAAATGCTGCTTAATGCTGGGGTAAACATAGCTCCTGCGAGAATAACTACCGACGACCCCTGCCCATAGGTTAGCCCCAAGAAAGGTATCAGTAAAAAAATTATCCACCCACTAACCATTACAAGAGCAACAAATAGTATTATACGTTTTTTTGTTAGCCCCTTTTCATACTTCATGATAGTTTTCCTCCTTATCATTCATCACTATTGAGTGTAGTTATTCTGCAGCTTTTTGATCATACTTTTGAAACGATGCTCTTCTTGAAGTACTGAGAATGCCGGATTATGAAT
>PHAD01000090.1 GCA_002841595.1 Firmicutes bacterium HGW-Firmicutes-12
CCTCTGGCCGGCGGGCAGACATTGGCCGTGCAGACAGCAATAGAAACAGGGAAAACGTGGCTACAGGGAAAACAGCAGGTCAATGGGAGTTTTAAGAATTTAACCGATGATCCGCTTATAGACACAGCAGAGGTTATCTTAACCCTAGATTGCTTGGGTATGAGCCCTACTGATTGGGCTGTGGGAGGAAAAAGTGCCATTGACTTTATGCGGGATAATGCCTTAAACGGTGATGGTACATTCGGAAGTAATGGCTCTGAAGGGAATCTGGCTGATAACACCTGGGCATTGGATGCCTATCGAATTCTAGGTGGAAGTGTAGCTGGGGCTACGGCTCTAGCGGTTAATGTAACACCTGCTACGGCTACAATCGTGGTAGGAGACACAGCACAGTATACGGCCCATTCCTATAAAATGAATGGAACAACAGAGGATGTTAGTGCAACAGCAACCTGGACGGTAAATGATACCGCGAAAGCTACAGTGAATGCCAGTGGCCTGGTTACAGGCGTAGCCGCTGGTAATGCAGTAGTGACGGCAACTAGTCTGGGATTAAGCGGTACAGCTAACGTTGTTGTGCCAGGTGGAGGGGGGGTAATTATTCCACCACCAGCAGGTACGCCGATTAAAGTAAAGGTAACAGGCAGATCTGGTGAGACGTTGTATTCATTGAATACTGTCTACCTGCAAGCGGGAGATAGAAACTCCAGAGGGGATGAGGTCGGTATAACTCCGGTAGGTGCACTTGACAAAACAGGACTTAGCTATAGCTACGATACTATTGATTTTATGCATACTATTTCTGGGCAGTCTCCCATGGGAATGAATGGTTGGATGTATAAGGTCAATGGAGTAACGATGGGGGTTCCTGCCATAAGCTACTTAAGAAATCCATTGAATGCTAACGATCAGGTTTGGTGGTTCTATAGTACAGACTCGGCAAATATTGTAGGGTTGGACCCTCTCCTCCTAATTCCTATCGTAGAGGTAACAGGAGATGATTTAATATCCGAAGCTTTGGAAAAGGGGCAGGATATTAAGATTAATCTCGAAAAAAGGGAAAATATGATGGTAGAACTAGGACAAGAAAGCATTAGGAAGCTAAATGAAATGCAAAAAGAAATGAACATAACCAACCAAGGTATTGATGTAACATTTACTCCTACGGCTCTCTATACGGAAGCGGTAAGAAAGGCTTTGGACGAAGGGAATGCTACCTTGCAAATAGGTGCCAAGGAAGTATCTACTTCTGAAAAGGAAGAAATTCTTGCTAAAGCCAAGCTAGGTCAATCCAGCGGGCTATTTGAAATTGGCGGTAAATTAGTAGATCTCACAGCTCAGATAGTCAGGGAAAGCAGTGAAGGGAACAAGGTTACAGAGAAGATCAACAGTTTCAATGAACCCGTAAAAGTGACCCTTGATTTATCGAATATTCATTTAAGTGAAGAAGAAATTGCTCAACTGACGGCAGTACGATATGAGAAAGATGCTCAAGGGAACATAATTCCTGTAAAATTAGGTGGAACCTATAATGCAAAAAGCAAAAGCTTCACCTTCTATACCGAACGGTTCAGTTATTACGGTATTGTCAAGGCAGAAAATCTAGTAAAAGTCAGTATGGGGATCAATATGCTGACAACAAGGATAAATGGGACGAGAGGCTATACAGATGTACCTCCTATTCTGATTAATGATCGGACCATGGTCCCTCTACGGTTCATTGCTGAAAGTCTAGGAGCTACCGTGCAGTGGCTCGAAGAGAGCAGATCGGTGAAGATCAAATTGGGAGAGAAACTGCTGCAACTGGTGGTAGAAGAGACAGTACCTGGTTTAGATACACCGCCCACTATCAAGGGAGGTCGGGTTTTGGTGCCTCTGCGTTTTGTATCTGAAACCCTAGGAGCAAGGGTAACTTGGTTTTCCTCCACGCAAAGGATAGAAATTGTACGATAGAGCTTAAGTAGTGAGTTAGAGAAGGCTTTTAACGAGGAGGAAGGTAATTCATATGAAGAAGATACTTTTAATTATAGTCATAGCAGGCTTTTTGCTTATTGTTCCGGCCTGCGCACAAAAGGAGGATACAATAAACAACACAGCATTGGAACCGCAGGGTTCCAATGGCTCCCATACTGAGCAAAGCAAAGCTTACGAACAGGTTCAATATATTGTCACCCAAAACTATGGTCAAACAATGCTTTTAGACAAAAAGGTTACCTACCAGCAAGATACTAACATCATGGATGGACTCCTTGAGGCAGGAGCCGAGCTCGAAACCTCGTACGGGGGTGGTTTTGTCAGTGGTCTCAATGGGCTAAATACTGAAAATGGTGGAATCACAGGAGAAAGAAACGACTGGTTCTATTATGTAAATGGTATTTTTGCAGATTGTGGAGCCCTTGATTACTCTCCCCAACCAGGAGAAAAAGTCTGGTGGGATTACCATCCTTGGACGTCATCCCAGGGGAGTGCGGCTGTAATTGGTTGTTTTCCTGAACCGTTCTTGCATGGCTTTCGTGGTCAGGTGAAAGAGACAATCATTCTTGCAGTTTCAGAAGAAATGGAAAAGGCTGTTGAACTACAGAAGGACCTACAGGATCAAGGTGTTTGTGCAGTTAGTGTCAAAGAGATCGCGATCGAATTACTGAAAGATAGAAATGGTCCATCTATAGCCATCGGAGAGTGGAAGGCGTTGGAGCAGTTTTCTTGGTTCAAGGAATTTAATGCAGCGTATCAACGAAACGGGACATTTCTTCATTTTACAGATGACGGACTGGAGTTATTGGATTACAAAGGAGAGATAGTTAGTGTAATCCAGGGTAGTGCCGGGGTAATTATGGCTACAGGGGAAGGTAACGGAGATGATAGTCCCCTCTGGATAATCACAGGAACCGATAGGAGTGGGACAGAGGCCGCTTTAGAGATTTTAATCGCCCATCCAGAACAAATATGGGCTTCCTATGGTGCTGTTGTTCTTCCGGAAGAGATTATTAAACTTCCTCTAATGAGGTAATCGTCATGTATGCATATAAGGAACATTACAAATTATTTCAGAGCCTATGCTGTGAAGTATCCTTAAGTTATATTGCGGCTGTGGTCTTACTATGCCTGATTTTTTCGCATCCTCTTTATCTCTTCAGCCTTTTCTTGGCTCTTAACATGGTTATTCTATCGGCTGGAATTATCCGCGAGTGGTTGATCTATCTTAAATTTAGCCTGATGTTAATTTTCCTCATTATTCTGGTAAATGCACTATTTGTACATGCGGGTGCTACGATCCTTATTCAAGGACCAAGAATACCCATCATCGGGACAATCCGTATAACTTTGGAGGCCCTTTGTTACGGTGTTGGAATGGGACTTCGTTTGCTGGTAATGATGGGAGCCTTTTGCCTTTTAACATATGCCGTTCACCCGGATCGGGTATTAAAAGCACTGGGTGGAGGACGAAGCAAAACCATGTTGACCTTAAGTATCTCCCTGCGGCTGTTTCCTCTTATAGCCGGTGATTTCGTCCGTATTACAGAAGCTCAGCGTTGCAGGGGGGTAAACTTTCAGGCCCGGGATCCTAGAGTTCGTATTAGAAAATATGTCCCTGTTTTGAATACGGTCCTTTTATCGAGTCTAGAGCGTTCGTTTCAACTGGCAGAATCTTTGCAGTCAAGAGGCTACGGGTCAACTCGGAGGACCTGCTATCGCGAAGTCTTACGCAGGCCCAGAGATTATATGGTGATTATGATGATTTTATTGGGTTTGGGTTACGCATTAATACTTATTTTAAGCGGATCAACCGGATATAGCTATTATCCGAGATTGCAGCCGGTGAAAGGTGCAGAAATCACTATGGCTGTTGGACTTGGCCTATTCTTTATGTTCCCGGCTTTATTGAATTGGGGGTGGGAAAGATGTCGGTTCTTGAAATCAAAAATTTAACATACTATTATCCAGACGAGAATAAGCCGGCCTTAGATGAAATAAACCTTTCCATCCAGGAAGGTGAGTTTGTTTTGTTGGTAGGGGGGTCAGGCAGTGGGAAATCTTCTCTGGTTCGGGCTATGACTGGCCTTATTCCGGAGTTTTACGGTGGGAGAATTGGTGGTACCGTTAAGCTAGACGGAGAAGAATTAAAAGATCTGGATAGAAGTAGAGTTGTTCAAAGGATCGGCATGGTTTTTCAGGATCCCGAAAATCAGTTGGTCATGACAAGTGTTGAACTGGAACTAGCTTTTGGCATGGAGAATCTTGCATTATCAGTTGATCTAATGAAGAGAAGAATAATGGAAGTCTCCAGTGCCTTATCTATACACCCCTTCTTAAAGGAGAGTATTCCCCAGCTCTCGGGAGGACTTAAGCAGAAAGTTATGCTGGCCTCAATTTTGGCGATGCAGCCAGACATATTAATTCTTGATGAGCCTACTTCTCAACTCGATCCTGTGGCTGGCGAGGAAATTCTCACCATGATCAGGAGGCTTAATGAAGATAATGGGATTACTGTAATCTTGATTGAACAGAGACTGGAAAGATGCTTTCATTTGGCCGACAGGATCTTGTTTATGGAGCAAGGTAGAATTATTCACAATAGTATCGAACAAGAAGAGACAGCAAGATGGGCGGCTGCCAATAAAAGTATTTTTATACCACCCCTGGCTAAGCTTTTTGCGGGGGCAGGATTCACTCGAGTTCCTATGACGGTCAAAGAAGGAAGAAAGATGCTGAAATCCGTTTGCTATAATCCGGATGTAGTCTCATTTGAACAAAAAGAGACTATAAATAGTCCTATAATTAATCAGAAAGAGCATCTCTTAGAAATAGATCATCTATGGTTTAGTTACGATAATGGCCACGAGGTCTTAAAAGATATCAGTCTTACTCTTGATCCGACTAATTTTCTTGTCATCATGGGAGAAAATGCGGCTGGTAAGACGACGTTGCTGAAAAGTATTAGAGGTCTCCTTCGGCCTTCCCGAGGGAAAATAAAAATAAAGGATAGGGAGATCAGGGAATTAACGGTCGAAGCACTGGCAGGAACAGTGGGGTATTTGGCCCAGAATCCCAACGATTATCTCTTTCAACCGACGGTGAGAGAAGAAATCGCCTTTACTTTGCAGAATCTAGCAATTGAAAATGATTCGCTAATAGAAGACCTCCTGGAGAAGTTCGCTTTGACTCGTTTTGCTGGAGCTAATCCTCGCGATTTGAGCACCGGCGAAAGACAAAGGGTAGCACTAGCTTCAATCCTGGCTGCCGATCCCCCATTAATCATTTTGGATGAACCTACCCGGGGGCTGGATTACGAAATGAAAGAAATACTTGGGAAATTACTGATAAGCTTACAACAAGAAGGACATGCAATTTTAGTGGTAACCCACGATGTGGAGTTTGCCGCAGAGTATGCTACGGAAATTCTTTTTTTAAGTCGTGGGCAGATTGTGGCAAGTGGTAGCAAAAACGTGATGCTGAGTCGTTCCACATTTTACTCGTCTCAAATTGGTAAATTGTTTTATCAAATAGATGATTCTATCGTTACGCTTCAAGATGGGGAAAAAGCACTAAAAAGATATTTGTCAAAACGGGAGGAATGAAGTATGCGTAAACCACTTTATATTTCTTTTTTGATTCTATTCCTTTGTTTTCTATTTTTGGTTAGTGGTTCCGCTGTAGTCTACTCCGCTAATGCCTTTTCCGTCACGGCAGTCAATAGTGGAGTTAATTACCTTGCGGGGATGCAGAATATCGACGGGGGATTTTCCAGTGATAAAGGTCGCTCCAGCAGCAAACTTACCACTGCATGGGTTACAATGGCCTTAAAAGCAGCAGGAGAAGACGTTAATTCCGGAAGATGGGTAAAGAACGGACATAGTCCCGTGGACTATCTTAATTTAGGAACTGCTTCTTTGAATGCAACCACAGATATTGCCCGAACGCTTTTGGCTTTGCAGGCAGGAGAAGAGGGTAATACCTATAACGTCACTAACTTAGTGGAAAGAATCAAGTCTTTTCAACAACCTAATGGACACTTTGCCCAATATGATAAAGGCGAGCAGGAGATGATCAATGCGCACATGTGGTCGATCTTAGCTCTAGTCTCAAGCGACTGTGAAATACCGCAAAAGGCAAAAGCTCTGGAATGGCTCCGTAACTGTCAAAACGTAGATGGGGGTTTTGGCTGGGCGAAGGGATTAGAAAGTGATCCCGATGATACGGGTATAGCGATAACAACCCTTGTGTTGTTAGGGGAAAAATCTGCGAGTTCCAAGACAATGCAAAAAGCCCTAGCGTATTTAAATAGCAAGAAGGACGATGACGGTGGTTATACGTGGACAGGACAAAAAAGCAATACAGCCGCAGATTCCTGGGTTATCCAGGGACTTATTGCAGCTGGTGAAGACTCGACAGATACTTTTAAACATTTACTAAGCTTTCAAAATGATGATGGGTCTTTTAATTGGACAAGGGAACTTAAGTCGCAACCTGTATTAATGACTTCTTATGCCATCATAGCGCTATCCAAAAAACCCTTTCCGGTTAATATTGACTTTGCTCTTATTAAGGCAAACTCATTAAAAATCAGCCTGACAGTAGGTAATAAAGAAGCGATTATGAACGGACAGAAAAAGTCACTTGATGTTCCGCCTGTCATTATCAATAATCGAACTTTAGTTCCGTTACGCTTTGTAGGGGAATGTTTGGGTGCTAGTTTTCGTTGGCTTCCAGAGTCTTCTAGTATTGATATAACTTATCAGGGTAAGACCTTTAACTTACTAGTCGGTCAGCCCACGGAAGAACTGGATACCCCTGCAATAATTGAAGAAGGAAGAACTCTTGTTCCTTTACGCTATATCTCAGAAAAGATGGGAGCAACAGTTAATTGGATAGATAAGGAAAGAAGGATAGATATTGAAAGATAAGATATTTATTTTAAGCATCTTCTTAATGTTGAGTATATTGGGGCTAGGCCTTATTTCCGATAATCCTTTATTTACGGCTAATTGGGCTTTGATTAGCGTGCTATTTCTAGGGTTAGTTATTACTGCCTTCTTTAGGAGTTTTGAACGACACAGTCCTTCGGCCAAAGAAATTGCGCTTATTGCCACGATGGCAGCTTTAGCGGCAGCTGTACGGGTACCCTTTGCCATACTTCCCGGTATTCAGCCTACTACCTTTCTGGTGATGATCACAGGGTGGGTTTTCGGTGTGCAATCTGGCTTTGTAGTGGGGGCGCTAGCAGCTTTAGCTTCAAATTTCTTTTTGGGACAAGGACCATGGACCCCCTGGCAAATGTTTTGTTGGGGCATGGGTGGTGTGGCTGCGGCTTTATTAGCGCGGCGGAATACAGAGTTTAATCTGCAGAAATTTACAATATTAGCATGTTCTTGGGGTTATATTTTTGGTTGGCTTATGAACATCTGGCATTGGGTTGGGTTTATATATCCCTTAAATATGAAAACATTTCTTGCTACCTATGTTGCAAGTTTTCCCTTCGATACGTTACATGCCATGGGCAATGTCGTTATTTCTTTGACATTCGGGAAGACCTTTCACCACGTCATACAGCGTTTTAAGAGGAAAATCACAGTTATTACATTGAAAGAGAATGAGAACTGACTATTTTTCCTTTGGGGCTGATGGTTCTTTTTTTTATTGACACATAGTAAATATAACTATAATATTAATGGTAGTACCATAGCGGAGGAAAAAACTAATTATTTAAATCTTGACAGGAGGTGTATATATGGTTTCAGAAAGTAAGAATAGTACGAAGAAAACGAAGATTAAAACATTGCAGGAGGCTATATCACAGATCCCTGATGGGGCAACTATCTTATTTGGTGGATGGACGGTAACCAGAAAGCCTATGGCAGCAGTATTCGAAATAATTAGACAGGGTAAAAAGGATTTGCATCTTGTTTCGAATCCGGGCGGCCCGGAAAGTGATCTGCTTATTGGGGCAGGGCTAGTTGGTATTTCTGAGACGAACTTTATTGGGCACGAAGTCTTGGGAATTCCTTATTGTTTTAGGCGTGCTTTTGAAAAGGGTGGCTTGGAAAAAACTGGGTATTTACATGACGACTGGACAGTACAAACGGGAGCTCTGCGAATTTTGGCAGGAGCTATGGGAATACCTTTTATTCCTACCAAATCTTTAAAGGGTACGGAGATTATTGATCCTGAACATGATCTCTTAGCTGATTTGCGAGGCAAATCTAAAAAATTACCGAACAAAAAAGTGGAATTTATTCAAGATCCCTTCTGGGATGAGGGGGAACTCCTGCTTATTCCAGCTATAAAACCAGATTATTGTATTATTCATGTGCCAATGGTTGGGGAAGAAGGCACAGTGCGTATTCATGGAGGTCTATTCATGGACTTTTATGGGGCGCTTGCGGCTAAAAAGACTATAGTTACCACAGAGCAGATTACTTCAGAAGATTATCTTAAAAAGCAGCCTGATTTGAACAGTATTCCCGCCGAGTTTATCAGTGACATTGTTGAGGTTCCTTATGGTGGACACCCTACCGCGGTGCAGGGAATGTACGATTTGGATTTTGAATTCTTTAATCGCATGGTTGACAGCACGAAAAAGGAGGATACTTACGTGCAATGGCTGCAGGAATGGATTAAAGATTTACCGGATCACGATGCTTACTTAGAAAAGTTGGGTGTTAAGAAGATTTTTTCACTACGGGCTGATCCAGGGTTAGGATATAATCCAAGGCTGAAAAGAAAATCTTAGGATCGTAAAAGGAGGTAAACTCATGTCAAAATATACCCTGCGAGAGGCCATGGCTATTCATGCTAGCCGACAGATTAGGAATGAAGATAAGGTAATTGTAGGAACAGGTATGCCGTTGGTAGCAGCCATAATAGCAAAGAATTGCCATGCCAAAGATGCTGTAATGCTTATGGAAGCTGGACCTTTTGATAGTAATCCCTTAGCCTTGCCATCTTGTGTTGCTGATCCTAGAGGTTTTGTAGGAGCACCCTGGGTGGCAGACCCCGTACAGATGATGGGAATGATTTTGCAACAAGGTCGAATTGATCTAGGCTTTCTAGGCGGCGCCCAGGTTGATAAATACGGTAATTTGAATTCAACTTGTTTAGGAACGTATAAAAACGCCAATGTACGTCTACCAGGTTCGGGTGGTGCGAGTGATATTGGTGCTATGGCAAAACGTAACTTAATAATAATTGCCCATGAAGCTCGAAGATTGGTAGAAAAGGTAGACTATTTGACAACTCCAGGGTGGATGCTACATCCATATGAAAATGGTAAACGTGTAAAGGATAGGTTAGTACACAGAAAAGAGCTGGGCTTGTGGGGTGGACCCGAAGCCGTTGTTACTACTATGGGAATAATGAAATTTGAAGAAGAAACGAAGGTAATGTATGTTTCCGAGTATTATGCTGATCTAGGAGTAACACTAGAAATGATCAAGGAAAATACCGGCTTTGCTATTGATACTTCTAAAGCCGATCAGGTAATACCGCCTACTGAGGATGAACTTTATATCTTGCGTAATGTGGCTGACCCTGAGAATATATTTATCTGATAGGAGGTCACCATGCGCAAGTTACCGTATCAGCTTACGGATAAGCTGTTTGTGTTGGGACAAGATCTGTTTTTAACATATTTAGTGTTAGGAAACCCGTGCACCTTATTAGATCTTGGTGTCAGTGCATCTGTACCATTAATTGAAGAACAGTTAAGGGAATTGGGCGTAAAGAATGAAGATATTGGGCACCTTGTCGTGTTACATGCTCATTGGGATCATGTTTGCGGTTTACCTTACATGAAACATATTTTTCCTAATGCAACTGTATGGGGATCAGCAAAAGCCCAAGAGGTATTGAATAAGTCAAGGATAGTGGACAGCTTTCGACGCAATGATGAGAAGTATTGTACTAGGCTAAAAGAATTAGGGGAATTCAAGGAATTGGTACCTTTTCTAGATTACAATACGATGACCGTTGAAAGGATAATTGAAGATGAAGAAACAGTGATAATGGGTGGTATAGAGATTAAGTTTCTGGCTACGCCTGGTCACAGTCCTTGTACACTTTCTGCATTTATTCCTTCGGAACAAGCGACAATTATCTCCGATGCTATTGGATGTTATGATCCTATAATAGATGAGTATTTAGCTTTATTCTTTCAAGGTGTGCAAAAAACCCTGGATTCCCTAGAAAGATTAAAGGAACTGGATGCTAAGATTGTGGCCTATTGTCATGACACGGAGATGATTTTTTTGGGACAAGATGAGATTGATAATTCATATAAGCGTATCAAAGAAGAACTCATTAGAATAAGGAAGGAAATCCAGGAAATGGAGGCAGCGGGAGCTTCGGAACAGGATCTATTGGATAAAGTTTTTCAGGCAAGTTATAAGGGGCTTTTAACTAGGATGTACCCCCCGGAATATATTAAAGCTGTTGCCCCGCTATTATTGAAAGCGATCAATAAGTAGGTATCGAGATGAGCTTTTTTAGAGGCTTATATAGTATAAGGAGGAATGAAAATGAGATTAAAAGATAAAGTTGCAATTATCACAGGAGCAAGTGATGGAATCGGCGAAGCAATCGCCAAAGCGTATGCTGCTGAAGGTGCTAAGGTAGTCTGCTGTGCCAGAACAGCGGCGAAAGTTGAAAAGGTCGTTAATGAAATAATAGCTGCTGGTGGAGAGGCTCTCGCAGTTCCCACTGATGTTAGCAAGAAGGCTGATGTTGATAATTTATTCAAGACTGCTGTGGAGAAATATGGCAGAGTTGATATTTTAGCGAACAACGCTGGCATAACTGCTGACGGTCGTCTATTAAACATGACGGAAGAGCAGTGGGATAAGGTTGTTGATATTAACCTCAAGGGCGTGTTCTTCTGTGGTCAAAAGGCCGCTGAAATCATGGTTAAACAAGGTAGTGGTGTCATTATCAATACCTCATCGGTAGTAGGCTTATACGGTAATTTTGGCCAAACTAACTATGCCGCAACTAAGTGGGGAGTAATTGGAATGACTAAGACTTGGGCCAAAGAACTTAGCCCCAAGGGCGTAAGATCTTGTGCAGTAGCCCCTGGTTTTATTGCTACACCTATGGTTGCTAAAATGCCTGAAAAAGTTCTAGACGGTATTACGAGTAAAGTGCCTCTCGGTAGATTAGGGACTCCTGCAGATATAGCTAATGCTTTTGTATTCTTAG